>JANWXD010000020.1 GCA_025055455.1 Bryobacteraceae bacterium
GTTGTTATCCGCATGCCCCGGACATTCCTCATGCTCATACTGGCGCATCGCCGTCTCTTACTCCTCATTCGATATCGCTATCGTGATCCCCCGCGCCCGCTCCTCCGGCGCATTGTCGATCGAATCGAACGGCCGAAACTTCACCCGCGGGTTCTTCTTCGACAACACCCGCGTGATCGCCGCCGTCAGCGTCGTCTTGCCATGATCGATATGCCCGATCGTCCCTACGTTGACGTGCGGCTTGCTGCGATCGAATTTCTCCTTGGCCATATTGCGTCACACCCTCGTGCGGCAGCCGGCATGGACCGCCTGCCGGAATTGACGACTTCCCTTGATTCCGAAGATTGCCAGAATCTTTGGAGCCGATGACCGGGATTGAACCGGTGACCTCGTCCTTACCAAGGACGCGCTCTACCAACTGAGCTACATCGGCTCGCCCAAACCCTTCGCTGTTGGTGGACGGGGGAGGATTCGAACCTCCGTAGCCCGCAAGGGGCGGCAGATTTACAGTCTGCTGCCATTAACCGCTCGGCCACCCGTCCCGACCTAGGCCCCCGCTCACGGGACACACGAACTGTGGGCCTGCGCTCGGGGCTCGCAGAACTGCATCATACCACCGCAGCTCGGCCCGCTGCAATGCGCCAGTCTCAGTGGGCTCCGAGCAGAGGGACGAAAACCCGATCCAGCTGCTCGTCATTCCAGGCGCCGATGCGCACGTTACGGTGCAGGCTCCAACGCTCGATATGTTCCACCGTTCCGCCCGCCCGCACCTGGGTCAATGGCCCGAGCGTTTCCAGTTCCAACATGTCCTGATTGGTGAACGTCTCGAACGAACAGCCGAAATCGGGATAACGCTGGGACGGATCCGCCTTGGAGCGCTTCAGGAACAGGTCCGTCCCGAGCACATAAGCGCCCCACGTGTCCGGATGGAACAGGCCCGCCTTCTGGGGCTCCCGAGCCTGAGGGTCCTGCCGGAGAATCAAGTACTTTTTGGTGAAGGTCCAGCGGGGATCGCTGAAGTCGGTGTAGGCCCACATCACCAATGGGTTGGTGGGTAGCAAGACTTCGGGGTGGCGTCCGCGCGGGGGAAACCCGGTGACCGCCACGCCTCCGGGCGCCATCACCGTAAGCGCCCAAGCCGCGAACTCTTGGGGCCGCCGGAGCGTGTTGCGCATTCGATGCACGACCTCGACCGCAGTGCCCCTGGCCGCCAGCCGCACTTCGATCTGCTTCTCGATCCCGGTCAGCGCCTCCACCGGCTGAGTGGCGATCAACACGCTGCCCCGGACGTCAATCTTCACCGGGTCGTTGTCCAGCGCGTAAGTCAGCTTCGGATCCTCCGGCGCACGCCACAGCCGGTGCCCGCCGCGGATCATCCACTGCTTCTCCCCGCTCTTGCCCATCATCTCGGGGTATTCCTTGAAGAAGTTCCTCTCCCCGACGAAGGCGTACCGCAGGATCCGTGGGCCCACGTCTCCCGTCACGACCAGCTCCACCTCGCCGTTACTGACACGGTAGCAATTCGGCCAACCCTGATAGCTGATCTTCTCAATCCGCACGGCCCCCGTCACCCGGAGCGCAAATACCATGGAGACAACGACGACCAGCACCTCAACCCGACACATCCCGATCATTATTGCGCAGCCTGCCGGAAAGGATCCCATCCGCGGGGCGGAAGTGGCTTGCCCCGGAACCAAACCCGCCCGGGCCGTCCCAAGCGCACGAAGCCGATCTCGGTCAGCGGAATCCCCTCGAACACCGCCGGCGGCTTCGCTTTGGCCGGCACGGTGAACAGCAGCTCGTAGTCCTCGCCGCCGTGCAAAGCCTGTTCCAGCGTGGCGCCGGGAAATCGCGGCGGCTCCCGCTCGAGGACCGCCGAGACGCCGGAGGCCAAGCACAGGCGGTGCAAATCCAGGGAAAGCCCGTCGCTGAGGTCCATGGCCGCGGTTGCGCCGACGTGGTCCCGAAGAAACTCGCCCAGCTCCAGGCGCGGCGCAGGGCGCAAGTGCCGAGTCCAGGCAGGGCCGCGACGTTGCTCGAGCCCCAGCGCGGAACCGCCGAGGCGGCCGGAAACGAAGATGCGGTCTCCCGGCCGTGCGCCGTCGCGCCGCAAAAACCGCCCGCGCGGCGCCGTGCCGCAAACCACAATGTCGCAAAAAGCCAGGCGGGCCCGGCTCAGATCGCCCCCGACAATGACCACGCCATGTTGCCGGGCGAGCGCGCTCAGTCCGCGGTAGAAGCCGTCGAGCCACCGTGTGCGCGTGTTCTCGCCCAAAGCCAGCGACACCAAGCAGAAGCGCGGTCGTCCCCCCATGGCGGCGATGTCGCTCAAACCCCGAGCCAGTGCGCGGTAGCCCACCGAAACGGAAGGATGCACCCCGGCCAGAAAGTGCACCCCTTCGATCATCAGATCGGTCGTCAGGAGCCAATCGTGACGCGCGCCGCGGGGCCGTAATACCGCACAGTCATCCCCGATGCCCAGCACCAGCTCGTCAGAGTTGCCCCGCTCGACCCGTCGGGCGATCAGGGACAGCAAGCTCCGTTCGTTCATACAAGCAGGCGAACTCGCCTGATTGTAGCCCGAGCCTCGAGCCTGCGCGCCGCCGGCGTCGGCCTACCAGATCAGCTTCAGAGCCATCTGAATGGTTCGCGGCAGGTTCTCCTGGCGCGTGATGGTGCCAAAGGCCGCGCTGGTCGGACTGATGTTAGGCGAATCAAACTGCGGGTGGTTGAGCGCGTTGAAGAACTCGGCCCGGTACTGAAGCCTCACCCGTTCCGTGATCGTCGTGTCCTTGAGGATCGAGATATCGAAGTTGTTCGTTGCCGCTTCGCGAAGGTTGCCGAAGCGCGTCGGGAACCGACGGATATTCCAGGCCAGCTGCCGGGCGCTCGCGCGTTCGAACCGGCTCGTATCGAAGGCGCCGTCCACCGCCCGAGGATTCAACCGCAAATCGCCGCCGAAGTAGATCACATTGCCCCAGTCGCCGATCGCTTGCCCGGAAGCGAAGGTGTAGATGCCGTTGAGCGACCAGCCGCCGATCAGCCGGTCGAGCACGGGACCGGCGCCGCCGGCTAGCGCTTTGCCCCGGCCGAACGGCAGCTCGTAGACGCCGCTGACGACCACGCGGTGCGGCACATCTTCGTTCGCCACGCGCTTCTCCGGCGCCCGATCGCTTAGGTTCAGGAAGGTGCGCTTCTCGAGCAGCTTGGAGTACTGATAATTCACCATGGCTGCGAATCCCCGGGCCAGGCGTCTCTCTAGGCGGGCCTGAAGCATGTGGTAGAAGGAACTACCGAAGTTGTCCCCCAGGATGGTGACTCCGCCGTCGCCCGTGAACTGCGGGAAGGCCCGCAGCAGCTGGTTGACTGGCACCGTGCTGCCGTTCAAACCGGTTCCGGGGAGCAGATTGCGGAAGGGATTGGCGACATTGGCCGTCATGCGGTCAATCACGGGTTGGTCGCGCACCGGCAGGGTGCTCAAAAACTGCTCCGGCACCCAGTTCAAACCCCGGTTCCCGGTGAGGCGCACCGCATGGTTGCCCATGTAGCCCACTTCGAACACGGTGTTCGAAGCCAGCTCTCGCTGGATCGTGAAATTCCACCGCAGCGAATACGGGTTGTCGAATGCGAAGTGGTAAAAACTGACGCTTTGCCCGAGGAAGGTGTTGATGCCCTGCGCGTTGCCCACCGGCTGCTGGATTCCGCTCGGAAAAGGATTACTCAGCGTCGCCGCTGGCGTCAGAAATCCATCGAGGGTGGCCACAAACGGCGTGCGCTGGAAGTAACCCGGCTGCTGAGAAACTTGCAGTCCGGCCGTGAAGTAATACATCCCCACTCCGCCCCGCAGCACGGTCTTGCGTCCCAGTGCCTCGGGGCTCCAGGCGAAACCGAAACGTGGGCTGACCAGGAAGTCCATCTCGGCGATGCCGCGCCGCCCGGGCCGGGCGAAGATCAGCCCACCTACCGGGTTGAAGCGCGCCACGGGCAGCTCCGGAATCGGGCTGGCGGCATAGGCCGCCTTAGCCGCCTCGGTGACTTGGTTCGGCGTGGTCCCGTCGAAGCCCACGATTTGCCGATCGAAGCGCTCGGTCGTCGTCATCTCCCGTTCGAGACGCACTCCCAGATTCAGCGTGAGCGTCGGAGTGACCTTCCAGTCATCCTGAACGAAGAGGGCCCAGTAGCCGGCTTGGTTGCTGCGGAACGTTCCGACGTCAAAACTGCCGCCCGTCGGCAGGCCCAACAAAAACGAGGCGAAGCTTTGTCCGAACGGGGCGGCCGGGGAATTGTCCAGCGGGCCCTGCACCCAGCTCGTACCGAACTCGTAGCGGCCGGAGGACCTCCCGAGGTTGGCGCCGCTCTCACGATACAGCCGCAAGTCGGCCCCGAACTTCAAGCTGTGCCCGCGCATGAACTTGCTGAGGCTGGTGAACACTTGAAACTGGTCATACGGCAGGGGGATGCTGGCGTCGTGCCCGAGCTCGGGAAAGCCCGCGATGACGACCTGCGGCAGCAAAGCCTGCGCAGAGGCCCTCGCCAGCGAAGCGGGAAAGCCGAGCGTGGTCATGTCGAACCCCAAACTGGGCCGCCGGTTCCCCTCCGTCCAGCGCATCCAGTTCAAGCGCGTGTTGAGGACAGTGGTGGGCGTAAAGCTGTAGACGTCATCGAACGTCGAGCCCCAGTTGATGCGTTTGAGGAAATTCCCGGTGGCGATGTTCTTGAACAAATTCCCGCGGAACTCCAGCCGCTCATTGTGGCGGAAATTGAAGAAAAACTTGTGGCGGTCGCTGAGGTTGAAATCGAGGCGGCCCAGTTCGCTGTTGTAGTCATCGCCGCGCGTGGTGTTGGCTAGGTAGTTATTCTGACCGTCCGGAGCCCCTCTCTGGTTGGGCTGAGGGAAGAACTCCAGGTAGCGCAGGGCGATGGGGTTCAGCCGCTCCCGGGGAATTGTATTATTTGGGAACGGCTGGCGCCGGACGCGCGCCCCTTCGCGAACCCCTGTGGCCGGATCGTAGATCTGGTAGACGCTGCCCAGGCTGAGCAGCTGCGAAAAGTCACCTCGCCGCATGGCGTCGGTCGGAACCGTTGTGGTGACCGGCTCGGGGAAACGATCCTTGATGCCCTCGTAAGCGAAGTACCAGAAGACGCGATTGCGGCCGTCCAGAAGCTTCGGGATATAAAGCGGCGCGCCCGCGTTGACCCCCCATTGGTTGTACACCAACTGGCTTTTGGTCTGACCGGCTTTGTTGACGAAAAAGTCCGTGGCGGCGGTTCTGGATACCTGATTGAAGTTGTAGGCGTTGCCGTGGAACTCGTTGGTGCCGCCGCGCAAGACGACGTTCACCGTGCCACCGCCCGTGTTGCCGTAGGCGGCATCCGCCTGGAAGGTCTCGACCTTCACTTCCGTCACGCTGTCCACGGGCGGGTTGTACGCCACACGGCGGTCGCGCGTTGTATCCGGCGCTCCGTCCAGCAGTAACTCATTGGTCCGCCCCGGGGCGCCGCCCATGGAAAAGTCCGCGGGTCCGGCGTTGTCGAACGGTCGCTGGAACCGCGGGTCGGACAGGGGAATCACCCCGAAGGCGATCTGCGCCAGTGACAATGGGGTGCGCCCGTTCATGGGCAGATTCTCGATAAACCGCGAGGTGATCACCTGTCCGGTCGAGGCCGTAGCCGTGGTGAGCACCGGAGCGTCCGCCGTCACCGTCACGGTCTCGACGACTTGGCCGAGCTCGAGGGTGATATCCAAGGACAGGGGCTCGTTGGCGCTCACCTGGATCCGCTCGCGGACATAGCGCTTGAAACCGCGAGCTTCCGCCTCCAGGCGATACGGCCCTGGCTGTAAGTACGGCAGTGTGTACTGCCCGGCGGCGTTGGTTTCGGTCTGATAGCGCGCCTGTGTCTCCAGGTTCGTCGCCGTGATCACGACGTTCGGCACCACCGCTTCCTGGACATCCACGACGCGCCCGGTGACCGAACCTCGAAACTGCTGTGCCGCCGCCGGCTCGGCGCAGAGCCATGCCGAGACTAGTGCGCCACATACAAACCTTGTCCTCATCTTTCTTGGGCCCCTCCTGAGGTGAATCATTAGCGGAATTCTACTGCCGAGGCAAACCGCTGTCAAGAGAAAACCTACGGCTAACACACTGATTTTACGGAGGAAATCCTTTAGCCTTGCGAAGATGCGGCGGATCCGGCTCCGCTCCGGCCGATACAGTGAACTTTGGCGGACAATGCGCCGATAAGAGGATCGAGGGTTACAGTTGAAAAACGGCAACGCCTCTCCTGCGGTCCTGACTGCTGCGTCCGAGGCCGGGCTACGACCCGGGAATGCGCTCCCCGGGTTACTGCCGTTCGAACCCTCCGACGTCGAGTACTCCGAAACTCCCACGGTGCTACTGCTCGACGGCTCCGAAACCAGCCGCAAGCTCCTGCGCGGCATGCTCAAATCCGAGCCCTACCGGGTGCTGGAGGCGAGCTGCCCTTCGGAAGCTTTCGAGATCCTGCAACGCGACACGGTGGATCTGATCGTCCTCGACCTCGTGCTTCCGGAAATGAGCGGGGCCGAGTTTTGCCGCGCGGTCAAATCCGACCGCAAGACCCAGCTCATTCCCCTGGTGATGCTCACCAGTGTTCAAGGCATCGAGACCGAGATCTCCGGCATCGCCTCCGGGGCGGATGAATTTCTCACCAAGCCGCTGAACGCCGCCGTCGTGCGTACCCGCTTGCGGGCCTTGCTGCGCATGCGCGCCGCCATCAACTCTCTTGAAGAGGCCGAGACCATTCTTTTTTCGCTGGCTCGCGCGGTTGAGCACCGGGACCGCTACACCGCGGGCCACTGCGAGCGTCTGGCCTTCTACAGCGTGGCCGTGGGGATGCGCCTTGGCCTGGATCGCCGCGACCTGCTCGCTCTCCACCGGGGCGGCTACCTCCACGACATCGGTAAGATCGCCATCCCCGACGCCATTCTTTACAAGCGCGGCCCCCTGAGCGACGAGGAGTGGGTCATCATGAAGCGGCACACGGTCAAGGGCGAAGAGATCTGCCGCCCGATGAAATCGCTCCGTTCCGTGCTGCCCATCATTCGCAGCCACCACGAGCGCTGGGACGGCTCCGGCTATCCGGACGGGTTGCGCGGCGAGCAAATTCCCCTGACCGCCCGCATCTTACAGATCGCGGACATCTTCGATGCGCTCACCACGGCGCGGCCCTACAAACCGGCTCTGAGCGCCGACCAGGCGCTCAAAATCCTCGAGGAGGAGGCTGAGCGAGGCTGGCGCGATCCCCGACTCGTCAAAGCCCTCGCGGAAGTGATCCCCGAGGCCCAAGCGCCGTGTAGCGGCCTTTGGCCCCAACTGGAGGCGCTGGAGCGGGCCGAACCTCGTGCTTCCTTGGAAGCCTAACAGGTGGTTGAAAAAGCGCCTCAGGGTGGATCGATTATTTACGCGGGACATTTCACACGGAGCGCCTCTTGCCCCTCCCCCTGCAGCGAGGCGCGCAATAGGCGTTCGAGCGGGATGGCGGGCCGGCCAGTGTGGGTGTTGACGGTGTCAAACTTGCCGGAAGACCTGCGCAGCACCTCACCCACCAGGGCAAAATGGCGCGCCGGGGTGTTGCTTGGGGACGCGTTCTTCCAGCGAAGCGGAACTTAGGATGCGGGGCTGGTCGGAATCCCGGTGACGCTAACACACAAAAGCCACCCCTGCAACACTCTGCCGCATATTATATTGCGTATCCTTTACTTCGTAAGTACTCGCCTGGGCTATCGAACCGATGGATGTTCTCCGTCACGCTTCAAAGCCCCACAAAACGAGCACGAGTCATCTTGTTGCTGAAACCAAGCGCCTCCCGAGAGGAGGCAAGGAGAAATCGTCACCCGAAAAAGCATAATGCAAACCAGGCGAACTTCAAAGAGGAGCTTCGTTAACTTCCGGCGCGGCCAGAAAACTCTGGTGACGCCGTTGATAGAGACGTACCTGCGGGGTTTCCGCCCGCAAGGTGAACGCGGTGACCGAAGAGTTATGCGGACACGAGTTTTGGCCGGCGACCATCAACCGATTGATCGAAAGCTGGACGAGGAAATGGACAAGTTCGCCTGGAGGTGACTGGAAGAGGCTTATCCCTACCTGATTCTGGACGCGGGCTATGAAAAAGTGCGGCAAGATGGGCCGGAGCGCAGCCAGACGGTGCTAGTAGCGATCGCGGTAACCGGGGCGGTCGGCACTCGCTGCTAGCGGGCGGGGGCGTGACCATGCGGGAAAGCCAGTTTAGCCGAGAGTAGCTGTCCCGAGGCTTCGGCAGCGGGTCCCGCACGGGGTCAGGTCGGCGAAGCGCTAATCCAGGCTGTGCACTGAGCTTCTCCCGCTCGCCGCGGCAGCACCGCAAGCATCTGAAGTCGACCGACATGCTGGAACGGCGGATGGAGGAGTTCAAGCAGCGTACGCTTGTGGTCGGAATCTTCCCGAACCTGGCAGAGTGTCGGCGGCCTATCCGGGCGCTGGCGGTAGCGAGGCACAAGAACCGGATCGAGAGGACGCCAAACCTGAACGTGTGGCCGCTAGCGAAGCAGCGGTAGGAGGTCCTCAGGCGGCTCGGCGAAGCGGACGCAACGCTACGCTGTTCCGTGCTGCGCGCTTGACAGCTTCGCATCCACCAACGAGAGGACCATTCCATTCATAGAATTTGCCGAACTTGACAAGCACAACTCGGTGTCGATATGAGTAATGACATAATTTCCCACGTGCGGGCATTATTTCAAAGCGGCGACTCATGGCGGTTGCGCCCGCTAATCCGATCTTCTATACCTTGGTCACAACTTCCGCTGTGGGATTTGTGCGCCGCAGTTTTCTGCCTCGCCCTCGCCGTCCGGCTGGGGGCGATCTTTGTAGGGGAGCTCCATGAACGGTCGGACCCTCGTGGGCAGTGGGAAAACATTGCGCGAAGCCTGGCGAGGACGGGTGAATTTGCTAATCCCTACGGCACGCAGACGGGCCCCACCGCTCACTCCGCGCCAGCTTATCCATTTCTGCTCAGTTTGGCCTACCGCGCATCAGAGCAAGAGACAGCGGCCCGGCTGGCAGGAATCGTGCTCAATGCCGTGCTGGCCAGTTTGGGCTATGCACTGCTGCCGGCTCTAGCCGCCGCAGCCAACCTTCCAGTCTCGGTAGGCGTGGCGTCCGGTCTCATAGGTGCCCTCCTGCCATTTCGTCTTCTTAGCGAACTCATGCTTAGCGCAAGCGGTGCGCCATTGCGCGCCCTGACTTGGATCCTACTGCACTTGGTTACACTGCGATGGCTTTGCGTAGCGCCTGCGCCCGCCCTCCGCTGGGTGTTTTATGGGGTCTGTTGGGGGGCGGCCTTTCATGTGGATCCGGCGCTGCTTCCCGTTTACTTGTTCTGGCTGGCGGTTCTAGCCCGGCGAGAGTGGTCGATGAGCCGCCGGTCCGCGACTTTATCAGTTATACTGACTTTTCTTGGCGCTGCCTTAATTCTGTTGCCCTGGACTCTCCGCAACTACAGCCGGCTCGGCGGCTGGATATTCGTCCGGAGCAACATCGGGATGGAGCTGGCAATCAGTAACAATGACTTTGCCCTTCCGATTCTTCCGCACGAGGTCGTACCGGCTCGTCCAGACATATTCCGACTGTGGATGCGGCACCATCCGGAGGGCAGCGAGACTGAAAGAACCAAGATCCGTACGTTGGGCGAACTGGCTTATGACCGCGTGCGGTTGGCGGAGGCGATCGACTGGATCTGCCGAAACCCGGGCCGTTTCGCCACCCTTTCTCTCCAGCGCGTCCGTTATTTCTGGTTTTACCCCAGCATGGGCAAACGCTGGCGCAACGTCATCTTGTTTCCGATGGTCGTCGTCGCTGCCTGGGGCCTGTTTCGCATGCTCCAGCGCCACCGCTTCGCCGGCTTGCTGTTTCTCGGCGATTGGCTAGCCTACCCGCTGACCTATTACTTCATCCAGGTCAGCGGACGCTACCGCTACCCCATCGAGTGGACCATCCTGTTCCTGTGCTGCTACGCCGCTTGGGAAGGATGGCACGCCTTGCGTGGCCGCAGCCGCTCGAAGGAACCTTCCATGCCCCGTCCGCCCTTCTAACCCTGCCCCTCCGAGACCGGAGCCACCTTTGGTGGGTCGATCCTCGTTCGGAGCAAGATGGGCTTGGAGCTGGCTATCAGCAACAACGACCTCGCCGTGCGCATGAGGAGGAGTCGCTCTTGGCCACTAAGCGCGTCTTGAAGTGCTGTCGCATGCTCACCAGATGAGCAGGGGCAGCCGCTCGGGCAACGCCGCCTTTTCCCCTCGACTGTATGGCCGCCCGGCGAATGCCGCCTTGCCCACGCGGCATGCGGACTGCTACGTGGCGGTAGAGCAGTCCCCGGGGTTCGATTCCGCGCGGTATAGCTGGAACGGGTCTCGCAACGCCCGTACCACACGATACCACCTTCCGTCCAGCCGGTAGGGCCGAGGAGACGCGCGCTGCGACGGCGCGGTGCTGCTGAACTTTCCCGGCATCCCGCACCGGCACACACCCTGGGTCAGAATGGTCGTTATGGACGACACAGCGATAGTGATTCTGGCCGCGGGTTTGGGCACGCGCATGAAGTCCCGACACGCGAAGGTGCTGCACCGCGCCGGCGGCCGCGCCTTGATCGAGCATGTGCTAGAGGCTGTTCTTGAAGTAGTCCCGCCGCAGCAGATCGTGGTGGTCACCGGATGCCAAGCCGAGGCGGTCGAGTCGCTCGTGCGCGACCGCGGCGTTCGCTTTGCCCGCCAGCAGGAGCCCAGGGGCACGGGCCACGCTGTCATGGCCGCGCGGGACGCCACGGCCGGCGCCAAGCGCGTGGCCGTGCTTTACGGCGATTGTCCGTTGCTGACGGCGGAGACACTTCGCCGACTGATCGCGCACCAGGCCGCCTCGGACGCGGCGGCGGTCCTCCTCACGACCTTTCTGGACGATCCGACCGGCTACGGTCGCATCCTCCGCGACCCGGACGGCCGTATTGTCGAAATCGTCGAAGAGAAATCCGCCACAGAAGAGCAGCGGGCGATCCGCGAAATCAACGCGGGATTCTATTGTTTCGCCGCGGCCGCGTTGTGGGAGCACATCCGCGAAATCCGGCCGGACAACGCCGCTGGCGAGTACTACCTCACCGACCTCGTGAAAATTCTCCGGCAGGCCGGCAAAATGGTGCTGCCGCTTCCCCACGACAATTCGCAAGAGCTGCTCGGCATCAATACGCGCGCCGAACTAGCCGCCGCGGACCGGATCCTGCGGGAGCGCATCGCGCGGCGCCTCATGCTCGAAGGCGTCACGATCGAGAAACCCGAGACCGTCACGATCGACCCGGAGGTGCGTATCGGCATGGACACGGTCATTGGCCCCTTCGCCCAAATTCTGGGCCGGAGCGTGATCGGAGAGAACTGCCGCGTGGGCGCCTGCGCCATCCTCGAAGATGCGCAACTGGAAGACGACGTCGCCGTGGAGCCGTTCAGTGTCGTGCGCAACGCCCGTTTGGAGCGCGGCGCGCAGGTGGGTCCATTCGCCCGGCTGCGGCAGCACGCCCACTTGGCGCCTGGGGCGCGCGTGGGCAATTTCGTCGAGCTGAAGAACACCTCTCTGGGCGCCGGCGCCCGCGCTCTGCACTTGGCCTATCTGGGCGACGCCACCGTCGGCCAAGACGTCAACATCGGTGCGGGAACGATCACGTGCAACTTCGACGGCTACACCAAGCATCCCACCCACATCGCGGCGCGGGCCTTCATCGGCAGCAATGCCACACTCGTCGCTCCAGTGGAGATCGGTGAGGAAAGCTATGTGGGCGCCGGCTCGGTCATCACGGACGATGTGCCGCCCGGCGCCCTGGCGTTGGGCCGCGCGCGCCAAGTGAACAAGCCCGGTTGGGTCGAAAAGCGCAAGCGGGAGCGCGCCGCGGAGAAGCGCCGCTCGGAGAGCCCGTTATAATTCGGAAGTGCCCGAGGTTCGCCATTCCGTCTGCGCCTTGGACTGCCCGGACGCCTGCTCGCTGCTGGTGACGGTCGAAAACGGGCGCGCCGTGCGACTGCGCGGCAATCCGGAGCATCCGGTGACGCGCGGGTTCCTTTGCGCCAAGGTCGCGCGTTACCTAGAGCGCGAGTACTCCCCCGAGCGTTTGCTCTACCCCTTGCGCCGCACCGGACGCAAAGGTGAGGGACGGTTCGAGCGCATCTCGTGGGACCAGGCTCTCGACGAAATTGCCTCCCGGCTTCGGCAAATCGCGGCCGAAGAGGGACCCGAGGCGATTCTGCCCTACAGCTATGCCGGCACCATGGGCTTGCTGAACGGCTCCGGCATGGACCGGCGCTTTTTCCACCGGCTCGGAGCGTCACGCCTGGACCGGACCATCTGCGCCGCCACCGGCTCGGCCGCCCTGGCCGAAACTATCGGCCTGCGCTACGGCACCGAGCCGGAGCAGTTCCGCCGTTCCCGGCTCATTCTGGCCTGGGGCGCGAACATCCTCGGGACCAATGTGCACCTCTGGCCGTTCCTCGTCGAGGCCCGGCGCAACGGCGCCAGGCTCTACACCATCGACCCGGTGCGAAACAAGACCGGACAGCTGGCCGACCGCCATTTCCCCATCAACCCGGGAAGCGACGCCGCGCTGGCCCTGGGCATGATGCATGTCATCGTCGCCGAACGGCTCTACGATGCCGACTACGTCGCGCGCTTCACTACCGGCTTCGAAGCGCTGCGAGCGCGAGTGGCGGAATACCCCCCCGAGCGCGTCGCCACCCTGACGGGTCTTTCGACCCAAGACATCGTCGGCTTGGCCCGAGATTATGCCACCATCAGCCCCGCCGTCATCCGGCTCAACTACGGCGTGCAGCGCAACGAGCGCGGGGGCGCGGCCGTGAAAGCCATCTCCGTGCTGCCCGCCCTCACGGGCGCCTGGCGCCAGGAAGGCGGCGGACTGCTGCTCAGCACCTCACAAGCTTTTCACCTCAACAAGGCGGCCCTCGAACGGCCCGACTTGCAGTGGAAGTCCCTCGGACGGCCGGCGCGCCTCGTCAACATGTGCCAGCTCGGCCAAGCGCTGACGGCTCTCGACGACCCGCCCGTCAAAGCGCTCGTCGTGTACAACTCCAACCCGGCGGCCGTCGCCCCCAACCGCAACTTAGTCCTGCAAGGGCTTCGGCGGGACGATCTCTTCACGGTCGTGCTCGAGCAGTTCCAGACCGACACGGCCGACTATGCTGACATCGTCCTGCCGGTCACCACCTTCTTGGAGCACACCGATCTGTATCTGTCCTACGGTCACTACTACTTGCAACTCGCGCGTCCGGTAGTTCCCCCGCCGGGGGAGACGAAGTCGAACGTGGAGATTTTTCGCCTGCTGGCAGCCCGCATGGGCTTCGACGAGCCCTGCTTTTCGGAAACCGAAGACGACATGATTCGCGCGCTGCTTGCCAGCGATCACCCCTTTGTCCGGGGCATCACGCTCGAGGAGCTGGAACGCCAGCATTTCGTTCGTTTGCGCCTGGCTTCCGACGGCGCGCCATTCCTGCCCTTCGCCGAAGGCGGTTTCGGGACGCCCTCCGGAAAATGCGATCTGGCAGCCGGCGCGGTCGAATACTGCCCGCCGGAGGAGTCGCGCCTCGGTGACACCGCGCTCCGGAAGCGATATCCCCTGGAATTGATCTCACCCAAAAATGACGACAGCATGAACTCGACCTTCGGCAACCGGCCGGACGTGGACCGGCAGACGTCGGAGCTCACCCTGCATCCGGAGGACGCCGCGGCCCGCGGCATCGCCGACGGGGATCCGGTCCGGGTCTTCAACGAACGCGGGAGTCTGCTGCTGACCGCGCGAGTGGCCGAAACAGTGCGGCCCGGCGTGGTCCGGGCAGGCTCGGTGCGTTGGCCCAAGAAGGCGCCGGACCGCAACAATGTCAACGTGCTCACCTCGGACCGCCTGGCCGACCTCGGCGGCGGGCCGGTGTTCTATAGCTGTCTGGTGGAAGTGGAGCGATGCGGAGATTGACGCGCGTTGCCCTGGCGCTCGCCTTTGGCCTCACCTTCGGCGGCTGCCGGCGGAGCGCGCAGAACATCCCGGCGGACGCCACCCGGGAGGAAACGCGAGAACTCGCCACGATGGTCCACGTGGCCGACCCGCGAACCTCGCTACAACTGATTCGAGGGTTTCATGAAATCGAGCAGAACGCCTGGCGTTGGACCATGGCGCGGTTCGCGGTCACCCTCCGCGCCCCGTCCGGGGCTTCGGAAAAAGGCGCGACGTTGGTGCTCCAAGGCGCCGTTCCGGACCCGGTCATCGCCCAGCTGAAGGCTGTGACCCTGACGGCCGACGTGGAAGGCGTGCCGCTGCCGCCCGAGACCTTCACCCGGCCCGGCGAATATCTCTACCGGCGCGACGTGCCCCCCAAGGCCTTCCCCGCCGAGGCCGTCACCGTGAATTTCACCCTCGACAAAGCTCTCGCGCCGGGCGAGGCAGACCATCGGGAACTGGGAATCGTCGTCACCTCCGTCGGCTTCGAAGCGAAATGAAAGCCGTTGTGCGCGCCGCCTGGTGGCTGGTGCCGGTCGCGTTTTTCGCCTCCTTCTACTGGTTGGGCCTGCGAATCTGGTTTCACCAAGACGACTTCGCATGGCTGAATCTCAGCCTACACGTGCGAAGTTGGACAGATTTGTGGGAGGCGCTTTTTGCGCCGCGTTCGTTCGGCACCATCCGCCCGCTGAGCGAGCGCAGCTTCTTTCTAAGCTTCTACGCTCTGTTCGGGCTCGACGCCGTTCCCTTCCGCATCGCAGTGCACGTGACGCAATTCGCCAATCTGATCTTGCTGGCGCGGATCGCGCAACGGCTCACGGGCTCCCGCCTCGCCGGTATGCTCGCGGCCTTGTTCTGGGCCGCATCGAGTGTGCTGGCGGCGGCCCTGGCGTGGACCTCGTCCTACAACCAGATCCTATGCGCCTTGTTCCTGCTGCTGAGTTTGTATTGGCTGATCCGGTACGCCGAAACCGGCCGGCGCGGCTACTGGATCGCCCAATGGATGTCGTTTCTGGCCGGCTTCGGCGCTCTCGAAATCAACGTGGTCTACCCGGTGATCGCCGCCGCCTATGCTTGGTTCTGGGCGCGTGCGCACTTCCGCAAGACCTTGTGGCTTTTCCCGCCGTCCATTCTCTATGCCGTCATGCACCAGCTTGCGGCGCCGAAGCCGGAAAGCGGCGTCTACGCCCCGCGGTTCGACGCCACGGTTCTCACAGCGCTGTGGCGCTACTGGGAAATGGCGCTCGGGCCATCGAGGCTGACTCCAGTGTGGCCGGAGTTCGCCCGCTGGGAGCTTGCCGCCACCACCGCGTTGGGCGCAGCCTTGCTTGGGTTCGTCGCGTGGCATCTTGCCCGACGACGCTGGAGGTATGCCTTTCCGCTGATCTGGTTTCTCGCCCTGTTGGGGCCCTTTCTGCCCTTCAGCGGGCATGTCTCCGACTACTACCTGACGGCGCCCATGAGCGGGCTGGCCGTTCTCGGGGCTTGGGCTGTCGCCTCCGGCTGGAACGCGGGCGGATGGCGGCGCGGCCTGGCGATCGCGCTGGCGGGGCTCTACCTTGCCGTGTCCCTTCCCACGACCCGCACGGTGCTGCGCTGGCATTACGAGCGGGGCCGCATGGCGCGCACGCTCGTCTACGGCCTGGCTCGCGCCAAGCAGCTCCATCCCGGCAAGACGATTCTGCTGACGGGCGTCAGCACGGATCTGTTCTGGACCGCCGTCTTCGACAAACCGTACCGCTTGCTGGGGCTGACTCAGGTTTACTTGGCGCCCGGGGCTGAGGAAAACATCAAAGCCGATCCGGAACTCGGCGACGTTTCGGAGTTCGTGCTGCCGCCGAGCGTCGCGCTGGAGGCGCTCGAGCGCAAGCAGGCGGTTGTCTATGACGCAAGCGGCGACCGCCTCGCCAACGTCACGGGTCCCTTCTATGCCGTCGCCCGGCGTCGCTGGTCGCGCGACGAGCTACCGCGCCGGGTGGATGCCGGTAATGCGCTGTTCTCTCGGTTCCTCGGCCCGGAATGGTATCCGGTCGAGGACGGTTATCGCTGGATGCCGCAGCGCGCCACGGTCCGGCTCGGCGGGCCCGCCCGCAGCTTGCGCGTGAGGGGTTACTGTCCGAGCGCGCAAGTGGCCGCCGGGCCACTCTACCTCACGGTGCGAGCGAACGGATATATGTTCCCTCGGGTGGAGCTCCGTCGCGGCGACGCTCCGTTCGATCTGTCCTTCCGGCTACCGGATGCCGTAGGGCGGGCTTCGGAAATCAGAGTCGCACTCGAAGTAGACCGGATCTTCGCACGGCCGGAGGATGGCCGTCCGCTCGGGCTGGTGTTCGGCGCGATCGAGGCTCGCTAGACCAAGCTTGAGGACGCAGCGCCGACGTCTCCGGAAATCGGTAGACGAACTGCCCGTAGGCTTCAAAAACACGTAATCGTTCCTGCTGCCGGCCGCTGAAGTACTACAGCTTCAAGCCCGGGGCAACTGGCACGGCAGTTGCGCAACTCGGCGGCGAGGAGGTCTGCAGGTGTCGAGGATCACTTCCGCAGCCGTCTTGTTCGCGTTTCTCATTCCGTCGCTGGCTTGGGCCCAGGCGATCACCGGCACCGTGGTCGGCACCGTGCGCGATGCCACGGGCGCGGTGGTCGTGGGGGCCAAAGTCACGGTGACCAACGAAGCCACAGGCGTTTCCACGGAACGCCTCACCGACGAACTTGGTAACTACGTGGCGCCCTACCTGCCGCCTGGGACGTACCGCGTCACGGCGGAGTTCCAGGGATTCCGCAAGGCGGAAACAGCCGCCGTGCCGGTCCGGGTCTATCAAACCACGCGAGTCGATTTCACGCTCACGCCCGGGCCGGTGACCGAGTCGGTCACCGTCGAGGCAACGGCGCCCTTAGTGCGAAGCACCACTTCCGAAATTGGCCATGTCATCGAATCGCGCGAAATCCAGAACTTGCCCCTCAACGGACGGCTCTTTCAGCAGTTGATCCTGCTGACGCCCGGGGCCGTGCAGCGCGGCTTCGCCGACTTCGGCGAGAACCCGGCGGCGGCCGGGGCGCGGAGCCCGATCCACGCCACGGTGAACGGCCTCAAGTGGTCGGGCAACAACTTCCTCATCGATGGCGTGGCCAACAACGAACCGCTCAACGCGTTCATCAACCTGACACCGCCCTTGGAAGCGATTCAAGAATTCAAGGTGCAGACCAATAACCCGACGGCGGAATTCGGCGTCTTCGGCGGCGCCGTGGTCAACCTGACGATCCGTTCCGGCACCAACGAACTGCACGGCTCCTTGTTCGAATATTTGCGCAACGACAAACTCAACGCTCGGGAATTCTTCGCCGCCCGCCGCGCTCCCATCAAGATGAACCAGTTCGGCGGAACCGTCGGGGGACCGATCGTCCGCAACAAAGCATTCTTTTTCGCAGACTACCAAGGCCTGCGGCAGCGCGTGGGCCGGACGTTTCTGATCACCGTTCCCACCCGGTTAATGCGAGAGGGCATCCTGACGGAAGATCCCGCCCAGCCGGAGATTTACGATCCGCTGTCCAGCGCACCCTTCCCGGGGAAGATCATTCCGCCGACGCGCATCAATCCGATTACGCGCAAAGTGGCGGACGTGTGGCCCCTGCCAAACCGCCCAGGGATCGTCGAGAACTACCTCGAGGCCACCAGCTTGAAGGGCAACACGCACCAGTTCGACGTCAAGATCGATCTTCACCTTCGAGACAGACTGCACCTCTACGGCCGGGAGTCGTTCGCCGACCGGACGCTCAAAGATCCTCCCCCTGGCAATGTGTTCATGAACAACGCCTTCGGGATCAACGCGGACTCGCGCAACCAGAACGCCGTGCTGGGGGCGATCTACACCCTGGCCCCGAACAAGATCAACGAGTTCCGGCTCGGCTTCAACCGCTATAACGTGTATCATTACGGCGCCGACTTCGGAATCCCCAAAAACAATGAGTTGGGGATCCCGAACGGCAACATTCCGGGTCATCCCTACACCTTCGGCATTGCCCGGTTCGACATTCCGGGCATCCACCCGACGGGAACGTTGGGCTCGACGAATGCCGTGCGGATCGCCAACGCATTTCAGTACACCGACAACTTCACCTGGATCCGCGGCCGGCACGCCATGAAGTTCGGCGCCGACATCCGCCGGTATCAATCCACTTTGACCAATCCGCAAACCAATCCGCGCGGCTGGTTCGACTTTGACCGCAACATCACCAGCAATCGCGGAGCGCCGGGCACGGGGAGCCCCTGGGCGAGCTTCCTGCTCGGCTACCCGTGGCGCGTCCAGCGCGACTTCGTCGACACGCGCCCCGGGGTGCGCTTCACGTACTGGGGCTTCTACTTCCAGAACGACATCCGTGTCTCGCCTGCCGTGACGCTCAACCTGGGACTGCGCTGGGATCTGTTCACGCGTCCGGTCGAAAAGTACAACCGGCAGTCGAATTTCAGCCTCGCGGACGGGTTGATCCACCTGGCGAGCAAGGACAACCGGGGGCCCAATGTGGATAACTTCCTGCGTGCCTGGGGCCCGCGCGTCGGCCTGGCCTACACGCCGGATCAAGGCCGCACCGCGTTCCGCTTAGCCTACGGCATCAGTTACTTCCCGGACAACTTCGGCGCCACCGGCGGCACACTGGAACGGAATTACCCGTTCTTCCGGATCATCCACTTGACCACGCCGGACATTTTCAGCGTCTGGCGCAGCGTCAGCGACGGCTTGCCCGGCTTCACGCCCGTGACGCTAGCGCCTCGGATGACGCCACCGGCGGGGTTTGCCGTGTTCATCATTCCACGCAACTTCCGCCAGGTCATGTCCCAGATGTGGAACTTCAGCATCCAGCGGCAGCTTTCGCCCTCGATGATGCTCGAGGCGGCCTATGTCGGAACTCGCGCCACCCATCTGTACCGGAACCGCAACATCAACGTTCCGTTGCCGGGCCCCGGTTCGCTGGCCGAACGGCGCCCCTACCGCCCGATCGCTCCCACAGTTACAGATATCTTCCACCGGAGCGGCGATGGGGATTCCTACTACCACGCCCTGCAAGCCAAGTTCGAACGGCGTTTGTCGGCCGGGCTGATGATGTTGGTTTCCTACACAGCTTCCAAGACGATCGACACCGTCACCAACGTCATCTATCCGTTCTTCGACAAAGCCCTGAACCGTGGGGTGTCCTCGGGCTTCACCATGGTGGATATCCCGCAGAACTTGGCCATTAGCTACCGCTACGAGCTCCCCTTCGGGGCCGGCCGAAGGTTTGCCTCCGGCGTGCGGGGGGTTGCTGGCAAGGTGGTCAGCGGTTGGTCGGTCAACGGGATCACGATGATTCAGAGCGGGCCCCCGCTCGTGATCAACGTCGCTACGAGCCGCCTCAACACCGGCACCGGCAACCGCGCGAACATCACGTGCACCAAGGTGGCTCGGCCCAAGCGAGTCGAGCGGTGGTTCGACACGGGCTGCTTTGCCGATCCGCCGCCGTTTGTCTTCGGCAACGGCGGCATCGGCCACGTGCGTGGCCCCGGTTTGGTCAACTTCGACTTCTCGGTGTTCAAGAACACGGCGATTGACGAGAAGCGTTCACTGGAATTCCGAGCGGAGTTCTTCAACTTCTTCAACAATCCGCACTTCGCTCCGCCCAACACGACCTTCGGCGTGGCGGCGTTTGGACGCATCAGCTCGACCGTGCTGACGCCTCGCGAAGTGCAACTCGGCCTGCGCCTGACCTTCTAGTGCGCGGCGAAAAAGGGCGGCCGCTCGCCCTGGCGGGTGGCCGCCCCTACCGTCTTTCGCACACTTTCGCGATCCCACTCGCGGACTTGAGCTGAGCCGATCCGAACACGAAATGAATCACGCCGGGCCGCCCCGGGGGGCGGGTCGCACCGTCCGCACCAAAGGCCACCTCGAGGCTAGCCTAACTACCGAGAGGCAGCCCCATGATCGAGATTGACGGCTCGCTCCACTCGGGCAGCGGTACCGTCGTGCGCCAAGCGGTGGCATTTGCCGCCCTGACCGGCAGGCCGGTCCACCTCTACAACGTCCGGGCGCGACGCGACAAGCCGGGCCTTCAACCGCAACACTTGCGGGTCGTGGAAGCCATTTGCGAGATCGTCGGCGGCCAAACCGAGGGTGTCCGCAAGGGGGCCGTGGAATTTGTCTTCCGCCCCGGTCCGATCTGCCCCGCAAAGCACTACCTTTGGGATATCGGTTCAGCCGGATCTACCACTTTGCTGGCGCTGGCCGTGCTCCCTCTGCTTGCCTTCGCGCCGAGCTCCGTCACGGCGGAGATCCGCGGCGGCCTCTTCCAGGACTTCGCTCCTTCCGTGTTTCACCTGCAGCACGTGATGCTCCCTCTGCTGGCGCGCATGGGTCTCAGCGCTCGAGTGGAGATGCGTCGCCCCGGCTACGTGCCGCGCGGCGGAGGAATCCTGGTGCTAACGGTGGAGCCGGTGCGTCGCGGATTGGATCCCCTGGTGCTCGATCGACCCGGCCCGGTGGAGAGGATCACCGGTATTGCTTTGGCCTCGCATCTGGCCGACCGCGATGTCGCCGGACGAATGGCCCGCACGGCGCACAAAGTCCTAGCGGAAGCCGGACACCGTGCCACGATCGAGGAGCGCGACGATCGCACCGCGCTTCAGCCCGGCGCCGCGCTCGCTCTGTTCGCGGATCTGGCCGGAGCGGGCCGGCTTGGCGCCGACTGGGCGGGCGCCCCCGGCCGCACGAGCGAAGCCATCGGGCGAAAAGTGGCCCGGCAGCTCCTCGAAGACCTCGCCACAGGGGCCACGCTCGACCGCTTCGCCGCCGACCAGATCATCCCCTTCGCCGCGCTGGCCCGGGGGGAAAGCCGCTTCCGGGTTCCTTCCATGACGGATCACATGCAGAGCAATGTCTGGCTGGCAAGCCTGTTCCTGGGGACGGACTACAAAATGGACGGCCAGATCCTCTCGATTCGGGGTGCCGGCTTCGAGCCCCCGATGAAGGGCTTGTGCTGAGCGTTGGCGGCTGGCGACACCGCGAAAAATGATGTGCCGGCGCTGTGGCTACTGTACGCTCAAGCCGCCCGAGGGCCGGAAGCGGAACACTTCGAAGACCGCGCGCCCGTGCCGGTCGCGGACGATGTAACGACGCTCCTTTTCGAATCCGTCCTCGCGCGCCAGCTCCAACAAGCGGCGGTTCACCCCGGGAAATTGCTCCTGGCCGTCGACATGCCCAACGAAAAGTCCACCGGAATTGGCCAACCGCTGCCGCAGCTCTTGGCGTTGCGCTTCGCTCAACGAGCTTTGTTGCAACACGGCAGAGGCCTCCCGCAGTGGGAGCCTTCCACGATGCAGAAAGCGCAGCGGATCGAGAATTCCCCAGTCCGTTACGTAGATCTCCGTCGCCGGCGCGTGCCGCAAGGATTCTGAAAGGGCGTAGATGGCATCCGTCCACGAACCCGGGGATCCGTATCGGATCAGCTGGGCGCGGTACTGATTGATCACCAGCAAGTTAGCGGCGCACAGGGCGCCGACCAGAAAAACCGCCACCCCGGTGGTGAGCCGCCCGGGCCACCGGCGCCGCGCCTGCTCCAACGCCACCCCGACCACGAACTGGGGCCACGGCCACAACAGGACTGCGTGGTGCACGGCAGCGCCCGCATCCCTCGTCGCCAGCATTTGCAACCACGCGCCGAGCATCGTGAGCAGTCCGAACAGCACGGGCCTCCGAGCCGGCGTGCGCCACAGCCATGGCAGCAGAGCCGCGGCCGCCATCAAGAGCCAGGGAAACGGCGACGCACGCACGGGACCCGCCGTTTGGCTCAAAGCCACCGACAATTGTTCTAGGTGCGATTCCGGTTCCGCGGGCAGCGCGCCCGCCGGGCCGTCATGGACAAGGTATCCGAACAGCCCCGACCCATCCAGAGTGCTCCAAAGCACGTGACTTTTGTCGCGGAGTTTGGCCAGGGGAGATTCCAGAGCCGCCCGCAGGGTCGCGGCCGGGTGCTCGACGTTGTACAGGATCAGGGGCAACGCTCCGGCGGCAAGGCAGGCCAATGCCTCGATGGCTCGCCGACGCGTGCCATACCGGCCGATCTCGGCGCGCAACGTCAGGGCCGCCGCGATCCCCATTCCGCTCAATACCCACACGAACAAGGCCTTGTTCCACAGCGCCAGTCCGAAGCACAACCAGCCTGCGCGGAACGCAACTCGGGATCCGGTTTGGTGAAACCGCAGCAGGGCCGAAACCCCGAGCATCGTCAGCGCATGTTGCAGCGCCACGGGGCCCCAATCGAAGGTGGTGGTGAGCAGGAAAGACGCGTCGGTGGCCAACAGAGCGCCCGCCGAGGCGGCGGCGAAAGTCCCGGCCACCGCCCTTACAAACCACGTGAAAGCCCACAGCGTAATAACGCCCACCACCAAAACGGGCACCCGCACGGACCATGGCGACGGAGGCCAAACTCGCACGATGGGCTCGTACATCCAGCTCTTCAATGCCCCCAAGTAGCTGAGCAGCATCAATGGAATGCGACGGCCGAACACTTCGAGGGAATCCTCGCAATACCGGGCGGCGTAGATTCCGGCGGCAAACAGCACTTCGTCCTGCTGGAGCCCCGGGTAGGGGATCAAGGATAAGCCATTGAAAACGAAGACGATGACTAGTCCCAGTACGAGCAGGATCCGCCGGGGCTCCATGCGATGTCGGGGTACGCTCAATCATAGCATCCGACGTATGGACGGCGCCCTTGGCCTACCTTTCTAGCCAGGGGAGCGAAACTAAAGCCTGAGCATGAAACTTTGTCCGCCGCAGAGCGTCCATAGGATAGTTTGGCATGAAAGGTGCAGCCCGATTGTAGCGTGAGACGCCATGGACATTTAGTGTTATATGCTAAGATTTTTTGTAACCAGGAAGCGCAAAACGGCATCTAGGTAATGTCAGGACAAATGATCAAAGGCAGTTCGAAGAAAGACCGGAACGTGACCGCGTTGCCGGCCGAAGAGGAGGGTGAAGAACCATGACCAAAGCTGAACTGAACCGGTTCAAGCAAATCTTGGAAGAAAAGCAAGCAGAGCTTGCCAAGGTGTTGCGCAAACGCGAGGGAATCGCCATCGAAAAGGCGGCCGATGCGCTGGACGAAGTGCAGTACGCCGCCGAGCGCGAGCTCGCCATCCGCAACCTGGATCGCGAGTCGCAGTTATTCCGGCAAGTGCGTGCCGCCCTCCGTCGGATCGACGAAGGAACCTTTGGCGTCTGCGTCCACTGTGACCAAGAGATCAGCCAGAAACGGCTGCAGGCCGTGCCATGGGCTGCGTATTGTTTGCAGTGCCAGGAAATTGTCGACCGCCAACAGGAGCGCGGCGAGGAGATCCTCGAAGAGTTCCTCGTGGACGCCGCCTGATCGGGTCTGCCAATCTAGGGCGCGGGCTTGGGCCTGCGCCCTTGCTGTCTTCAGCCGCGGATTCCGATTACCGACAGCATGCGGCCCGCAGTGGGTCCCTCTCGCCGCCATGAGTAGAACTCCCCGCTGAGGCAGCGAGTGCACAAGCCCACACACCAGATCTGTCCTGCCGGAACCCCCGCCGCGACCAACTGACGGCGAGCGGCCTCGCTCAAGTCGATGTGGGCACGCCCCGTCAGATCGGTGCGCTCGGGGAAGAGTTCGCCGAACCGGCGGGCCACCTCTGGCCCGACATCGTAACAGCATGGGCCGATGGCTGGCCCGATGGCGGCTACCAGCGAGGCGGGCCGAGACCCGAAGCGTTCCGCCATGGCTTCCACGGTCCGAAGCAGAACTCCCGCCACCAAGCCCCGCCAGCCGGCGTGGATCGCGGCCACGGCCTTGTGCGTGGAATCCGCCATGAGCACCGGTAGACAGTCCGCCGTACGGACGCCGAGCAGCAACCCGGGCCGGTTCGTGACGAGTGCGTCGCCGTCGCCGGCGTGCCCGGGAGCCATCACATCGAGGCACCGACTGGAGTGAAGCTGTCTGGCCCAAGCCAACCGTCCCGCGGCGTCCCATAGCGTGTGCCGGGTTCCAAAGCCATGCTCCACCCACTCCAACCGCGACAGTGGTTCGGCTCGCCAAACTTGATCTGCCTGGCGGGAGAACGACTCGGAGGGCGTCAAGGAGATCAGACGGGCTGCTGGATCTGCGCGATCATCACCTGCTTTTTGAAGTTCTCCAGCATGGATTCATCCAGCCGCACTTCCGTGGGCCGCTTGGCCAACGTGGTCATTTGGTCAATCTTGTCTTGCAGCTTCAGCAAGGCGTAGAACAGATTCTCTGGTCGCGGAGGGCAGCCGACCACGTACACATCGACCGGTACAATCTTGTCCACGCCTTGGAGCACGGAATACGTGTTGAACGGCCCACCCACGCTCGAGCAAGCGCCCATCGAAATGACCCATTTCGGCTCCGGCATCTGGTCATAGAGCCGGCGCAACACTGGCGCCATCTTCAGCGTCACCGTGCCCGCCACGATCATGAGGTCGGACTGGCGCGGACTGGGCCGGAACACTTCGGCCCCGAAGCGCGCGATGTCGAAGCGGGACGTCGTCGAGGCGATCATCTCGATGGCGCAGCAGGCCAGCCCGAACGTCATTGGCCACAGAGCGGACTTCCGCGCCCAGTTGAAGACGTAGTCCACGGAGGTGATAAGAACGTTCTTCTCGAATTCGTTTTGAAGGAACGGCATCGCCACCCCCAGCTACCGCTTTATCATATCATTCCCGCAGACGATGGCGGCGGCAAGCGCCGCACGATGCCGTCCACGACGCTGATCAGCACATCCAGCCGCTCCTCGGTGTGCCGCTGTGCTTCGGCCAAGCGCTGCAAATGCTCCTCGGTGCGGCGCTGCGCCTCGCGTAGCTCGCGGAGCTGGCGCGAGCCCGCCCGAATGGCTACCGTCACAATGCGCTCCAGCCGGTCCAGACGCCGCTCGGCTCGCTCCATGCGCTGCTCGGCCCGCTCCATGCGCATCTCCCAGCGCACGAAGTTGTCCGCCAGGAAATTCTCCAGCCGCTCGAACCGCTCCCGGACGTCGTCTTCCACCTTCGCCCCTCACTGCGCGGCCGGCGGCAAGCGCCGCACGATGCCGTCCACGACGCTGATCAGCACATCCAGCCGCTCCTCGGTGTGCCGCTGTGCTTCGGCCAAGCGCTGCAAATGCTCCTCGGTACGGCGCTGCGCCTCGCGCAGCTCGCGGAGCTGGCGCGAGCCCGCCCGAATGGCTACCGTCACAATGCGCTCCAGCCGGTCCAGACGCCGCTCGGCTCGCTCCATGCGCTGCTCGGCCCGCTCCATGCGCATCTCCCAGCGCACGAAGTTGTCCGCCAGGAAATTCTCCAGCCGCTCGAACCGCTCCCGGACGTCGTCTTCCATGACCGCCTGTCTACGATTATGACGCCGCCGCGACGGGGTTGTGCAGTATCCCGATCCCCTCGATTTCCACTTCGACGACGTCGCCAGGTTTCATCGGGCCAGTGGTGCCCGGCGTTCCCGTGTAAATCACGTCGCCCGGAAGCAATGTGACGTACCGGCTGACCCAACTCACAATTTCCGGCGGACCAAAGATCAAATCCGTTACGTATTGTTCCTGCACGACCTCGCCGTTGAGGCGCGTGCGCAGCAGCCGCTTGCCGGCGTCCGAAGCCCGCAGAATCGCAGGCCCGAGGGGGGCGAAGGTGTCGGCGCCTTTGGCCCGCCACCATTGCAGGTCTTTGTCCGGCCCATTCTGCCAGTCCCGTTCGCTCACGTCATTGCCGCAGGTGTAGCCGAAAATTGCCGCCCGCGCTTCCTCGAGGGAGGCATTCTTGACCCGGCGGCCGATGACCACCACGAGCTCCCCTTCGTAGTGCACGTTGCGCGCGTCTCGGGGAATCAGAATGGGGTCGCCGGGATGTTGGAGCGCCGTCACCGGCTTGTAGAAGATCTCGGGACGCGACGGCGCCGGCCGGCCCGCCAAGTGGCTCCGATAGTTCAGCCCTACCGCCAGTACTTTCGGCGGCTCGCACGGATACAGGAGCTTCACCGCCGACAGCGGGTAACGCTCGCCGGTTTCCTCGTGCGTTCCGAAGAGCTCTCCGCGCACCGCGCGAACCGTGTCGCCGTCCAGGATCCCGTAGGAGACCGCCCCGCCGCGACGAAACCGCACGTACTTGAGACCCTCTTTTGTCTGGGCATTCGCCAGTGTTGCCGCCGCCATCCAGCCGAGCACCTCTCTGCGAGTTTGTGCCATCGAAACCTCCCCGTCCCGGTTCCCCCGCCATCTTATCAAGCCGGCTCTGGGCGTCGACGCTCGACCCAGGCTTCCCGGCATCGGGATGACGTCCCCTGCGCTGTCACCTGCGGAGCTCCCGGCCGACCGAGGGGGCCCGTGCCGACCCGTGGCGGAGCATTTCCTCCTCTTGGCCGCGCCTGCGAGTGGACCACCGGAAAGCCGTGATACGATTGAGACGAAACAACTGGGAGTCGGCTTATGCGATTGGGTGCGACAGTACTCTTCCTGGTCACGTTCACCGCAAACTGCACTTTGCTCAGGGCGCAGACCACGTTCGCCAGCATCAGCGGCACGGTCACCGATCCCGCCGGGGCCGCGATACCGCGCGCCACGATCACGGCCACGCACGAGGCCACGGGCTACCAGTACACCGCCACCTCGAACGAAGTGGGCTACTACACTCTGGCGCAGTTGCGCGAGGGCCGCTACTCCGTCCGAGCGACGGCGCCCGGGTTTCAGGAGTTCGTCGCGCGGGACGTCGAGCTCGTGGCGCGAGACCAGCGCCGGCTGGACATTCAACTCCAAGTGGGCCGGGTCGAGGTGACGGTGGAGGTCTCCGCCGGGGCCACGCTCATCGAAGCCGAGACCGCGCGGATCGGCGACTCCAAGACCACGCGTCAGCTGCTCTCGCTGCCCCTCAACACACGATCCTTGTATTCGTTTCTCGTGCTGTCGCCGGCGGTGGTCAAAGCCGACGGACAGGCGGCCCGGCGCTTCGCAGGCAGCCGCGTCAACCAGTCCGACCAGTCTATCGACGGCATCACCGTGTCCAACGGCTTCGATGGCACCCAGATCAGCCCCCTGGTGGACTATGTGGAAAGCTACGCCGAGGTTCGCGTGGACATGGCGAACAACAGCGCCGACATCGGCTCGGTGGGCCAGGTGACCGTGATTTCCAAAAGCGGCACCAACCAGCTCCACGGCAGCCTGTTCGACTACTACGCCACGCCCTGGTTCCGGGCGCGAAACCCGTTTGCCGCGCAGCGTTCCACGGGAGTGCGGCACTGGCCCGGAGGGAGCCTCGGCGGCCCCATCGTTTTGCCCAAGCTCTACAACGGTCGCAACCGGACATTTTTCTTTTTCTCGTTCGAAACCTCGCGGGGCAGTGTAGCGCAGCAATTGCTCAATCCCACCGTCCCCCTGCCGAGTTGGCGGGCGGGCGACTTTTCCGGCGAGTTGCCGGGGACGGTGGTCCGGGACCCCTTCACACGCCAACCCCTGCCGGGCAATCGCATCCCCGCCTCGCAGCTCAATCCGGTCGCTGTAAAGATTCAGCAGCGTTTCTACCCGCTGCCCAACGTGGGCAACCCGAACGTGCTGCAGGCCCGCAATTATCTGGAGCAGAAACTCCGGCCTTTCGATCCCAACACCTACTGGACGGCGCGGATTGACCACCGCTTCTCCGAACGCAGCTTTGTGTTCGCCCGGTACACGTGGGACCGGACCCACAGTCGCGAGTGGGAAAGCAATCTGCCCACGGTAGGCATTCGCTGGCAGACCCGAAACACTCGCGCCGTCAGCGTATCGTACACCCACACGCTTCGACCCACACTCATCGCCGAGTCCCGCTGGGGTTATGCCTTCAACAACAATCCGCGGAACGGGCCGCTCCGAGGGCTCGAGATTGTCCGTGAGCTCGGCTTGGTCGGTTTGGCGCCCAATCTGCCGGACATCAACGGGATTTTCGACATCAGTTTTTCCGGTTTGGGTATCCAGGGAATCACGCAGACGCAGTGGCGCCATCCCGGCTTTCGGAACTTCGCCCAGCAGTTCCAGCAGCACCTGAATTGGTACTCGGGACGCCACACCCTGAAGGCCGGCTTAATCATCGACCGTGTGAACTTCCAGGACCGCCAGGCCAACGCCAACCTTTTCGGTCGCGCCGTATTTTCCAACCGCTTCACCGGACACCCATACGCAGACTTCCTCTATGGGATTCCCACGACGACCAACCGGGCCTTCCCGCCCGTGTTGATCGATCGCGACCGCTGGGGGCACAACCTGTTCGTCACCGACGAGTTCCGCGTGCATCCGCGCCTTACCCTGAACCTTGGGTTGCGATACGAGTGGAAACCCACCTGGAGCGAGGCCGCTCACATGCAGGCGCTGTTCGACATTGCCAGCGGCAAGATCGTGGTGCCGGATGGCGGGCTTCGCCTGGCGAGTCCCCTCATGCCTCTCGGCTATGTGGAGGTGGTCGAGGCCAGCCGGGCCGGCTACGATTCGAAGTTGCTGCTCCGCACGGACCGCAACAACTTCGCCCCGCGCCTGGGTCTGGCGTGGCGACCGTTCGGAGCGGACACCGTAATCCGAGGCGGCTTCGGTATCTTCTACGACGTGGTGCCCCGCCCCTTGACCGCTGGTGGCGTGCCGTTCGTCGTCAACGAGCCCAGCTACACGAACCCGACGCCCACTCCGGCGGTGATTCTGCCGCGCGTTTTCCCGGACTCGGTCGGTGGGCCCTCCACGGTGACGTTGCCCTCCGCGGTGCGTCCCGACATCCGTACACCCTACAGCATGCAGTACAACTTCACGATCGAGCACCAGCGTTGGGAGACCGGTTTTCGGCTATCCTACATTGGCACCAACACCCGCCAGGGCGAGTGGAGCTACAACATCAATCAACCTGTGGCCGACGCGCGCCCCTTCTGGGAGAAGCCGCGACGCTTCCCGCAGTATCCAGCCATCAGCTATCTCACGAACGGCGCCGGCCACCAGTACCATTCGCTGAACGCGGAAATCGAGCGTCGCTTCCATCACGGCTTTGGCTATCAGTTCTCCTGGGTGTGGGCTCGCGATATCGGCGACCTGGACCGCGGTGGCTCGCCCGAGGACGCCTACGACCGCCGGCGCGAGCGCGCCGTCTGGACCGACATTCCCACCCACCGCGTCGCGGCGAACTTGATCTACGAGCTACCCTTCGGCCGCGGCAAGAAATTCGCAACCGGCCTGGGACGGGCTGCCGATCTCGTAGTCGGCGGCTGGGAGCTGTCCACGGTTTTCCTCTACAGCTCGGGGCAGTTCCTGACCCCGCAATGGACCGGTGCCGATCCGACGGGCACCGCCTTCACCAGCACGCGCACGCCGGCTCAGGTGACGATCCGGCCCGACATCCTCCGCAACCCCAATTTGCCGGAAGCGCAACGAAGTCCGGAACGCTGGTTCGACGCCGCCGCCTTCGCCCCGCCGGCCGCGGGCCGGTTCGGCACCTCGGCCAAGGGAGTGATCAAAGGTCCCCCATCGAACGTGCTCCACGCCGGCTTGGCCAAGTGGCTCCGGTTGCACGAGCGGTTCCGGGCGCGGATGGAGATTACGGCCACGAACCTGTTCAACCACCCCAACTACAACGACCCGGCGCTGAACATCTCCAGTGTGGCGACCGTGGCGACGATCAGCGGCGTTGGAGGCGGGGAAGGCGCCACGCAATACGACCAGGCAGGCGCCCGCTCGTTCCGCGCGGGCTTTCGCCTGGAATGGTAGCGCGGCGCCTCGGAAGCCGCCCATGACCGCAGCAGGCCGCGTGACAGCCCTTATAGCGTCGTTGTGCGCGGGCGCTTGGGCGGCTGAAATCCCCACTCGCGCTCAGCTCCTGGAGGCGATGCTCAAGGCCGCCCGCTTTTACCGCCACCAGGTGGCCACCCAGGGCGGCTATCACGCTTATTACACGGCCGATCTCTCCTACGGACGTTCCGAGGTCTCCGAGGGGCCGACGCAGGTGGAGGTGCAGCGAGGAGCGACGCCGGCTGTGGCCCTCGCGTTTCTGGAGGCGTACGAAGCCACCGGCGAGCGAGAATTTCTCGAGTTCGCCCGCGCCGCGGCGCACGCCCTGGTCCGCGGACAATTGTGCAGCGGCGGCTGGGATTACTTCATCGAGTTGGACCCGGAAAAACGGAAGAGTTATCAATACCGCGCCGATAACAACTGCGGGGCCGATAAACGCGGCCTGACGACCCTCGACGACAACGTGACCCAAGGAGCCCTACGGGTCCTCATGCGGGTCGACCGGGCCCTGAACTTCTCCGATCCGCCGATCCACGAAGCGGCGCGGTATGCCCTCGGCAAGCTGCTCGAAGCGCAATATCCCAACGGCGCATGGCCACAGCGTTTTCACCGGCCGCCGGACCCGAACAAGTATCCGGTCAAGCCGGCAAGCTATCCTCCCTCCTGGTCCCGCACGTGGCCCGGCGGCGACTACCAGGCCCATTACACGTTCAACGACAACGCGATCTGTGACGTAATCGACGCTCTGCTCGAAGCCGCTCGCATTTATCACGAGCCGCGCTACCGGGCGGCAGCGGAAAAGGGGGGCGACTTCATCTTGCTGGCGCAGATGCCCGAGCCCCAGCCGGCCTGGGCGCAGCAATACGACGCCGACATGCACCCGGCGTGGGCGCGCCCTTTCGAGCCGCCCGCGATTGCGGGCGGCGAGTCCCAAGCGGTTCTCCGCACCCTGCTTGTGCTCTACCGCGAAACGGGCAACCGCAAATATCTGGCGCCGGTCCCCCGGGCGCTCGCCTACCTGAAGCGCTCCATCGTTCCCCGCGGCGACGCCGAGGTGTTCCGCCGCATGCCCGAGGGGCCAGTGCTCGCCCGGTTCTACGAGCTCAAGACCAACCGCCCGTTGTACGTCACCAAAGGCACACGCATCCAAGCCGACGGTTTGGGCAGCCGCATCCTGGACGGCTACGAGCTGAGCTACTCCCCCGAGTCCGTGATCGCTCACTACGGGATGCTGGTCAGCGGCCGGGAATTGAGCGCCATCGAGGAGGACTACCAGTGGCTGTCGCAGGCGGATCCGGCCATGGTGCGTCGGCCGGATAAGCTGCAAGGTCTGTCGCCTTGGATGGAGCGCATCAAACCTGGGCCCGCGGCGCCCGTCAGTCCCAAGGAGGTCCAGCGCGTGATCGCCTCCCTGGATGAGCGCGGCGCCTGGGTGCGGCCGGGCGCGATCGGAAAGCCCGGCCGAGTCGTCTCCGTCTACGTGGCCCGGCCGATGCTGCTCCGCATTGCGCGCCGCCAGTGGACGGATCCCGCAGCAGAGGTCGCAACCACCGACCGAGTCATCCAGCTCCGCCCGGACGACACGGTGGACGTGTTTCTCGGGTCGGAACCCCTGGTGGAGCAGATCATCAGCTCCGCGGACTTCGCCCGCAACCTGACGTTGCTGGCGCGCTGGTATGCGCAGGCTCGTTGACGGGGCCAGTTCCCCGCATCAGCGGTAGCGGCCCCGCAGATCGTTCCAGCGGATCCGCAACAAATCCAAGAACATGCTCAAACCGTCTCGCCACACTCTGACCTTGGTCCCCTCGGAGTGACGCCAACGCACCGGCACCTCGACAGCGCGAAACCCGAGCCGCTTGGCCACGTAGAGGACCTCGACGTCGAAGCCGAACCGATCCAGGCGCTGGCGGCGAAAAATCTCACGGGCCGCCTGGCGCTGGAACAGCTTGAAGCCGCACTGGGTGTCGGCGTAGGGCAGCCCGGCCAGCAGACGCACGAAGAGGTTGAATAGACGGCCGGCCGTTTCCCGGAACCAGGATTGGTGCACTTCGATGAGCGAGCGGTCCAGGCCTCGCGAGCCGAAGGCGAGTTGCGCGTGGCGTTCCCGGACCGCCTGGAACAACTTGCAAGCTTCCTCGATGGGCGCCGACAGATCCGCGTCCGTGAAGAGGATCCAGTCCCCCCGAGCATCGAGCATCCCGTGGCGGACCGCGTAGCCTTTGCCGCGGTTCCCGGGATTCCGCAGGAGACGAACCTCCGGGTGGGTCGCCGCGTAGCGTTCCGTGGCCCGCGCGGTGCCGTCCGTGGAGCCGTCGTCCACCACGACGATCTCCGCAAACCGCCAGCAACCCTGACGGACGTACTGCGTGACCGCGTCCAGCGAGGCGGGCAAACGCGTTTCTTCGTTGTAGGCGGGAATGACGATAGAGAGGGAATCCAAGGGTCAATTATAATGAGGGTTCCCGCAAAGGAGAACCTGCTTGCCGCTCGGACACGAGCTGTTAGCGCAGCGGATCCAGCGGCTGCGCGAGATTCAGGCTCTGGGTTTTCAGCCCTACGGCCGCCGGTACGACTTCACTCACACCATTCCGGAAATCGTCTCACGCTACGGCGACAAGGACGCCGAGGAGTTGAACCCTCGCGTGACCGTGCGCGTGTGCGGCCGCATCCACACCATCCGCCACATGGGCAAGGCGGGCTTCGCCCATCTGCACCAAGGCGGCGAGCGGTTGCAGATCTACGTGCGCCAGGATTCGGTGCCGGAGACGCACTTCCGGCTCTGGCGCGGGCTGGATGCCGGCGACATCATCGGCGCCGAGGGATATCTGTTTCGGACGCGCACGGGCGAGCTCACGGTCCACGTCGAGCGTTTGGAGCATCTGGCCAAGACGCTGCTGAACATGCCCGAGAAGTGGCACGGCCTGGAAGACGTGGAGACCCGCTACCGCCAGCGGTACCTGGATCTGATCGCCAATCTCCAGGTGCGCCAGGTCTTCCTCACCCGCAGCCGCGTCATCGCTTCCTTCCGCCGCCAGCTCGAGGCGCGGGGTTTCCTCGAAGTGGAAACCCCCATGATGCAGCCGCTGTACGGCGGCGCCACCGCCCGCCCGTTCGTGACCCACCACAACGCCCTCGACATGGACCTGTACCTACGCATCGCCCCCGAACTGTATCTGAAGCGGCTGGTGGTGGGAGGCCTGGACCGGGTCTACGAGATCAACCGCAACTTTCGCAACGAGGGCATCTCGGCGCAGCACAATCCCGAGTTCACTATGCTCGAGTTCTACCAGGCCTACACCGACTACCGCGGCCTGATGGATTTCTCCGAAGAGCTCTTGCGGCAGGTGGCCGTGGACGCCACCGGTTCGACCGAAGTCGAATATCAGGGACAGAAGCTGGATTTCGGTCGGCTGCGGCGCCTGAGCCTGCGGGAGGCCGTCCTGGAATACTGGGAGGACGGCGAGCGCCCGACGCCGGAACAGCTGACCGATCCGGAGTGGCTTAAGTGGCGGTCGACCCGCGCCACGCCGGGCGAAGCGCTCCAGGATCTGTTCGAGCGCGTGGCCGAGAAACACCTCATCCAACCCACGATCGTTTACGATTATCCGGTCGAGACGTCGCCCCTCGCCAAGAACAAGCCGGACGAGCCCCAGTTTGTGGAGCGCTTCGAGATCTACGCGGCCGGCATGGAGATCGCCAACGCCTACACCGAGCTCAACGATCCCCTGGAACAGCTTCGGCGCTTTCAGGCGCAGCTCCGCTTGCGCGAAAAAGGCGACGAAGAAGCGCACCAGATGGACGAGGATTTCCTGCGGGCGCTCTGCTACGGGATGCCGCCCACGGCCGGCGAGGGCATCGGCATCGATCGTCTCGTGATGGTCCTCACCAATTGCCGCTCCATCCGCGACGTCATCCTGTTCCCACTGTTACGCCCGGAGGGCCCCATCGGTCTGGCCGAGCGCCTGCGCGCCCTCGATGGCTGCTAGACCGCGTCCGGCGCGCTTCGAGCTGTTGGTGGCGGCGCGCTATCTCAAGGCCAAGCGAAAACAGACCGTCATTTCCGTCATCACGCTCCTCTCCGTGCTCGGCGTGGCAGCCGGCGTCATGGCCTTGGTTATTGCTCTGGCGATCAACAACGGGTTCCGGAGCACCCTCGAACGCAACCTGCTCGGCGCCACGGCGCACGTCACCGTGCTCGAGAAGGAGCCCGGATACGGCCTCGCCAACTGGCGCGAGCTTGTTGCGCAGCTGCGCCGCCTGCCCCATGTGGTGAGCGCGGCGCCCAGCCTCTATGGGTCGGTCTTTCTCTCCAGCCCCTTGCAATCGGACGGGTGCGTCCTCAAGGGGATCCAAGCCGGATCGCACCAGGCCTCGGACTTGGCGCGGTATCTCAAGGAGGGCGCCCTCGACCGGCTGGAGCAAGACGGCCGCTTGCCGGGAATCATTCTGGGTTCGCGCCTGGCGGCCCGCACCGGGCTTCCGTTGAACAGCGTCGCCACCGTCATCAGCCCGCAAGGGGAACTGACGCCCTTCGGCCCCAAACCGAGTTATTTCCGTTTCCGCGTGGTCGGCATCTTCGAGACGGGATTCTACGATCTGGACTCGGCCTGGGCGTTCACTTCAGTGCGGAATGCACAGAAGGTGCTCTCGCTGGGCGACGTCGTCAACGCCATCGAGCTCAAGATCGACGACCTCGACCGCGCGCCGGAGGTGGCTCGCCAGGCCGAGCGCCTGATCGGCCCGCGTCTGGCCGCCACGCACTGGATCGAACAGAACCGCCAGATCTTCAATGCCCTCCGCATGGAGAGAACGGTCGCCATCATCACGATTGGCCTCATCGAGCTGGTGGCGGCCATGAACATTCTGGTGGCGCTAGTGATGATGGTCATGGAGAAATATCGGGACATCGCGGTGCTCATGTCCATGGGGGCACGCCGGGAACAGATTCGCCGAATCTTCGTCTATCAAGGACTCATCATCGGAACTGTGGGAGTCGCCCTCGGACTGGCGGCCGGCTACACGCTCAGTTACCTGGCGGACCGCTACCGCTGGGTGCGTCTGGACGAAGAAGTCTACTCGCTGAGCTTCGTGCCCTTCGAACCGCGCTGGGGGGATGGTGTCTGGATTGCGGCCGCCGCCCTCCTGGTCAGCTTTCTGGCGACGATTTATCCTGCCAGTCACGCCGCCAAGATCGCTCCAGCCGAGGCTTTACGCTATGAGTAACCGTGAGGTCCGTCCAGATCCGCGCACAGAGCGGTTGGACGGCTACCGTCGACCCCTGCGGCCAGCTCCCTTTTCGACATGACGGTCACAGTCCCCGTAAGAACCAGTTGTACTCCTTCTCGCGGCCGATGGTCGTTTCCGGACCGTGGCCTGGGATCACGAGGGTTTCCTCGGGAAGCGTCAGCAGCTTGTCCCGGATCGACGCCAGGATGAGCCGGCTATTGCCACCGGGCAAATCCGTGCGCCCGATGCTGTCGCGGAAGAGCGTGTCGCCGGCCATGAGCTTGCCTTCCGCCGGCAGCCAGAGGCTCACGCTCCCGGGCGTGTGCCCCGGGGTATGCAGCACCGTGAACTCGGCGGCGCCTACGCGGAGGGTGTCGCCGTCACGCGGAGAAACGTCCACGCCCGTGCGCGCTGGCATCGGGATGCCGAGCCAGGCCGCCTGCCAGTCCAGTTGCTCGTACAGCTCCAAGTCGCGATCGTTCAGGTACACAGGCGCGCCCGTGGCCTCCTTGAGTTTGGCAGCGCCGCCGACGTGGTCGATGTGCGCGTGGGTGATGAAGATAGCTGTGACCCGCAAGCCGTACCGGGCGACAATCTGCAAGATCTGCTCGACATCATCGCCCGGGTCGATGACCAGCGCCTCGCCGCTCGCCTCGTCGCCGAAAATCGAGCAGTTGCAGGCGAGTACGCCGACGGGCAGAATCTCGTGGATCACCCTCCGATTGTATACTTCGGTTGATGGAAGCGGGCTACCGCGCGCTACGGGAGGGCGCGGCGTGGCTGGATTTGTCCGGGCGGGGCAAGATCCTCATCCGCGGCGCGGACCGGGCGCGCCTGCTGCACGCCTTGTGCACCAACCATGTGCAACAGCTTGCGCCGGGCCAGGGCTGCTACGCCTTCTTTTTGAACGCTCAGGGACATATCCTCGCTGACGCCATCGTTTTGTGCTTCGAAGACCATTTCCTCCTGGACACCGAGCCGGAAACCGCATCGAAACTCCAGGCCCACATCGACCGGTACATCATCGCCGACGACGTGACGCTGGAAGACGCGACGTCGGCTCTGGCGACGCTCGCGCTCGAAGGACCGCGCGCCGGCGCCATTTTGGCCTCGCTCGGGGCGCCAGCGCCTGCTGAAGCGTTCGGCCACGCCCGTTGGAATACGGCGCTCGTGGTACGGGCCAGCGCGACGGGCGGCGAGGGTTTTCGGCTGATCGCTCCTGCCACAGAAAAGCCTGCGCTCGTGGCGGCATTGGAAGGGGCCGGAGCGCTCTTCGCGGGTCCCGCGGAGGCGTTCATAGTGCGGCTGGAACATGGCAAACCGCGCTACGGTGACGACATCACCGAACAGCACCTGCCGCAGGAAACGCAGCAGTGGCACGCTGTTCACTTCAACAAGGGCTGTTATCTCGGCCAGGAGATTGTCGAACGCATCCGGTCCCGGGGCCACGTCAACCGGGTGTTGGTGCAGCTCGAAATCGACGGCGCCGACGTACCCGATCGCGGCACCTCGGTCTCGGCGGGCGGAGCGCTGGTCGGGCAAATCACCTCGGCGGCGTTCTCCCCCGCCCTTGGCAAGGCGGTGGCGCTCGCCTATGTCCGCACCGCTCATGCCGCGGCGGGGAGTCTACTGGACTGCGAGGGCCGGACGGCTCGCGTGGCGGCGCTAGCGCCGGAGGCGCGCTCGGAGTGCGTCGAGCACGCTCCGCGGAATTGAGAGGTTCCCTCCCAAGCCCGTGCCCAGCTCGATGTTGGGCTTGGCCGCGCCGTGGAAGTCCGAGCCGCCGGTCACTGCGAGCCCGTAGCGCTGCGCCAGGTCCAAGAAACGGGCGACGTCTTGCGGGCTGTGCTCGCTGTAGTACGCTTCGATCGCGTCCAGCCCCATCTCGACCATCTTCGCCAGCCAGTCTTCGAATTCGCCGTTGCGGTGGCGCATCAGACGCAGCGGGTGGGCCAGGCTGCTCAGCCCGCCCGCCTCACGGATCCGGCGCAGGCCTTCTTGAAAGGAAGGCTCCTCCCGGTGGACGTACGCCTTCGCGCCTTCGTCCAAGTACTCGTCGAAGGCCTGCTGGACACTGGCCACGTAGCCTTTCTGGACGAGAACCTGGGCGAAATGGGGGCGGCCCGTGAGGTTGCGCCCGAGGGCTTCCACCTCCTCCAGCGTGACGGCCAGGCCCACGGCGTTGAGACGCTCCACGAGGCGACGATTGCGATCACGGCGAGCCTGTTGAATGTTCGCCAGCCACTGGCGGAATGTCTCCGGCGCCGGCCCGTTCAGGAAATAGCCGAGCAGGTGAACGGTCTTCGGGCGCGTCCCCGGTCTCCGTTCGAATTTGGTGCTGAGCTCGACCCCGCAGACGAGCTCCAGGCGGGCGGCTTCAGCGACTGGCGCGGCTTTGTCGAAGCCTGCCAGGGTGTCGTGGTCGCAGATGGCCAAGGCTTCCAAGCCCACGCGCACGGCACAGTCCACAAGCTCCTCCGGCGCCAGGCTGCCGTCCGATTCGTTGGTATGGGCGTGAAGGTCGATCAAGTCTCCGCGGGCTGCCGAGTAAAGGCAATCAGCCCCATCTCCTCCAGCTTATCCCAGACCTTCTGGGCGCTTTCTTCCGGGGTTTCCACGGAGGAGTCCACGATCACCTCGGGATGGAGCGGCGGCTCGTAAGGATCCGAGATGCCGGTGAATTGCGGAATCTCGCCGTTGAGAGCCTTCTTGTAGAGTCCCTTCACGTCCCGCTGTATGAGGACCTCGAGCGGACAGCGGACGTAAACCTCGACAAAGTTGGGAATCTTGGCGCGGATTTCCTCGCGGATTTCGCGATAGGGAGAGATCGCCGCGGCGATGGCGATCACGCCGTTGCGGGACAGCAGCTCACAAACGAAACCGATGCGGCGGATGTTCGTGTCCCGGTCCTCCTTGCTGAAACCCAGCCCCTTGGACAGGTGCGTGCGCACGACATCTCCATCGAGCACTTCCACCTTGGCGCCCGCCTCGCGCAACCGCCGAGCCAGAATCTCGGCGATGGTACTCTTGCCGGCGCCGGACAAACCCGTCAGCCAGATAGTGAATCCTTTATGCATTCGCTGCTCGAAGCACCGCTTCCAAGGCTACGTCAATGTCGCGGCGGATTCTGCCGCTGGGAGACACGTGGATGCCGCACTCTTTGACGCTGTCCTGCTCCCACCACCAGCGGCCGGCGCGTTCCGGCTCCCCCTCGAGCACAGGCCGCGTACAAGGCGCGCAACCGATGCTCGTGTAGCCGAGGGCGTAGAGCGGATGCTGCGGCACACTGTGCTCGCGGAGGTAGGCCTCCACCGCTTCTCGGCTCCAGTCCGCCAGCGGACTGATCTTGACGCGCCCGTCGACTTGTTCCACTTTGCGCAGTGCCGCCCGGGACGCCCCTTGCGAACGCCGAAGCCCCGTGACCCAGGCCTCGAAGTGTCGCAACTTCCGTTCGAGGGGGCGCACTTTGCGAACCTCACAGCATAGCTCGCGCAAGGCCTTGCTTTTGTAAAACAAGTTCTGCCCGTAGGCCCGCACCATGGCCTCCACCTCGGCCGCATCGGGGAAGACAGTCTCCACTCGAAACCCGTAGCGCTCCCTGACGATATCGGCCATTTTATGCGTCTCCTCCGGTAGCCGGCCGGTGTCCAGGGTGATCACCCGGATGGAGCGAGAAATCTTAGAGGCCATGTCCAGAATCACCATGCCGGTGTTCTGAAAGCTGGTGACGAACGCCAGACGCTCGCCGTAGGTCTCGATGGCCCAGCGCAGAATTTGCTCAGCGGTCCAGTGCTCCAGATGTTCGTAGCCGGGCACGGTATCCCTCAATCCCTATCGAGATTATCATATTTCCGGGGGGCGAGCAAGCAAAAACCGATCCGAGGCAGCCCCGCCGCGCGGGTTGAGTTGCCCTTCCGGGACGGGGTACAGTGGCGGGTGGAGTGGCAAAGCCACCGCCGATTCACGCAGGTGGCAATCCCCCCATGCTTTCGAAAGCTGAAGTTTTGTCGCGAATCCCTCTGTTTGGGGACTTGTCGGGAGAAGAAATTGCGGAGTTGGCCGAGCGGACGCTCGAGCGGCGCTATGCCCCTGGCGATGTGCTGTTCCGCGAGGGCGACGCTTGCGCGGGCTTTTTCGTGTTGGCGCAAGGCCGCGTCAAGATCGTCAAGACTTCCCCGGCGGGCCGCGAGATCATGCTCGCCGTCGAATCGGCGCCCTCGAGCATAGCGGAAATCCCAATGTTCGACGGCGGACCGTACCCGGCCACGGTCACGGCTCTGGACGACGTCGTGGCTTACCTAATTCGGAAAGAGGATTTCCGGAAAATCTGCCTGGCGCGGCCGGGGGTGGCGCTCAAAGTCTTGGCGGTCGTGGGGCGGCGACTGCGGCAGCTCGTGAGCATCGTCGAAAGCGTCAGTTTCGGCAGCGTGCGCCAGCGTCTGGCCCAGACGCTGCTAGAGGTGGTCCGCGCCGAGGGCAGGAATCCTGCGCCATTCCCGCTGACGCATCAGGAGCTGGCCTCGCGGCTCGGCACTGTTCGGGAAGTGGTGAGCCGCAACTTGAGTCGCTTTCAAGCGCAAGGACTAATCCGGATCGAAAAGCGGGAGCTCTGGGTTCGGGACGAAGCCGGCCTGATTCGGGAGGCAGAGACGGAACTCTAAGGAGCCGTTTCCGGAGGGAAGAACTTTGGCCGGATGAGGAGCTGGGCTGCCGGAGGCGGGGCGCGGCGCGCGGGAGAACGGATGGTAGAAGCTCGCACAATCCCGCGCGCTCAGACGGCGCCGCTTGTGACGCGGCCCGTTGCAGCGCTGCGTCCGGGCCGGTACAATCGCGCCATGCCGTTGCGGTTTCGGGTGGCTGAACCAGCCGATTACGAGGAGGTCGAGAGGTTGCTGCTGGCGAGCTTCGAACCCGTCACCTGGTTTCGCCGCGTGGATGAACAATTCGGCCCGTTGAACGGAAGGGACTGGCGCGAGCGGTGGCGGCTGCGCGTGGCGCACATCTTCCGCACGCAAACGGTACTGCTCGGCGAGGACGAAACCCGGCTGGTGGCGGTAGCGACCGGGGACGTCGACCCGATCCTGCGCCTGGGTTACATCGAACTGCTGGCTGTTGCGCCGGAGGCTCAGGGGCGCGGCTACGGCAGAGAAATGTTGCGGGGCATGCTGCGCCACATGAAACAGCAGGGCGCGCTGTACGCCAGCCTGGACTGCCTCGCCGAAAACGACCGCGCCAACTCCCTGTACCGCTCCGAAGGGTTCCGGGAGGTGGCTTGCCACATCCGGTGGTTGGTCCGAATCCCCTGAGTCAGCCCGAGCGAGGTTGCGGTCTGCTGCGAGCCTGCGATGTGATGGAGCCATGAAATACTCGAGGCGAGTTTGGTGGCTCTTGCTCGTGTTGCTCCAGGGCGGGCGGTTGTCGGCCGCAGAATACTTGGTTTACATCGGCACCTACACCCGGGGTGAAAGCAAAGGCATTTACGCCTGGCGGTTCGACGCCACCTCGGGCCGGCTCACGGAACTTGGCCTCGCCGCCGAGGCAACCAACCCTTCGTTTCTGGCGGTTCATCCGAGTGCGCGGTATTTGTACGCCGTGAGCGAAATCGCGGAGTTCAGCGGCCAGAAAAGCGGCGCCGTGAATGCCTACGCGATCGACCGCAAGACGGGGAGGCTGGCGCTGCTCAATCAGGTTTCCTCCGGGGGACTCGGACCGTGTTACGTCTCTGTGGACGCGACCGGACGCTGTGTGCTGGTAGCCAACTACGGGGGCGGCAGCGTGGCGGCGTTCCCGGTCGGAACCGACGGGCGTCTGCGCGACGCGTCGGCGCTCCGCCAGCATACGGGCGCGAGCGTCCATCCCCGGCGACAGCGGCAACCCCACCCCCATTCGATTCAGCCGTCGCCCGATAACCGGTTCGCCCTGGCCGCCGATTTGGGCGTGGACAAGCTTTTCGTCTACCGTTTCCATGCTCTCAAGGGATCGCTCGAGCCGCACGATCCTCCTGCCATGGATCTGGCACCGGGTAGCGGGCCACGGCACTTTGCCTTTCATCCCTCCGGCCGCTTCGTGTACGTCATCAACGAGTTGGCTTCCACCGTCACGGCCTTCCGCTGGGAGGCGACGAGCGGCCGGTTGCGGGAGCTGCACACCGTCTCCACCCTGCCCGAGGGATTTGCCGGCGAAAACACCACCGCCGAGATCCGAGTCCACCCCAATGGAAAGTTCCTCTACGGCTCGAACCGCGGCCACGACAGCATCGCGGTGTTTGCCGTGGATCCGAAGACGGGCCTGCTTTCCGGCCGGGGACATGTGCCCACAGGCGGCAAGACGCCGCGCAACTTCAATCTGGATCCGTCCGGGCGCTACCTGTGGGCCGCGAATCAGAATTCCAACAACGTCACGGTCTTCCGCGTCGATCCGGCGACGGGCGGTCTGACACCCACCGGGCAACGGCTCAACGTACCGTCGCCGGTCTGTGTGCGGTTCGTGCGTCTCCGGTGACTGTGGCAATCTAGGAGTTTGGGATACGACAATGACGGTTGGCGTCCCGAAGGAAACTTATCCTGGCGAGCGGCGTGTGGCCCTCGTCCCGGCCGTCGTACCCTCGCTGCGAAAGGCGGCGCTCGATGTGCTCGTGGAGTCCGGTGCGGGCCTGGAAGCCGGTTTTGCCGACTCGGCTTATGCGGAGAAAGGAGCACGGATCGCCGGCAGCCGTGAGGAAGTTTTCGAAGCCGCCGACGTCATCGTGCAAGTGCGGGCGTACGGGAGCAACCCCGAGGCGGGTGGCAATGACTTGAGGTTGCTGAGAGCGAGCCACACGGTGATCGGGTTTTTCGACCCGCTGGGGGCGCCCGAGCGCGTGCGGGACGCCGCCGGCACGGGAGCGACCCTGTTCGCCCTGGAGCTGATGCCCCGCATCACGCGCGCACAGGGGATGGACGCACTGTCCTCGATGGCTACGATCGCCGGCTACAAAGCTGTCATCCTCGCCGCGGAGCGGCTGTCGAAAATTTTCCCCATGCTGATGACGGCCGCCGGAACGCTGGCGCCGGCTCGCGTCTTTGTGATCGGGGCGGGGGTGGCCGGCTTGCAAGCCATCGCCACGGCCAAGCGGCTTGGCGGCGTCGTGCAGGCCTATGATGTACGGCCCTCGGTCAAGGAGCAGGTGCAGAGCGTGGGAGCCAAGTTCGTGGAGTTGCCCCTTGAAACCGCCGGCGCCGAAGACACGGGCGGATACGCCCGCGCGTTCGATGAATCCTTCTACCGGCGGCAGCGCGAACTCATGGCTCGAGTAGTGGCCGACAGCGACGTCGTGATCTCGACAGCGGCGGTACCGGGCGAACGGGCTCCGATCCTCATCACCGAGCCAATGGTGGCCTCCATGGCCCCCGGGTCGGTGATCGTGGATTTGGCGGCGGAGCGCGGCGGCAACTGCGAGCTGACCCGTCCGGGCGAAACGGTCACGGTTCACGGCGTGTCGATCCTCGGCCCGCTGAACCTGCCGGCGACCGTGCCTCACCATGCCAGCCAGATGTACGCCCGCAACGTGGCCACCTTCCTCACTCACCTGATCAAGAATGGAACGTTGACCCTGGATGGGGACGACGCCATCACGCGCGATACCCTGATCGCGCGCCACGGTCAGGTGGTGCACCCGCGCGTGCTCGAAAAGCTCCAAGTCATCGTCAGGGAGAATTGAATGGAGACTCTGGTCGCCGCCATCACGATTTTCGTGCTGGCGATCTTCGTCGGATTCGAGGTCATCACCAAGGTTCCGCCAACGCTCCACACGCCGCTGATGTCCGGCTCGAACGCCATCTCCGGCATTACGATCGTGGGAGCGATTCTTTCTGCCGGTACGCAGCACACCACGCTCACCACGGTGCTGGGCTTCTTGGCTGTGGTCTTTGCCACGATCAACGTGGTCGGCGGCTTCCTGGTGACCCACCGCATGCTCGAAATGTTCCGGAGGAAGTAGCCGATGCCGGCCTACCTGGTCAACCTGGCCTACTTGCTCGCTTCGGCGCTGTTCATCTTCGGCCTGAAAGGCTTGGCGCACCCCCGCACGGCGGTACGGGGCAACCTGCTCGGCGCCACGGGGATGCTCATCGCCATCGTGGTGACCCTCGCCGACCGGAGCATTCTGAGCTACGAACTGATCGTGGCCGGCTTTGTGGTGGGCGGGTTCGCCGGTGCGGTGATGGCGGTTAAAGTGCCCATGACGGGGATGCCGCAGATGGTGGCCCTGTTGAACGGCTTCGGGGGCGCAGCGTCAGCGCTCGTGGCCGGCGCCGCCCTTTTCGAGGCCCATGCGGCAGGTCTGGAGCTGAGCCGGCAATTCACCGTGGCCACGGCGGCATCGGCGCTGATTGGTGGCGTCACGTTCTGGGGCAGCCTCGTGGCCTTCGCCAAGCTCCAGGAGCTGATCTCGGGCCACGCTGTCGTCTTCCGCGGCCAGCATGTCTTGAACGCCCTCATCGCGGCGGTGTGTCTGGCACTGGGAATCTGGCTCGTCGCGGAGCCGGAAACCGACCGTGTCTACTGGTTGCTCGTGGCGGCTTCGTCCGTGCTCGGCGTACTCACCACGATCCCGATCGGCGGCGCCGACATGCCGGTCGTCATCTCACTGCTGAACTCGTACTCCGGACTGGCGGCGGCGGCCACCGGATTCGTTTTGTCCAACAACATGCTCATTATCGCGGGCTCGCTAGTGGGCGCTTCGGGCCTCATCCTCACCCAAATCATGTGCCGGGCCATGAACCGCTCCCTCGCCAACGTCTTGTTCGGTGGTCTCGGGGCGGTGGCGGTCAGCAAGGCCGAGGAGGACAAAGTCTACGCGGGTAAAGTCAAGGCCGCCTCGCCCGAGGAGATCGCCATGATGCTCGAGACGGCGCGACGGGTGATCATCGTGCCGGGCTACGGCATGGCCGTCTCGCAAGCCCAACACGCGGTTCAGGCTCTGGCCAAGCTGCTCGAGTCCCGGGGCACGGAGGTGCTTTACGCCATTCACCCGGTGGCAGGCCGCATGCCCGGTCACATGAACGTGCTGCTCGCGGAAGCCGACGTGCCCTACGAGGCGCTGAAGGACATGGACGAAGTCAATCCGCTCTTTCCCGAAACGGATGTGGCCATCGTCATCGGCGCCAACGACGTGGTGAATCCGTTGGCGCGCACGGACCCCAAATCGCCCATTGCCGGCATGCCCATCCTGGACGTGGACAAGGCGCGCACGGTGGTGGTGATCAAACGCAGCCTCAGCCCCGGGTTCGCCGGGATTCCGAACCCCTTGTTCGCGGCGGACAACACCTTGATGTACTTCTCCGACGGCAAGAAGGCCGTCAACGACCTGATCCACGCCCTCAAAGAAGCGGCGTGAGAGCCACGTGCGGGGTCAAGGGCCGCGGCCGGCGCTCGAGTTGCCGGGGCGGCATTCCTCAAGACGCTCGTTTTTCTGCCGCCTCCTGGCGGGTCGCCACCAGCGGCCGCAGCGTGGCCAGCGTTTTCAGTGCGTTGAACCAGAAGGGCGCGCCCAGGCTGAGCAAACCCGCGGAGATCAGAATGCCCCAGAACTGGCGGTTCAATGGGCACATACTCCACAGCAGCGCCCGCCCACTTGGGTAGGGATCGGGCAGTAGCGTCAGGCGGCTCTCGGAGAGCTCGGCCCGCAGGGCGCCGGCTTGATCCTCGAGCCGGTCCAGAGCGGCCGCGAGCTTGCTGCTGACGATTTCGCGGTACCGCCGGATGAGAGGCTCGGCGCCCGCGGCGAGTTGCGCCCGTAACCAGACCTCCGCATCCAGGCGCGTGGTGAAGGCGGGCGGGTCGGGCAACCCGCTCGCTTCCGGCGCCTGTTGCTTCAACTCGCGGACGGCTTCGCTATACACCCACGGGATCGCACTCGACGATGGGCTGAGGATGGCGGCGGCCTGCTGGGCGACGGCATCCGCGCTCGCCACCAGGCGGGCGCGCACGTCGGCATGGAGCGAAAGCCGTTCGAGCAGCTTCGCCGCGTCGAGCTGAAGGCCGAAAGCCAGGACTGCGGAAAAAATCACGGTCAACAACCGCATCTGGGCGGCAAATCGTTGTGACGCTCGGTCCATCGCAGTATCGAACCAGACCCGGAACGCCGCGATGCGGTCCGCGGCCCCGGCAATCGTTCCCGCCACGGCCGCGGCGGCTTTGCGGAGATCCTCCGGGTAGCGCCCGGCCGCGTCCTTGGCCATCGCCTCGATGACGCCGACCAGCTCGTCGGGCCGGACCGCCGTTGCCAACCGCCACCGCTCCAATTTCGGCCAGTTGGAATTCGATGTTGGCCGGTGGGAATCCGATTTCCAACGGTAGGAACCCAAGTTCGCGAAGTTGGAATCGGAGATCAGCGGATGCAACAAGGCCTCGGTGGCAAGGGCCCGCGCGTGCTCGGCAACGTTGGGGCACAGCGCGTCAATCAATTCCGCCACCGTCCGCCGCAGGTTCACTCCGCGCAGCCCGAGCAGCGCCGAGGTGGCTTGGACGAGTAGCGTAATCATGAGGCTCAGGATGGCCATCACCACCGCAAAGGCGATCAGCGTGTCCAGGTGCTGTAACATCGGGCACCTCCACCGCGGACAGTGTACCCTGAGGGCTCAGGTAGCCGTGCTAGGACGCACTGACGGCGCGATGAGCCGAAGCACTCGGGGCAGCACCCGAACCTCCACGGGCAAGCTGCCGAACGGCTCGCCGTCGGTCTCCACTTCGACCGAGCCCGAAGACTCCGCCAGCAGCCGCCGGGCGCGGTACCGCTCCACCCTGGGGTGTCGGGAGATCATCCCGCGGTACAGCCAATGCACACTTCGCAACAGGTCCGGAACACCGACCGGCCGGATCACCGTGACGTCCAGCCAGCCGTCGTCGAGCCGTGCCGTCGGGCAGAGCTCCATGCCTGCGCCCTGAAACCGTCCGTTGCCGACCGCCACGTGCGTCACCGGTCCGGAAACCGGCTCGGGCGCGTCCTCCAGGGCGATAGCGATGGGCGCGGGTTTGTGGCAGCTCAGTTCTGTGAGGACCGCGCGAAAATAGCGCCACGGGCTCCAGGACCGCGCCTCGCTTGCGCGCAAGCGCCGGGCTACGGCGGCCCCCAGGCCGAAACTCGCGACATTCAGGAAAAAGCGGCGGCCCGAGGTGGCCGACCGGATCTCACCGACGTCCACCGACGCCACGACGCCCCGCGCCAGCACTTCGACTGCCGCCTCCGGGCGGCGTGGAATGCCGACGCTGCGGGCGAAATCGCTGGCGCTGCCCAGAGGAAGAACGCCGAGGGCACTGCCGCGGCCCTCGGCCAGAACGGCGTTGGCCGCTTCGTGCGCCGTGCCGTCGCCGCCGGCCGCCACGACGCATTCCAGGCCGGCCCGGATCATGGCCCGCGCCAGCTCAAAACCCTCTCCGGGACCGGACGTAAACTCGACGGCGCTCGGCTTCAGCCGCTGGAGCACGAGGTGCCGGATTCGGGCCCACTGCCGCTGTGCCCGGCCGCCGCCGGCCAAGGGGTTCACCACAATTCCCGTCGGTCCTACCACACCAGGGGGATAAAGCGCTTAGTCCGCCGGCAATAGTCTTCGTAACCCGGCAGAGCGGCGGCCAGCAGTCGTTCCTCCCGCAAAGCTTGGTAGACCACAACCGCCGCCAGCGGTACTACGCCGACCACGAGCCAAGAGTTCACCGCAAGCTCCAGCCCAAGCAACAGCAGCAGGTCACCCGTGTAAATGGGATGCCGCAGGTAGCGGTAAATGCCCCGCGAAACCAAGGCCTGCGAGGGGCGCACACCCTCGGCCTCGATATCGGCCCAGCTGCCGCCGAGCTGAATCCGCGCTGTAATGGCCAGCAGCAAGCCGCCGGTGAAGAGCACTGCCCCCACCGCTCGCAGCAGCCCGGGATCGGAGGCCAACGGCCAGATGTCCGGAAGCAGCGTTTGCGCTACGATTACCGCCAGGATGACGAGCTTGGCAGCCTTGGCAGCGACTGCCTTCAACGAGATGGCCCCGACCGTTTCCGACCGTACCCCGCGGCGCTTCCAGATCTCCCAAATCAGCTTGTGCGCCACCAGCCCCGCCAGAAGATACACGCGCAGGGGATCCATCACCGCGCTCCGGAATCGTGACGTGCCGGGCTTTCCAGGTGTTCGACGGGGCGGCTCTCGACGCCCGTCACGAGGTTGGCGTTAAGCTTCCCCAACCGCATGGCTAGGGCGTCGGCGAGCATCCCGATCAGCAGCAGCAGCAGGGCGCTCATCAAGGCCAGCAGGGCGGAGGCGGAGATGTTCGGGTCGCGGCTGAGGTCAATGGACATCTTGACAATGCCGTAGAGCAAGCAGATCACCACCAGAGGGAGAAATACCCGCAGCGGGCGGAACAGCATCGCCATGCGCAGGATCAGCACCAAGAAACTGCCGGCGTCCCAGGGCACGATTTTCGAGCGGCCCTTGCGGGGGCGGTATTCGATGGGCACGTACGCCACGGCGTAGTTGTCGCAGTGCATTGCCAGCGTGAGGGTAGTTGTCCAGCTGAACTGGTCAGGCAGGATCGGAAAGTACTGCGCCACCACGTCCCGGCGGAAAACCCGCAGCCCGCTGTTCAGGTCCGGGATGCGCGCCCCGGAGACGTAGTTGGCCAGCCGGTTGAGCACCCACTTGGCGGGACGGCGCGCCAGGGGGATATGCACGTTGCGACCGACGCGAGCACCCACGACCATGTCGGCGCGCTCGAGGCGCCGGAGCATCTCCGGCAGCGCCTCGATGGGGTAAGTGGCGTCGGCATCGAGGATCGCGACCACGTCGTGCCGGGCCGCCGCGATCCCGGTCTTCAGAGCAGCGCCGTAACCATGATTGCTGCGGTGGCGCAGCACGCGCGCTCCGGCTTCCAGCGCCGCCTGAGCCGTGCCGTCGGTGGAGCCGTCGTCCACCACGAGGATCTCGCCCGCGATGCCCTCGGCTCTCATGAATCGGCGCAGCTCGCGCACAACTGCCCCGACGCCCTCTTCTTCCTGGTAAGCTGGGATCACGACACTGATTGGTTCCATCGCCCATACCCATCGTCACTTTCGGCGGTCTCCATCGACTTCGCCGCGGCGGAGGGCTCCGATGAGGCTCTGACCCCCTCATCACAACGCCGTGGAATCAACGGTCACAAACGCGATTCTACCCCACAGTTTCCTTCGAGCGCCGCCGCCACTCGATACTTGTCGCAATCGTGGAAGCCGCCCCCGGCGCAGAGCAAACTGCTCGCAGTGACCCATCCTATCAATTCAATGTTAAACTACGGTGCATGATCTTCACACCGAAAGGCCGGGCGCTCCCGGCCTTCTCGGCGCTGCTCGCTCTGGCCGGGCTCCTCGCAATCGTGCACTCGCGGTCCTCTTCCAACGCCCCAGCCGGCGTGACCGTCACCCTCGAACCGGAGACTACTTTTCAAACGATTCTCGGCTGGGGCGTCTCGGCACCCCTGCCCGAAGATGTCACTCGCTACCTCCCCGAGGTGGTGCTCGAGGAGCTTCTCAATGACGCCGTGCGGCAGTTCGGCCTGAACCGAATCCGCTACTTCCCCTCTACTTACGCGGAACCGTGGGAACCGATCAATGACAATGCTAACCCACGTTTGATCAACTTCAACGCATTCAACCTATCCTTCCATCAACGCAAAGTTCGCAATTTTTTCGCTCCCTTGAAGACCCGCGTCCAAGCCTTGGGCGAAAGCTTAGACTTCTACCTCAGTTTTAGCTTCGGACCTATCAATCACTTGCCGGACTGGCTTCTGCAAAATCCACAAGAATATGCCGAACATGTCGTTGCCCTGGCAATGCTCTTGAATGACCAGTATGGGATGCCACCGAACTACGTGGTGATCCAAAATGAACCTGGCAGCGGACACCCGACTCCCCGTTTCCACGCCGACGTCATTCAGGCCCTCGGTCCTCGATTGCGGGAGCTCGGCCTTCCAACACGCATACAGTTCGTGGACGGGATCGATGCTCGGACTACATGGCACTACATTCAGGACCTCCAAAATGTAACGGAGATTTGGCCGTTCGTCGGCCTGCTCTCCCATCACCTTTACGGAACCTCGGACCCCTACCGCAGTCTCATACGAGATTTTGGTGTGGCGCGCGGGATTCCGACTGGCCAGACCGAAACCATGAATGCCGGAATCCACACACTGTTCGACGATCTGATCCTCGGTGGCGTGTCCTACTGGGAGGCGTCATTCGGCCTTGCGTGGTGGAACGACCAACCGGGGCGAGGGGCACTGTACCAAATTCCCCTGTCGGGAACGTCCTTTAGCCGACATCCGGACTTTTGGTGCTTCCGGCAGATCACCCATTACGTCCGGAGGGGCGCCGTTCGAATTGAGGCGCGAAGTTCGTCTGGGCAGGTGCGCAGCTTGGCGTTCTCAACTGGAGGACGGGCCACCGTGGTGCTATACAACACGGGGCCGGAACAACCGGTTCACGTCCAGAACATCCCCCGGGGTGCCTACGGACTTAGCCGTGTTACGGGAGGAGGGCTACCTGTAGAACTCGGCGTCAGGAACCTCAGCTCCCCGGGGCCTCTCACGCTAACCCTGCCACCCAACTCCCTCACCACGATCTATCCGTACGAGGGGCCGGACTTGCCGCCCCAAATCCTCGATGCCTGGGCCTCGCCACGAGGTCCCATCGGGCCCGGCGCCAAAGTGACGTTGTCGGCTCGGGCCAGCGATCCAGAGCTGGATCCGATTCACTACTCTTGGGCCATACGGTCCGCGCCGCCAGGAGCGAGCGTTGCTCTTAGCGCCCCAAAATCCCACACCACAGATGCCTTCGGCTTCTCCGCGCCCGGGGATTATGTGTTTACCGTGACCGCACAAAGCAATCATCAATCCGCCCGTCGAGATGTCCTCGTCCGGGTCGCCGTGAGTAATCAACCGCCCCGGCTGATCGATCTTCACAACCGAACTCCGTCCGTGGTCGTCTCGCCCGCCGCCGCCACCACGCTTCGCAGCGCGGCCATCGACCCGGAGGGGGACAACGTCCGATTCCAATGGCAGGTCGCGGCCCACCCCGCGGGAGCGTCCCCGCGCCTGGCGACTCCTTCAGAATCCTCTTGCTTGGTCTCCGGCTTGACCGTTCCAGGGCTCTACGTCTTCCAGATCACTCTTCGCGATGGACATAACACTGTTACCGACCAGCTCACCGTCCGTGTGTACCCTCGCGACGTCACGGGGGATAGCATCTTTACCTCGCCCCAACCGCTGCCGCGGAGTCCGAAGGGCCCCGACGACCGCCCGCGGCTTCCCGGACCGCCCAAGTAGGCGCCTGCTCCCCGCCCGGGGTTGTTCCAAAGATGCGACTCACGAAGGAATATTCAGGCGGTCAAATGCTCGAAGTCCGAACATTAATCGTCAGTTTGCTTGTACCACCGGCGATTTATTTCTTTGTGAGCTATGTTTATTTATGCCTCTGGCATGGTACGCCTTGGCTATTCAGCACCGTCGTTCACGAAAACGGACGCTTGACCTTGCTCGGAAGTCTTTTTTATTTCGACCACTTCCTAGGCTGCGCCCCCTCGGTCGTCTTCTTGAGCCTTTGTCTGGCCGGAGCCTGCGCTTGGAACACGGCAGGATATCAAGTCGCGGAGGCCTCGCGCGCACGCCGGATCGGCCTGGGATTGCTCGCCGCCGCCTCCATTTTGGTCCTGATTTCCTTCGTCGCCGCGATCCATTTGGCGGGATGGCAACGGACTGTCGACTACTTGTTCCAGAGCATCGAACGCGATGGGGTCTCGTCGAAGGGCGGCACGTGGAATCTCTTACAGCTGAGCAACATACCCATGGCGCTCGCGGTCATCGGTATCGTCACGAGCTTCGTCGGCCATGGCGTTCCCGCCGGCGCGCGTGAAACGCGGAGCCAGCGGAACCTTGGCCTGCTCCTGCTCGCTGCCGCCGCGCTGCTGTCGGCCGCTATGACCTGGTGGAGCTGGCCCGGGGCTGCGGCGTTTGGAAATCCCCGCTGGCTGGCGCACAGTCTCCGCGAGCTGGCCACGTACCCGCTGACCGCCGTTCCTATCGCCGCGGCGGCCGTTCTGGGCACGGAACGTTGGGCCGCGGGGATCGGCCACGTCCGGCTGAAACTCTCCCCTCCCTCCGTGCTTCTCATCGCTATTAGCCTTACCATGGCCCTGACTCAATGGCTCCTGGTGGCGCGCGTCGATGTGCTCGCCTTGGCCCAACGGCCGCCATTTGCACCGCACGGCTTACCGATCGGCTACTTGCTGGCCTCGCACGTGTTTGAGCACTTCCTTGATTTCCTCTTTTTTGCGATGCTCAGCGGAGGCCTTTACGCCGCAATTCGCGGGCTGGCTTGCCAGCGCCGACTAGATCGGTCCTGAACCCTTCTTCCCGCGGCGGCTTTAGTCAGTGTTCGAAAACCCTGTCTCGAGTGGCTCTCCTACCGAAGTTTCCGATCGAGCACCGCTGCGAAGCCGGCACACATAAACTTCGCCTCCGCGCAGGGTGCCCCCAAAGCTTCGCTCGACGAGGAAGTGGTTTTCAACCAATCGCCACATCTCCGGATGGAAACCCCGGAGCTGCGTCGGGAGAGTATAGACGAGCCATAACCCTTGTCCCGACTGGATCCAAAAATACAGTTCCTCCGCGGTTTCCACCCCATGCCAGGCTGGGGCGTAGTAACCAGGCAAGGCGATATTGGCCAGACCGACTGTAAGCGCGACCTCTCCTGGCCGCCGTCGCGCCTCCACGTAATCCCGCGCACCCGTAAAGTCTTGCTTGGGCGCTTCGTAGCATCTCGGCACCATCACGGCCGCAAGGACAACCATGGCGGTGAGCAGCAGCACCGCTGCCCTCTCATGCGCCGCAGCTGACCCGCCGGGAAGCAATCTGCGCGGAATTTCAACCGCGCCCGAAACGACGCACAGGATCGCAAATCCCATCGCGAAGAAAAAGTAACGCGGAAACAAATTCTGCTGGCGTACAGCGAACGTGAAGGCGACCAAAAATATCGGGACGAGCATTGAAAATCCCGCCGCGGGCTCGCGACGCCAGATTCGCCACAGGCCGTATGCCAACGCAACCGCTGCCAGCGCTACCGACAAGGACCCGGTGAAGGCTCGAGTGAGATTCGCCAGCGTTTCTGCGATCACCCAAGTCAAATCGCTCCACTCCGACCGCGGCGAGGGCTCGTGCATACCCTCTCGCACGAACTGCGGCAAAGACAACGAATAAAACTGCAAGGTCCACGTCGCCGCCAGCGACCACGCAGCCAGCGCTCGCCACTCCAGCCGTCGCTGACGGACTCCAGCCAGCAACCAGAAGCTGACATGAGCCGCGGTAAGAAATGCCATACTGATGTGCGCCGCAAAACCCCCCGTGGTTGCCACCGCATACGCCAACCACTGTCGAAACTGCGCCGTCTCCAGGGCGTGAACCCAGAAGTACGTCGCCGCCACGACGAAAAACAGCAAGGCGGTGTAAGCCCGCGCATTTTGCGAGAACCACACGTGGTGATACGACACGGCCAATAGTGCGCATGAGAATAACGCATATTTTGTCCCGAGGAGCCTGCGACCCAGAAAAAACAACGGCCAAAGCGAAGCGACGCCAAAGGCCACCGCCGGCAATCGCAGGGCTGCCGGGCTCTCTCCGAGGGCTAGCGTCGAGATGCGCCCCAGCAGCGAGTACAGCATATGCTGGTTGCCATGTGGAAACAACGTCAAAATCTCCCGGAACGGCCGACGGACAAAATCCCGGAGAGTTCCAATCTCATCGAGCCAGAGCGTCGAATCCAGCTGATACACGCGCAGCACAAGGGCAACTGCTGTCAGAATTCCGAGCGCGATCCAATCTCGCCGGCTCAGTGTGGATTTCAGAACCCTACCGGTCAGCGTGAACCGCCCTGTCCTCAGCCACCAGGCGCCGGTCAGGAGCCAGCAGCCGTTTACAAACAGCGTAACCCGCAGCAGGAGGGGACCCCACCCCAGGGCCCCCGTCGCCTCGCCAAGTATCCAGCGCTCCACAACTGCTGGCGAAACCACCGCAGCCCCCAGCCAGGAAGCAAAACCCGCCGTAAGAGCTGCATAAGTCAGAACCTGTTCCCTCATGTTTGCGGTTTCCAGTTCCTCCAGATGCCATACAGCAGGGCAGCGGTGAACACGAACAGCGGCAGGGGCGAGAAGCCGTTCTCGATATATTGCGGCACCAAGCCTTCGATGCGAGACATAACCACGAGCCACGGGAGCTGGAAACCGCCTATGAATACGTGAAGCAGGGGTTCCAGAAGGCCATAACCATGTTCCACTTCACGGTACATCGCCATGCACCAGGCCTGCGTTATGGATAGCAGGCCGATGAAATAAACTGACCGGGGGGATAGACGAAGCAGCGCTAAAGAAACGGGCAAATATAAGAACGGCAGCACGGCGGTCAGATATCGAACGCCTGTGTACGATTGCAGCCGACTGTAATGCACGCCTCCGTAAAACAACCATGTGCCGATGCTGACTCCCATGATGAGAAACAGCTCGCGCCTTCCGAGGACCTCCAGGCGACCGCGAGACGATAAAAACAGCACCAGCCCCACCAGCAGCAAGGGACAGCTAGTGAACAAACCATAGCGGTAATCAAACAGCGAAGCCACCAGAAGCTCCGGATGGGGCCATGTAAGCCCTTGGTAACCTTGGCCGCTCCAATGCACCGGAGGCATCCAGTGCTGCGCCGGGTAGAAGGGATGTCCAAAACTGCGCCACTGGTAGAACCACAGCAGTAAGATCGGACCGGCCGCCCCGGCCAGGAATGCGCTCAACCGACGCTCCCGCTGCACGGTGGCATAGAGGAACAGGCCGGCCAGGAGCACCACCCCCCCGTAGTCGAACAATACGGCCGCGCCTCCGGCCATGCCCGCCAGCGCGTGCCGCCACTGGGTGCTCAGCGCGAGGCTGCCGCCCGGATTCCACAATGCCAGAAATCCCAAGAACGCGAAATGGCCCAACATGAGGTTGTGGTTGAGCGTGCCGGTGCGGAAGAACACCGGCGTGCCGAAGGCGTACAGCAGCGCGAGCCACAAGGCGGTTCGTTCGTTGGCGAGCAATCGCCCCAACAGCCAGAACATCGCAACCACCGCGACGGCAGAGATCGGAGCCATGGCGAACGCCTGCATCACGAACGCCGCCAAGCCAAACTTCACGTCGAACCCCCGCTTCCAAGCCTCCCGATAGAAGTCCCGCGCCATCGCCAGGGGTGAATGATAGGAAGGCGGGCGGTTTACAGGCGACCTCGCCCGCCGCCCGTTTACCTCCTTCACGATCCGATCCGTAAGTGGGCGAAACAGTGTGTACGGTATCGCCGCCACCATGGACGCGCCGGGGTTGGAGTTGATGTGCCACCCGTAGCCGGGTTTTTCGAACAGATCCGGGTGCAGTCCGGCGTATTCGTCCACGCGGAACGAGAAGTGGTCGCCGATAGCTAGAGCCAGAAAAATCTCGCGCACAGTGTTCGTGGCGAAATGCAAGACGTAGATCAGCCAGCAAGTGAGAAAGAGGCGCCATGCAGTCGCCCGGAAATTGCGATCGCTGCCAGTCATGCCGCTCGCAAAGAGCCGTCTCCGTTCACGACTCCCTTTGTGGCCGCGCAGCGGTCCTGCAGCGGCCTAACAGCTCTCGTTCCGCAAGGAACGCCAGCCCGACGTAAATCACGGCAGAGATCGCCATGGCCGCCGGAACGCTCAGGCGATCGGCGGCAAGCCCATAGGCCAGCGCCGAAATTGCCAACGCCGCAAAGGGGCGTCGCACAGCGGGGAGAAATGGGATTCGCGTCAGCCGTCGCTGTACAAAACCATACGCGCAAGCAAAGTCCACCACGGCGCCCCCCAGCAAGCAGACCACGGCTCCCGAAGCGCCCCAGCGTGGAATGAGCAGTAACCCGCCGGCAGCGCCGGCCAAAGCGCCCGCGGTGGTACTTGCCAAGAGCCACTTCTGAAGACCAGAGGCGATCAACAAATAGCGGTAGTGGCCACTCAACATGGTGACCGGAATCATCCAGGTTAACGCAGCCAGCATCCAGCCGCCTCCTGCGAAGCCGCTTCCGAAGGCCAGCGGCAACACGAAATGCGCCGGCAAGCCAACCAGCAGCACCACCGAGAGGCTGCCCCAGGCTGTGACGCGCAGCGAGTCGGTCAGTAGCACCGGCAGCACTCCAGAGGATGCTGCAGCCCGGGAGATCGCCGGAAGCAAATTGTAAAAATACAGCCAGACGAACGTATGGAGCGCCATCACGACACGGTGCGACGCCCCGAACCAGCCGAGGGAGGCGTCTGCGCGCCAAAACCCCAGCATTGTGGTGGAAAGATACCACATCGAAGCCCAGGTGAGCTCCGCCAAGCCGATCGGCATAGCTTCTGTCAGGCGCCTCCAGGCCGCGCTCCCGCGTGGCAGAACTCCGAACAGCGAGACACCGAAACGCCGTTTCGCCACAGTCGCACACAAGAGCCCAGCCGCGGCCACCGCCGCGCATTCGATCCAGCCGACCCGCCACAGAGGCGTTTCGGCTCTCACCCAAGCCAGCACCAACGCCGCAAACACGCCGTTCCGCACCACGGACGCGGCGGCGACCCAATGCATCTCTTCGCGACCTTGAAAGTACCACTGCACCAACAGGGGCGATAACAGCAAGCTTGCGCCATAGAGGTACAAAAGATAGCGGACCGCCTGGGGTTTGGGGAGCCATTGGATGCCTAGAAAGACGATCGCCGCAGAAGCCAACGAGAGCGCCGCCCGGAGCCACACCACTTCGCCGACCAGCCGTTGCGCGGCCCGAGGATTCTTCGCGACCTCCCGGGCTCCCCAGACACTAAGCCCCATATCCGCGCTGAGGGTAAAGAACGCCATCACCGCCAGCGTGAACTCCAGAAGTCCATACTGTTCCGGACCGAGGGTGCGGCCCAGATGGGTGAAGGCGGCAAAGTTAAACAGCTTGCCGGTGGCCTCCGCTGCGCTTAGGGTGAGATAATTCCCCGCGCGTCGCAACGAGCCGAGTGTAGTTTCGGACTCTCCGACGGCAGTGGTCTCCGAGGCGTTAGCAGGCGCGGGATTGGCCTTGTCCGTAACGAAACTCCTCCGTACCTTCGGCAATTCGTTCCGCCACCAACCAGTCGCGCGTCCTGCGGAGCGCTTCGTCGAGCGGCACCTGAGGACGGTAACCGGTCAGCGAAGCAACTTTCGAGATATCCGGAACGCGCCGCTCCATGTCCTCGAACCCTGTCTCGTAAGCCTGATCGTACGGGACATAGTCAATGCCCACGGCCGCCCCCGTAATGGCGATCACACGGCGCGCCAAGTCTTCGATCGTCACTTCTTCCGGATTGCCGAGATTAAAAATCTCGCCCACTGCCTGGTCCGAGCCCGCCAGACGCAACAGCCACTCCACCACGTCCGAGACATAGGTGAAGCAACGCGTTTGCCGGCCGGTTCCGTAGACGGTCAGATTCCGGCCGCTCAGTGCCTGACACAGGAACCGCGGCACCACCATCCCGTAACGGCCGGTTTGCCGCGGCCCGATCGTATTGAACAGCCGGACGATGACGGTCGGAACTTTCCGCTCGCGCCAGTAGGCCAGCGCCAGGAATTCGTCAATTACTTTGCTGGCGGCATAACTCCACCGGGCCTTGGTCGTGGCACCGAAGACTAAGTCGCCGTCTTCGCGGAAGGGCGCATGGTTACTCTTGCCGTAGACCTCCGACGTCGAGGCCAGGATCACTTTCTTTTTTTTGTGGGACGCCGCCCGCAGAACCGCCTCCGTGCCGGCCACGTTGTTTTCGATGGTGGCCACCGGGCTGTGGACGATATTGAGAACGCCGACCGAGGCGGCCAGGTGGAATATGATGTCCGCGGCATCCGCCATCTCGGCTAGCGCGCGCGTAGCCAGAACACTCTCCGGCACGAATTCCAGGCGGGGGTGGCGGCGGAAGCCGGCGATGTTGTGGACGCTGCCGGTGGACAAGTCGTCGAGGATCAGCACGCGGTGGCCCAGGCCGAGAAGAGCTTCGGCCAAGTGGGAGCCGATGAAACCTGCTCCGCCCGTAATCAGGAAGGCCGGCACGTTTGCTCCCTTCCGGCAAGGAGGCTCGACGGCACGGGGGAAAGGCGGGAATTCTCCTCCCACGGCACGGACCCGAACTTTCGCTCCGCCGCCTCCCGAAGGAACCGGAAGTACTGAGTTAGGTGCGCCTCCGTGCACCAGTACTCGAGAAAGGCTTGATAACCTTTCTCGCCGAGCTGATCGCGGAGGCCTGGCGAGGCCGCCAGCCGCCGTACCGCTGCCAACAATTCGGCATCCGTCCGATACACAAACCCTCCCCCACTATCCTCGACGGGCTCCGGCAGCGCGCCCAGATCGCGCACGATCACCGGCGTCTTCCGGGCAAAGGCTTCGATCGAGATCATGCCAAACGTTTCATAAGTAATCGAAGGAACGATCGCAGCGACGGCATGCACGTAGAAAGCGCCCAGCTGTTTTTGCGAAAGCGGACCCAGGAACTTGACGTTCGGCATCGCCGCGGCCATCTTTCGCAATTCCCCCTCGTAAGTCCCCGTGCCGGCGACAAGCAGATCCACTTCGGGCAGCGACCGCCACAACGGAATCAGCGTTTGCAAACCCTTGATCTTTTCCAGCCGGCCTACGAACAGAAAGTACGGTCGTTCCTGCGGCCGCGGACCCGGATCCTTCCATTCGCTGTCCCGCCGTTCGATGAAGTAGGGCAGATGGGCTACCGGCCGCGGGAAGCCACGCTCGGCGTGCATTCGAGCCGTAAAACGGCTCGGCGAAACGAACTGATCCACCGCCTGAGCCGCCCGCTGCAAGAGTCCGGTGTAACGCCACAGCTGGGGCGGCCGTTTGCCCAGGATCACGCACGGCAGGCAGTGCGGCTTCTCGCAAGGCCACCGGTTGAATTTCCAGAGCACGTGCATGGGACAGATGAGCCAGTGCTCGTGCGTGGTGTAGATCTTTACGGAAGGGCCGACCGCATTGTCGAGCCACAACACCGCCGGACCTAACAAAGAGATATTGTGGAAATGGATCACATCGAAATGCCGCTGGCGCAGCACGTCGCGCAAGAGGCGTCCTTTGAGCCACGGCCTCCCCGTCTGGTGGCTCAGCAACGGTGAAAGCGCCCCGAAGCGAGATCGCAGCTCGCGGCGAACCACGCCCGGATGCTCCGGGAACTCGACTTCCGGGGCGGTCGGATGCAACAGGTGGTACGAGTCCCGGCAATGGACCACTTCGACGTAGTGCCCCAGATCCGCCAAGGCGTGCGAGAGCCGGTAGATGTGCATGGCATCGCCGCCGAAGCTGTAAGGGGGATAGAACGTCGTTACGTGAAGAAAGTTCACCGGCCCCTCAAGAAGCACGTTGTGCGCCTAGGGCGTGTCCGCAACATAGTACCATAAACGTTCGACTACGATCCGGGCGATGCTGGGCCGATTGAGGAATCCGGCTTTGCGCTTACGCCGGTCAGGTAGCCTGCTGCTTCGCCCAAACTCCAAGCACAAGTCAGCAAGAGGGTTAAGGGCAGTGCCCGCAGGAATGCTCCCCTGTTGCGGCGGCGGGCCCAGGTCGTGCGAGCCATGCGGGCCATAAGGACGGCGGGCAGCAGAGGGGAAAGCAAAAAGTATACGATCCGGCGCGAGGCGGGTACCCATTGGGTCCGCGAGGCGCCGAAGTGCCTTCCCCAGATGAAGCGCTCCAGTAGCGCGCTCCAAAGCCCGAGCCGCACACGCTGCTGATAGACGACGATTTCGGATGAAATCGCCAGCTTCCTGCCCCGCGCCAGCAGCGCCTGGTTCACCGCCACCTGGTTGAAAGCCTCCCGCCAGACCTCCCGGGTCTCTTCCAGCGCGGCGCGTTTGTAGGACGAATTGGCGTCACTGATCATCCCGGTCTCTCCGTCGGGCACCGGGTTCTGGTAAGCGGCAAAATCTGAAAAATACACAGCCCAGCTCAGGGTGGTACTTAAACCATTCTCGATGGCGCCTCCGACCCCGGCGACGTCCTTCTGGTGGGCTCGGACGATGGCAGCGCACCAATCCTCGCGGGGGCGCGCGTGGTCTTCGATCAAGCAGACGATTTCGCCCCGCGCCGCCGCCAGACCACGTGCCCGCAACTCATTGTGATGCTGATGGCGGCGTCCTAAGCCCCGGTAGCGCGGAAGATCATCCACGGGCAGGAACCGCACTGCGGGATAGCGCCGTTTGAGGTCCGCGATGGCAGGGATGTGGGCGTGGTGGGGCACGATAATTTCCATCGGCGGAGGGCCCTTCTGACTGTGCAATCCCTCCAGGCAACGGACAAGATGCGAGCAGTCGTAGGAGGCGTCGGTCGTGTCGCTGACCATAGCCACGACCACCGAAAGCGTGCAGGCCACGGGCTCCACCGGCATGGCGGGCTACTCCACCTCCAACAGGGCCTGCCCAGGGCCCGCCGCATAGCCCACCCATTCGCCGGCCGCGTAGACCGTCAGCGCCACCGCGATCCAGGGAAGGGTTCGCACGAACTCCCGCTTCAGGCGTGCGTCGTGCCCTACACGCCGGGCCATGCGCAGCAGTAACAGCAACGGCACCGCCGGCGCCGCCACCAAATACGCCAGGCGGCTCTGCGGAGCAAGTAACTCCCGGCGCGCCCCGGCGAAAGCGCGGCTGAACAGATACCGCTGCCTCAGGTAGTAACCAAACGGAAACGGACCGCAATGCCGCACCCGCATGCGGGGAGCGGCGCGGAAGCGGATGCCTTTCGCCAGCAACACCGGGTGCAGCGCAGCTTCCCAGAACCCCTTCTCGAGCAAATCCGCGTGCTCGAGCAGAACGCGGCGCCGGTAGGCGATATTGGCGCCGTTCAACTCCGCGTATTCGCGGTCCGGAAAGGGCGGCAGGAAGCCGCTGTATTCACAGAAATACACCACCCAGTCGCGCCGCCGCTTATAGCCGTTGTCGAGCACGGGCCCGCCCACGGCCCCGTAGTGGCCCGAGCTGTGGGTGGCTTGCGCCTCGACAATCCAGCCGGGTTCGGCCACGCAATGTTCCTCGATAATTCCGACCAGCTCGCCTTGCGCCGCCATGACTCCGAGCCGCCTGAGCTGGGGCACCGTGGCCGGTCCCGGGTGATGCATCACCCGTACCCACGGAAATGCCGTTCGGATTCGCTCGGCGCGCTCTGGCGGACCGGCCGCCACCACAATCGTCTCGGCCCGGGCTTCGGCGACCTGTCCCTCGAGCGAGCGCAGGCACTGCTCGAGGAAATGCAGCTCCACCTTGGAGGCGATGACGACGGAAAAGGACATAAAAAGGCCCTTATTATAGCAGCCCGCCTCGGGAACTATCGGGCCGTGTAAATGACCACTGCATTGAACAGAGCCCAGCCCACTACCGCGGCGATCAACGGCTTGTCGTTCAAGACGGCCCAGCTCGGGTCTTCCCCCGCGCGGCCCTGCTGCACGAGCGCGAGATAGCGCAGCAGGCCGTAGATGACGAAGGCGGTTCCGTAGATCAGCCGGTCCGTTCCGAACCGAGCAATGGTTTCCGGCGCCACCGTGTAGAGCGCGTAAGAGACGATGGCGCAGCCCAGCAGGATGTTCGTCACTTGGTCCAAATACGCCGGGCTGTAGCCCGCAAGTACCGAGCGGTGCTGACTTGCGTTCTCGCCGAGCAACAACAGCTCCTGGCGGCGCTTGGCGAATGCCAGATACAAAGCCAGCAGGAAGGCGCAAACGATCAGCCAGTGGGAAGCCTCCACGCCCGCGGCCACCGCCCCCCCGACGACTCGCAAAACGAACCCAGCGGCAATTGCCATTGCGTCTAGTACCAGAAGGCGCTTCAGACCCGCGCTGTAGCCGGCCATGAGAAGGCCGTAGCTTAAAACCACCCCCAGCAGCCACGGGTCCAGCCAGAAGGCTCCAGCCAGAGATGCGGAAGCCAAGACCAAGGCCGCTCCCAGCGCGACGTTCGCCGGGAGCGCGCCGGAGGCCACCGGCCGGAAACGCTTGACGGGGTGAAGCCGGTCGCGCTCGGCATCGGCCACGTCATTGACGAGATAGATGGCCGACGACAACAACGAGAAGATCGCGGCTGCGCCCGCGCATCGCCCGATCGCCTCGATGTCCATCAGCCGGCGGCCGAACAGCAGCGGGGCGAACACGAACAGGTTCTTCAACCACTGGTACGGGCGCATGGCGGAGACGACGAGGGCCAGACGCGAGGCCCCGGACACAGCCAGCTCTAACTCCGCAGCCGGCTTCGGGTCCCCGGATGCATTCATGGCGGTCGCCTCAGTCCTCGACGACGTGCTCTTCGAAACGAAGGCGGTGCTGCGCCCAGCGTTCGCGGTCGAACTCGCCGGCCGCGGTCAAGCAGTCGGCGGCAGCGTAAGCCATCGCCAGAGCGTGGTGGGTGTTGTCGTGGGCAAACAGTCCCTGACGCCCGAAGCTGACCAAGCCCTCGAGCTGCGAGGCCCAGGCGTCCAAGACGTCGAAGTGCCGCCGGAATCCCAACATGTACACCGGGTATGCCTGCTCCAGGCGGCGGACAGCTGCGGCTCGGATCGGAACGCGGAGCGGCAGCCCTGCCGCGCCCAGCGCGTCCTGAACTAGTGCCGCGAGCTCCGAATCGGCCGCCGACCACACCGCGTCCTCCGTCGAGCAGGGCAGTTCCGCACACAGCACCGTGCGGTCGGGCGGATGCGCCAGCCCGTAGTTTTTCGGCTCCGAGAGGCGAGTTATGGGAATCTCCCGCTCCGGGAAGTAGTGCGCGTCATATTCCGTGAATTGATCGGCTTCGAGCACCAAATAGATCAGAATCATCGCGCGGTACCGCAAGGCCGCGGCGGCCTCCTGCACTTCGCTCGGCGGCGGCGGATCCGCCAGTCGCGCCAACAACGGCAGGGGGATGGTGGAGAAAACGTGCTGCGCCGGGATCTCTCCTCGACCGGCGCCGCAGCAGACCACGCCGGCGACGCGGTTCCCGTTGATCACGATCCTCTGGACCGGGGACTGAAGCAAGACGCGCGCTCCGGCCTGTTCGGCGGCCTGGCGATACGCTTCACTGATCTGACCGTATCCCCGGCGCGGGTAGAAAAAACGGCCGCTGCCGGGGGGACGGAGTCCCGGGATGGCGTTCCGCAGTTTGGCGAGCAGCTTCGCGAACGACCGGGCGCCGACGCGGCGACGGGCTTGCTCGGCGTCGATCTCCGTGGGAGGCAGGCCCCAGATCTTTTCGGCGTAGGGGAAATAGAACTCGCGGCAGATGGTGGGCCCGAGGCCCCGCTCGAGCACCGAGGCAAAGGTGTCACCGACAGTGGAGTTGTTCCGCGGCGTGAAGCGATCTCGCAGCACTCCGACGAGGAACGCTGGCGGCAGGTGCAGCACAGCATCCACCGGCTGCAAGGGGAAGTGAATCCAACGGTCCCTCAGGCGGATCCGCCCGTGCCGTCGGCGTTCGAGCAGATCCTCGCCGAGCAAGGCGCGGATGTCGGCCAGAATCTCCGGAGCGCAGGACGGATGCAGGCGGTGGCTGCCGTAGTCCACCCGCAGCCCCTCAATTTCAAAGCTGCCCGCATTGCCTCCGACGGCTGCGCTCCGCTCGACGACCGTCACCGGGAATCCCCGGCGAGCCAGCTGGAAGGCCGCCCCCAGGCCCGCCGGCCCGGCGCCCAAGATGACGACCGGGTTGTCGCGCAACCTGCTCATTTCGCATTGTCCAGGCGAGGCCGAACTCATCCTGAGACGCGCTTGGGCCTAACCCCGCGCAGCCCCTCCCACAGGATTCGCAACAGGAATCGCGTTCCGTGCCGAACCACCCTGGATTTCATCTCCCCGCCGGCGCGCGCCCGTTCGTGACTGCTCACTTCGACGATGCGGTACCCTTTCCGCAACGTGTTGGCGATGATTTCGATTTCGATCTCAAAGGCGGTGGAAGTGTAGCGGAAGTCCCGGAATATCTCGGCCCGAAACACCTTGAATCCATTCAATGCATCGGAAAGATAGCGCCCGGTGCACAGACCCAGCGCCGCACTGAGAAATACATTACCCAGGGCCCGAATGTGGGTGTACTCCTCGCTGCCGCCCACCACGCGAGAGCCGATGACAAGGCCCACCCCGTCAGTCAGGGCCTCGAGCAACAGCGGCAGCTCTTCGGCCCGGTGCGAATAATCGGCATCCATCATCGCCAGGATGTCTCCGGTGGCGCGGCTAAAGCCGGCGCGCAAGGCCATGCCTTTTCCCGGCTTGCCCGTGTTACGAACCACTGTGGCCCCGAACGAGCAGGCGATTTCCGCCGTGCGGTCCGTAGAGTGGTCGTCCACGCAGATCACCTCGAAGCGGTATCCGTTCAGCTTCGGCAGAACCGTTTGCAGGTCCTCAAGCACCCACGGTAGGGTGGCCTCTTCGTTCTGCGCGGGGATCACAAGGCTGACGGATTTCATCGGCACGCGCCTCCAGGCAGCGGCGCACGGGGCTGCGTCCCTTCGGGCATAACCAGTTCCCAGTGATCTTTTAACCAGCGGAGGAGTCTCCGGATGCCGTCCTGCACGCTCACCCTCGGTCTCCAGCCCAGCAGCGCGGAAGCCTTGCGAATATCGCTCACGAATACCCGCTGATCCGCTGGGCGCCAGCGCTCGAACGAGTGGGGCACGGGTCTGCCCAGCTCCGCCTCGAGCATTGCGATGAGCTCCCTCAAAGACAATGTATTCTCCGGCCCGCCACCGATGTTGAAAGCTTGCGCCGCCACATCATCGGCCCGTCGCACCGCAGCCTCAAAGGCGGCCAACAAATCGTCTACGTAAAGAACGTCGCGCACCTGTTTGCCGTCCCCGTAAATGGTAATCGGCAAACCCGCCAGGGCGCGGAGCGCGAACCACGCCACCCAGCCTTGATCTTCCAGACCGAACTGACGCGGGCCGTAGATGCACGACTGGCGGAAAACCACTGTCTTCAACCCGTAGACGCGGCCGTAATCGAGCACGTACTGATCGGCGGCCCCTTTCGAGCACCCGTACGGCGACTGGAAGTCGAGCGGGTACGTCTCGGGGATCCCCTCGGGCAGGTCCGCCAACACGTAGCGGCTGGCTTCGGCGACAACTCGGCAAGCTTCCAGGCTGCCATAGACCTTGTTCGTCGAGCTGTAGATGACCACCGGCTTGCTGCGGGCCGCTCGGGCCGCTTCCAAGACGTTCAGCGTGCCGCGGGCGTTAATCTCAAAATCGGTGCGCGGGTCGGCTACCGACGTGGTTACGGCCACCTGCGCCGCCAAGTGGAACACCACGCCTGCCTGGGCGATCTCGTCTTGCCAGGCGCCCTCCGCACGGACATCCGCCCGCATGACCTTAAGCTTCCCGCCGTAGCGGCTCAACAACCAAGCGGCGTTGTCCTCGCTGCCCCGGCGAGAGAAATTATCCAGGATGACAACGTTCCGCCCTTGGCTCAGGTAGCAATCCGCAAGATTGGATCCAATGAAGCCCGCCCCGCCGGTGATCAGAACCGGCTCCTCGCTCCTCTGTCCGCCTTCCCGGGCCTTGGACACACATTCCCCCTTCGAGAAAGTACTTACTTCGGCACCAGAATGCTGATTTCGTCCAGTAGATACGGCGCCGGCGAGTCGGGAGTTACGGGCCAGCCCGGCGCGATCTTCCCCACTTCCCGATAATTGCTCAACAACGCTTTTCGGATGCCGCTCGAGTTCGGCCACAAATAATGGTCATACCAGAAATCGGGCGAGTGCAACCTTCGGATCAGGATCTTCCGATAGTAGCGTTTGTGGAGGCGTTCCAGGATCCCCCCAAAATCGCCAGTACCGCCATAGCCCCGATCGCCCATGCAGGGCCCCCGGTCCTTCATCACAATGCCGTGCGGCAAGTACACCCAGGAGCCTACATCGAGCAGAGTCGTTGCCGGTGAACCTGCGGCGAATTGTTGCTCAATCTCCGCCACATAACGGTAGGCCTCTTGCGGGATGGCTGGCAGCGGAACACGGATGAAACCCAATCCTCCAAACAGAAGCAAAAGCGCCGCGACCACGACTGCCGCCCGAAACCACGCCCGTCCGCGGGCTGCGGTTCTTGCTCGGCCGATCAGGCTCGCCCACACACGATGTAACAAGGCCAACAACCAGCATGCCGCCAGCAACGAACCGGGCCCAATGTGATTGGTCATCCACGCGATACCACTGGAGAACACCTCCGTCAATGTCAACAGTAACCATACCAGCCAAGGCCCGGCCAGCCGGCTGGCGCCCTCGCCACGCAGCAAGCCCCAGCCCGCCACGAGACCCACGGCGACATACGGCCACACCGTGATCAGGTGCCGGAAGCTCCGGAGAACCGAAACTCCGCTGCCAGCTAGTACCGTGAAAATCCAGTACCGAAACGGCTCACCCCAAAGCCAATAGCCCGCCGCAACGACCGCTGCCACCAACGCCCCTCCTCCCACTACCACGAACACTACCCGCCGCCAACTCCGCGGGCGATCGAAGATCGCCAGGTGCAGCCCGAACAAAGCCAGCCATACCAGCAGACTCTGCTTCACCACAAAACCCACCGCTGGCAACACGACCATCGCCCCCAGCCACAGCCATCCCCGCGAATCCGCGTACCGAAGCAGCACCCAGTACCCCAACGCGCACGTCGCCAACGCTAACGCATCATTGTGAAGGTTATGCGTGAACGGATTCGTCAGCGCGTTCGTCCCCGCCAGAAACAACACCGGAAACCCCAGCAGGCCCCACAGGGACCCTTGCCGCCCGGCATCCAAAGTTCCGCTCATTCTGCTGATTCTAGAAGCGCAATCTGCCGCGATTACTACCGCGACGAAAACATACACAAGTTGTATCAACCGATACGCCGGAATTGATTGAGATTTCCCAATAAGCACCGATATCGCATAGGTCAATAATTGTGCGCCTGGCGGATATACGAACGATTCATTGTTACGCTGATCTGTATACAGGGGGTATCCAATACGAAATTTAATAATATCATTCACAAAATCGCTCTCGGACCACGTCAATATGTCGGCTGGGAACAAAACCGCGTCGACATTCACGTACAGCCATATCGCGCAGAGAACGATCGCTGCCCCAATCATCAGCAACAACGCCACGTCCCGCGGCTCCGCACGGCTTCGCCGCCGCAAAAGATAGACCGTTGCAGGCAACGGGAGGACAAGTCCCAACCCGATAGCGGTCGCCATGACACGCTGCTCCAGGGCCTGAAAAAGTCCTTGCAATTGGCCGATCAGCCAGGCCAGTGGCACAGCCGTGGCCAGGCCGCTAAGGCCGGCTAGCCAGCGAACACCGCAGCGCCGCCTGCAGGTCATCTCAGTCGCCAAGCCGGAACATTAGCCTTCCTGGCGCACCATTCGATGGCGACCCCGATCGTCGCCCCACAAGAGAAGGGTCTCCATAAGTCCAGTTGCCTCCTTGTTTGTAGCCGACAATGCTCTAAGCAGATTACAGATTTCGGAAAATAAAATTTGATCACGGCCAGGTTGGTGCCGGCTAAGTCCGGTACATAGCTGCCCGCTTCCTGTCGCGCGAAGGCCCAATTTGCCGTGCTAAGCTCCATCCATGTGCCTCGGCAATGCTTCGAGGGGACTCGCGCGGCCGGCCGGGCATCCGACGAGCACTTTAAAGGCAAACAGGCTCCGCACGCCGAACGCCAAATGTCGCACTTCGAAGCCGTTACGTTCGAGAATCTCCCGTCCGTGACGAAGCGACCGGAGCTGTGAAATTTCGGGGGGATGAAACCGGAAATCTCGGCGCCCCGCGATGTGCACTGCGCCCTGCACGAGCGCCAGCAGCTTCTGTGGAATCGAGTCCACTCCCGGCCAAAAGAGAACCATCGGCGCTTGAGGCCTAAGAACACGCCGGAACTCCGAAAGAATCAGGTCGATTTCGGATTCCGTAAAGTGCTCCATCACGCCCACATTCCACAGCCCGTCCAGGCTCGAGTTGGCGAAGGGCAGTTGGAATATGTCGCCGGCCAGCCGCACATCCATGATCGGATGGCAGCGTTTCAACACCGAGGGGACGATATCCAGGGCCACCAGGATGCGGCTGCCGCCAAATTTGTTCAGTCGCATTGAGGTTTCCGAGGTCCCCGATCCCGCCTCCAAGAAGACCCCACGCTCGGCGAAGTAACGGTCGCAATAGTGTTGCACTGCCCGGGAAAACACTACCTTGCGGTACCAGCTGAAGAAGCGCTGGATCCGCCTGCTTTGGCGGCCCTCCGCCCAGTGATCCGTCCAATCCTCCGCCCCGGATCGACTCGCAACCACCCGGAAGTCCACGATTCCGTCCTCCGGGGGATACTCGGACGCACAGATTCCGCAGCGCAGTCCGGAATCCCATTGCGCCAAGGCGCCATGACAGCGCGGACAGGCCAAGCGATCCAGCAATTGGGGGGAAATAAGGTTTTCTCCCTGGGACCTCACAGCGTTCGTCAAACTCGGAGCTCCTTTGGAACCAATTTCCGAGCCGTCTCCCCACGCGGCCGTGCAGCTGGCATCACAGTGATTTCAACCCGCTTGATCCCTCAGCCGGCTCCAGATTTGGACACGAGCACACACCTCATCAAACGACTATCGTCCTGCGTAAAAGGTTTTATAGCCCATTCGGTGGGGATCCGCTAGACCTCACGGTATAGTTCCCAACAGGCTTCCTGCGGATCCGCTCACCTTGGGCTACAGCAACTGATCATAACCAAAAATCAGCGGTATGTAAACGCCGGAGGAATTTTCGCGTCCTGGAGAGGTCCTATACGTGCTAAAACTTGGTCAGCGTCGTGCGGATATCTGGATCGGAACTTGACGATGTCCTCCCAAGAGTGGTTCGGCGACCAGATGAAAATCTCCGCCGGGAGCGAGATCGCAGGAAGGGTGCGATAGAGCCAGGTGCCGCGCAAGACCACGGCAGCCGGGCGGCTACGCCGCTGGTCGGGGCTGGGGTTCCACCGTCGCCTGACGACATCGGCCAGGGTAGGCACCAGGAGCGGAAGCGGGAACGCAAGCAGCATTGCTGCGACGCGCCGCTAAGGATCAGGAAAGCCGAGTCCACGCGCCGAGCCAGCCAGACGGTGGGCATGACCAGGGGAACTCTCGCGCATCCGATCACCCAATCTGCCGCCCGGCTCCCCACGGGTCGCATCCCCACAGCCCGAAAGCGCTGATCCTTGCGCCTATCCTAGCGATCTCAGCCGCCGCAGCCGCTCAGCATCCGCAGACCCCGCCGCGGCGCGTGCCCGAAACGCGACGCTCGAGCTCCGCCACAAGCGACGCCGATACGGCTGGTTCTTGCGAATACAGATTTCGGATCTCGTTGGGGTCGGATTCTAGATTGTGCAGCTACCATTTGCCGCTCGGTTCCACGATCCGCTTGTAGGGCCACCGCATCACGGCCCCCTCCACGCACCGAAAGCGCGGACGGAGTGGCAAGGCGAATGCACGCGGATGGGATTCAGCATACGGGGCTTGCATATCCGCTGCGCCGGACCGCTGAGGGAAGGTATCCTCGACCACAGGGAAAGTTGCGCCACAACGCCTTCGCGCGCCGTCGGAAATATGTCCAACAAACTCGCCGGGTGCTCGACCGTAGCCCCCTGCCGCTGCCCCGGGTACTCGATTACGAGCGGAACTCTCATCTCATAACTGGGTTGTACGCACTCTGGGCAGGCGGACTTCGAAGCACGGAGAAGCATTCAGAAGGCGTGACATTTCGGCCACCCCAGTGTGTACGGGGGTAACCGAAGATGCACTAGGCCGACCCGGGCCCGCGGCCCGATGGCTACGTGAGTTCGCCGCCGACCGACCACGCTGCCAAGCTCGCCGGAGTGATCGGGGCGGCTGGGCATTTCACGGGCCATGGCAGCGAATTACTAATCCGCCGCAATAGGCTTAGCGTTACCCAGGACAGCCAGCCGACCACAAAAAGAACGCCTCCCGCTACAGCCCCTGTAAGTTGCTTCGCCTGCCGGAAAAACGCAAGAGTCACCCAGGGTGATTTAGCAAGACCGCGGCCGTCCCGGGGGCGGCTAGAAAGGCCGTGCGCAGGGCCCATGTCTTGGAGAGGGCGGCGCCAAGGTGAAGGACGGCCATCAGAGCGCAAAGCGCTAGCGCCGCAATCCCGAGTTCCCCTTGCCGATGCGTCCAGCTCAGGTGAGCCGTCAGGGCCGGGATAGCGCTGAGCGCCGCGCACGAGCGCAGAAAACCGGGCCGAACTGCGAGCCCGAACGGGCGCCTGCGACGCAGCAACCCAGTCACCAGCCCGGGACTCCTCCAGGCAGAGCTCCTCCGATCACCCAGATCGTGAAGGTCAACACCGTGAGGTGCCAGATGTTCAGGGAGCGTATGGAGCCGTCAGGCAGCAGGCGCGGCGCGGCTCCGGCCGGAACGTTTCCACTGAGGCCTATACCGAAGACGACGCCCGGAGGATCGCTCCCGTGGGTACCCTGCGTCCGGCAGAACGAGGGCATTCTGCGCCTCCGACGAGCGTTCCTCTTCTCGGCCCGTCAGCCGCCTTTACGAAAACTGGGGAAAGTCTCTTGCCGCCAGCTCGAACGACAGGCGAGCGCGCGAGGCCTGCGGGCGGCGCCAGCACCTCACACCGGCATGCGGTAACCGAGGCGCGCCTCCACCTCTTCGATGGGCACCATCTCGATGGCGTCCCACGGACACCCGTCCAAAAAGGTGCCGTCCGGGCCTTTGCTGGTGCACTTCTTGCACCCGATGCATAACTCCGGGTCCACTTCGACGCGCCCGAAGGGAGGGTGCTCCTCGTCCGGAACCCAGTACATGCATTCGGCCACGGGACAGTAAGGAATACAAGCGGGCGAGCCGGCGCAGCCCGTACAGCATTCGGTAATGACGGCGATTTCCTTGGGCCGCTTCTTGCGGGGCGTCGTGATCCCCTCCGACATCGGATAATGCTTCACGACGGTTGCCGGCATTCCTGCCCCTCCTTTGCTTACCCCGAATTATGTCACACTGTTGGGCCGACGGCAAACTACGCATATGCAGCCCCCCGACGCCCTGAGCCGCGTCGACGCTCAGGTCACGTTCCTGGATCCTGACCGCTTCAGCTACCCGCGCCTGCCGCCGCCAGTGCAGCAACGGTTCGTATCAACCGATACGCCGGAATTGATTGAGATTTCCCAATAAGCACCGATATCGCATAGGTCAATAATTGTGCGCCTGGCGGATATACAAACGAGTCATTGTTACGCTGATCTGTATACAGGGGATAACCGATACGAAATTTAATAATATCATTTACAAAATCGCTCTCCGACCACGTCAATATGTCGGCTGGGAACAAAATCGCGTCGACATTCACGTACAGCCATATCGCGCAGAGAACGATCGCTGCCCCAATCATCAGCAACAACGCCACGTCCCGCGGCTCCGCACGGCTTCGCCGCCGCAAAAGATAGACGGTTGCAGGCAACGGGAGGACAAGTCCCAATCCGATAGCGGTCGCAACGACACGCTGCTCCGGGGCCTGAAAAAGTCCTTGCAATTGGCCGATCAGCCATGCCAGTGGCGCAGCCGTCGCCAGGCCGCTAAGGCCGGCTAGCCAGCGACCACCGCAGCACCGCCTGCAGGTTATCTTAGTCGCCAAGCCGGAACCGTGTCCTTCCCAGTGTGCAATTCAATCGCAAGCCCAATCTTCACCCGACAAGAGAAGGGCGTCGATAAATTGTACAGGCCATCGCGGCCAAATGCTGCGCTTTCTCATATGTCGAAGCCATGGCTGCCACAGCTCCCTCCAGGCCTCTTCGGTTCTTATCCATTTGCCTTCATCGAGGTAAGCGGCCATGCTCCATAGCGGATGGCGGATTCGAGACTTCGGAAAATAGGGTTCGATCACAGCGAGCTTAGCGCGCGGCGTTTCTAAAACGTTGTTTAGAATCATTCGGCAATCGGCATCATTCAGGTGATGAAGAACGCCATGTAGGAAAAAATATCGGCCCCTCAAAAGTCCAGGCGAAAGGCACCGCGCATCTTCAACGTAAAACCGCCCTTGCGGCAGGGCGGCACGTGCGAGTGCGATTCTCGCTGGATCGGAGTCAATGCCTATGTATTCAAAGCCCTCCAAGACCCAGTGACGGGCGGGTCGCACCCCCATGGCGCAAGAGCCCGAGTCACTGCGTGTATCCTAGCGACCTAAGTCGCCGCAGCCGCTCGGGATCCAAACGCCCCGCCGGGCCGCGGCGCGCGCCCGAAAGCCGACGCTCCAGCTCCTCCAGCAGCGACGCCGCCACGGCCGGTTCTTGCGAATACAGGTCTCGCGTCTCGGTAGGGTCGGATTCCAGATTGTACAGCTCCCGTTTCCCCCGACTGTCCACGATCAGCTTGTACGGCCACCGAATCGCGGCCCGCTCCACGCGCCGGAAGCGCGAATGGAGCCGCAAGGCGAATGCGTTCGGATAGGATTCCGCATACAAGGCTCGTGTACCTGCTGCGCCCGACCGCTGAAGAGCGATACCCTCGACCCGCCGGGGAAGTTGTGCCCCAACGGCTTCGAGCACCGTCGGGAATATGTCCACTAAACTCGCCGGTTGCTCGACCGTTGCTTCATCCCGCTGCCCCGGGTACTTGATCACGAGCGGAACCCTCAACTGGTCCTCGTACACCGACATGCCGTGGCTGAGGTGGTCGCGCCTTCCAAAGGCTTCTCCGTGGTCCGAAGTCAGCACAATCAGAGTGCGGTCGTACAAGCCGAGCCGCCGCAATCTCTCGACCAAAGAACGCAACTCGGAATCGAGAAATGCAATGGAACCATCGTACCGGGCGATAAGATCTGCCCTCTCGTCAGCTCTCAGGGCCCGCCTGCCTGACAGGACCTCTACAAGTGGGTCGGTGAAGCCGTGCCTGATGCGTTGCGCGGCCCCCGGAAACATCCGGTCAAACGGCGCCGGCGGCGTATAGGGCCCGTGCGCATCCATGTAATTGAGAAACAGAAAGAATGGCTGCCGCGACGCTAGGCGGTCCAGAATCGCAAACGCCCGGCGATTGAGCTCACGGGCACTGCTGTATTCACGATCCTCCTCACCCGGCCTGAACCTACGCACGAGTCTCGTCCGCAGGGGCTGACGGAGCAAGAACGGCTGAGGCTTGCCCCAGAACGGCGCGCTGACTTCGTAAAAGCGAAAACCCTGATGCAGCCCATAGGCCTCGCTCAAATATATGTGATTGGCCACCAGCCCGGCCGTGAAATACCCCGCCGCGCTGAGCACTTCGGCTAGCGTGGCGTGGTGGTCGGCGAGCGGTGAACCAAAGTCCCCCTCCGGCCTCTCGCTCGGGTCGGCCAGGTGCGCCCCATGGGTGCTTCCGTACAGCCCCGTGAACATCGAGGCGTGGCTCGTCAAGGTCATGTCCCCCGTGCTCCAGGCTCTCCGGTAAACCGTCGCCCCGCGGGCGAACTCCCGTAGAAACGGCGTCGTATCTCGCTCGTAGCCGTAGAGAGACAGATGGTCCGCTCGGACCGTGTCCCAGACGACCAACACCACATTCGGTCGCTCGACCCCGGCAGCAAAAGGTCCCGTATCAAGGTTCCTCAGGGACGCCCGCGTCGGTGGATAAGTCGCGGCTCCGAGCACGACCAGCGACGCAGCACAGGTCAACAGGGCGTGGCCAACCAGAGACGGAGCGGAGGTAATCCGTCGCAACCCGCTCAGCGTCAGCCAGGACAACAACCCCACGGCGGCGAGAACGCCTCCGGCCCCCAGCCACCGCGCAAGCTCCCCGCTTTGCCACAAAAACGTACCAGCCACCCACAGCGACCCGAGTATGGTAGCGCTCGCCGCCCAAGGGTTGGCCAGAACGGCCGTGCGCCGGGCCCAAGTCTCGGAGACGGCGCCGCCAAGCTGAACGACCGCCACAAGGCCGCAAAGCGCCAGCGCGGAAACTCCGAGCTCCCCACGCGCATGCGGCCGGCTCAGGTGAACCGCCAGCGCCGCGGTAACGCTCAGCGCCGCGCACGAGGGCAGAAAACCGGGCCGAATCGCCAGCCCGAACGGGGGCCTGCGACGCAGCAGCCACGCGAGCAGCCCCAGGACGCCTCCCAGCAGAGCGCCTCCGATCACCCAGATCGCGAAGGCGAACACGGCGAATTGCCAGTTGTGCAGCGGCCGCATGTAGCCCTCGGGCAGCAGCCGCGGCGCCACCCCGGCCAGGAAGGCCTCCACCGAAGCGTATGCCGCCCAACATGACGCTCCCGAGATCACTCCGATTCGGACACTACGCCGCCTTGAATCAGAGCATTCCGCCCCTCCCAAGACCGTTCCTCCTTGTGCTCCTCAGTACCATCGGCTCGTCAGCCGGCTTTCCCGAGATTCCGCAAAGCCCTTCGCCGCAAGCTTAACTGAAACGCTTGTGAATTATGACACAGACGCGAGCGCGCGACGGCTCGGGAGCCGGCGCCAGCGGATCACACCGGCATGCGGTAACCCAGGCGCACCTCCACCTCTTCGATGGGCACCATCTCGATGGCGTCCCAGGGACACCCGTCCAAAAAGGTGCCGTCCGGGCCTTTG
>JANWXD010000021.1:0-36616 GCA_025055455.1 Bryobacteraceae bacterium
CCCCAACGTGGACTTCTACTCCGGCATATCCACCAAGCCATGGGCTTCAACCCGGACCTGTTCACGGTGCTGTTTGCCATCTTGCGCACGGCCGGCTGGCTGGCGCAGTGGCAGGAGATGCTGGAGGATCCCGAACAGAAGATCGCCCGGCCGCGGCCAGCGCACCTTCGTACCGATCGAACAGCGAAGATGCGACACAGCCCGCTGCCGAGGCGCCGCGAGCCGGATCTCGGGTTCCGCTTAGCCGCCCAACAACTGCGGCAGCGCCTCCGGCTCCGGTCTCTCCAGAGGAACCGAGGCCACCCCGTGCTCGAAGCCTTTCTCGAAGGCGCGGAGGTTGAGCTCGCGCAGGGCCTCCGGGACAGAATCTTCGACCGCGCGGCGCAACGCGTCGGGCTCGAGAAGCTGCGTCACGGCGGCAAAGAAGCCCACGATGACCACGTTCATGACCATGCGGCGGCCCAGTTCCTCGGCCAGGCGCGTGGCGGGCACGCCGTAGACACGGATGCCCCGGCCCACGTCGTGCAGGCGCACCAGATCGCGCTCCACAATGAGCGTGCCGCCGTCCTTGAGCTCCGGAAGGAAGCGCGTGTAGGCCTCTTGCGACAGCGCCACGAGCACGTCGGTGCGCGTCACGTAGGGATAAAGGATGGGCGCATCGGAAATCACCACTTGGGCGCTCGAGGAGCCGCCCCGGGACTCCGGTCCGAAGGCTTGAGTCATGACCGCGTGGCCGCCGGAATAAATCGAGGCCGCTTTGCCGATGATCGTGGCCGATAGGATCACCCCTTGGCCGCCGAAGCCGGCGATGCGGATTTCGCTCAATCGCAGAGGCATGCCGGCGCCTCCACGAACCGGTCTCCCAGCTGGGCGCGGTGCTGCGCGCGCATCAGCTCCAGATACTCCGGCCGGTTGCGGTCCACGAACTTGCCCACGATGATCTCGCCGCGTTTGTCCAGCGCCACCTCGCTGGTGGGCGCGCCGTGGCGGATCTTGCTCTTCTCCTTGTAATACTTCATGGTGTCTAGGCCGTCGCCGAGCTTGTTGCGGCGCTCGTACAGCGTTGGGCAGGGCGAGAGCACCTCGATGAAGCAAAAGCCCGGTTTGTGGAGAATCTCGATCATGGCGCGCGTCAGTTGGCGCACGTGAAACGTGGTCCAGCGGGCCACATAGACCGCGCCGGCCGCGTCCATCAGATGCGGCAGGTTGAAGGCCGGCTCGAAGCCGCCGTAGGGCGACGTGGTGGTGATCGAGCTCGGCGGCGTGGTCGGGCCGGACTGGCCGCCGGTCATGGCGTAGAGGAAGTTGTTGACGCAGATGACCTTGATGTCCACGTTGCGCCGGGCAGCGTGGATGATGTGATTGCCGCCAATCGCAAACAGATCCCCGTCGCCCGAGTACACTACCACTTTGAGGGCGGGATTGGCCAGCTTCAGTCCAGTGGCGAAGGGCACGGCGCGGCCGTGCGTCGTGTGAAAGGAATCGAACGCTACGTATCCGGCCACGCGGCCCGAGCAGCCGATGCCCGACACGACGGCCAGCCGGTCCAGGTCTTCCTTGGACTCGATGAGCGCCCGCACGAAGCAATTCAAGCTCGTGCCGATGCCGCAGCCGGGACACCAGATGTGCGGCAGCCGGTCCGTGCGCAGATACGGCTCGACGGGATTCTGCGGCGGAGCTTCGACCAGATCCTCGGTTTCGATCATCGGGCCGCCTCCTCGATGACGGAGAGAATTTGCTCGGGCCGGTGCACCGTTCCGCCGGCGTGAGGCACGGCGTAGGTGCGGGCCGCGCCGGCGGCGGCGCGCTCGACTTCTCGCACGATCTGCCCCAGGTTCAGCTCGGGCACCACGAAGGCGCCGGTCCGCCGGGCCAGCTCGCGGATTTTCTCATCCGGAAAGGGCCAGATGGTGATCAGCCGCAGCTTGCCGACGCGGATGCCTTTGGCCCGAGCCAGGTCGATGGCGCGTTGCGCCACGCGGGAGGTGATTCCATATGACACGACAATCACGTCGGCCGCGTCGGTGCCCTCCTCTTCATAGAAGGCCAGCTCGCCGGCCGCGCGGCGGATCTTCTCTTTCAAGCGGCGAACGAGTTTGTCCTGCGCTTCCGGATTGATCAAGGGATAGCCCCGCTCGTCGTGGGTCACGCCTGTGATGTGGAAGCGGTAGCCCGTACCGGCGCGCACCATTTCCGGCACTAGGTCCTCGCACGGCTCGAAGGGTTTGTACTCGCCGGGCGACTTGCGCGTGTAGCGCCGGGGATAGACCTCGATCTCCTCGGCCGGCGGGATGACCACCTTCTCGGTCATGTGCCCCACGACCTCGTCCATCATGAACATGACGGGCGTCCGGTATTTCTCGGCCAGGTTGAAAGCCCGGACAGTGAGGTCAAAGCATTCCTGGGGGGAGTTGGGCGAAAGGGCGATGATTTCATAGTCGCCGTGGGAACCCCAGCGCGCCTGCATCATGTCGCCCTGGGCCGGCAGGGTCGGCAATCCTGTGGAGGGGCCACCGCGCTGCACGTTGACGATCACACACGGCGTCTCCGTCATGACCGCCAGACCCACGTGCTCCATCATGAGCGAAAAGCCCGGCCCGGAGGTCACCGTAAAGGCCTTGGCTCCGGCCCAGACCGCGCCGAGGATGGCGATCGAGGCCGCCAGCTCGTCCTCCATCTGGATAAAAACGCCCCCAATGGTCGGAATGCGGGCGGCAAACCGCTCGACGACCTCGGTGGAGGGCGTGATCGGGTAGCCTGCGGCAAATCGCGCACCCGCAGCCAGCGCACCCTCGCAGCAGGCGTGGTCGCCGTCCATGAAATGCACGCCCGTCAGCACGCCCCGAGGGTCAGCTCTCACGGCCGCCTCCTACCGCCTTGCCGTTGCGCAACTTCCACCCGAAGATGGCAAAGTCGGGACAGAACATGCCGCAGAGGTCGCAACCGCTACATTTTTCGGGGGCTACCACATGCGGCGGATGGTAGCCCTTGGAGTTGAAGGCGCTGGACATGGCCAGCACCTTGGTGGGGCAAAACTCCACACAAAACCCGCACCCTTTGCAGCGCTCGATCAGAATCGTGACAAAGCCCCTCGCCATATCACCCTCACGCGTCGCTGTTGCACATCAGTTGCCAGAGTTTCGATCTGCGGGAGACGCTTGCTCCGGAGCTCGTCGGCGAGCCCCGGCGGCACGCTGACTAGCCGGAGGATCGGGCCCGGGCGGGGCAGTGCCGCCCATGTCGGAAGGCCCGTGCGGCAGCACTCGGCTTCGGCCCCGCGGCTATGATTGGCACGAGGAGGTGAGGGCGGTGAGAACGTTCTGGACGGCTCTGAGCGCCCTGACGGCCCTGGGGCTGGTGCCGGGTCATCACCCAGCGGACGCGAGTCCGCCATTCGAGGGCCGCGCTCGAACCGGCCGAGCCGCTTGTCGGCCCTTTCAACGGGAGCTGACAATCAGCTTGGGGGCGCGAAAGAACAGCGCCTCATTCCGGGTGCCCGCGGGCAAGCGGCTCGCTATCGAGTACTTGTCGGTCCACGGCGAACTGCCGTTCGGACAAAATCTGCTCGTCGAACTCCAGACGACGCTGCACGGCATCACAGCAACCCATTTCTCGGTTCCTTCTCGGCTCGACTAATAGCGGATCTCGGCCACCGACTACGACATGATCCGGATGCGGCAGTGGCTTCGCGTCCATGCCGACGGTGATACCGACGTGGTGATTACAACGGTGAGGAGTGGCAACTGGGGCGCCGGCCGGGCCAGCGTAACGGTCGCAGGTTGCGTAACGGAGCCCTAATCCGGCCGAGCACTGCATCTCCGCGCCAGCCGAGCTCCGGCCAGGCGCTTACAACCCCTCGTGGGGCGCCGACGGAACCGTCTCAGGGGCCACAAACCAGTGAGCTCTCGCAGCTGGTCACGCCGAAACGAGGAGCTTTCTGCTGGCCTACGGTTCCGACGCCTGAGACGGCTCGGCGCGCAGCTTGACAGGTCCCCTAACGGCGGCTATAGTGGCACACGGCGCCGGAAGTCTGCTTTCGCCCGCGCCGCAAATGACTCGCAAGGAGGAGTCCAGCCCATGACCATCCGGCCCCTTCATGACCGCGTCCTGGTTCGGCGTCTGGAAGAAACGGAAACCGTTCGGGGCGGCATCGTGATTCCCGACACCGCCAAGGAGAAACCTCAGCAAGGAGAAGTGATCGCTATCGGCAACGGCAAGTTGCTCGAAACCGGCGAGCGTGTGCCCCTCGATGTCCAGCCCGGGGATCGGATCCTGTTTGGAAAGTACGCTGGCTCGGACGTGAAAATCGACGATCAGGAATATCTGATTCTGCGCGAGGACGAGATCCTCGGCGTGCTCACGGACTGAGCGCCGACAGCCGAAGCCCGGGCCGCGCTGTGCTAACCTGTGAGGGGAACCCTTCCCGAAGTGAACGCGAGGAGTAATCGTATGCGTCAATTGCCTGGGCGGTATCTTTGCACGATCTTTGGAACGCTGTGGCTGGCCGGTGCGGCCGCGGGCCAGACGAAGGTGGCCGTCATTAACTGGCAACGAGCCTTACTCGAGACGGCAGAGCTCAAGAAGGCTCAGGCCGAACTGGAGGCGAAATTCCGGCCCCGCCAAGAGGCGATGGCGAAGCTGCAAAAGGAGATCGAGAGCATCCAACAGCAGTTGCAGACCATGCGCGGCAAACTCACCGACCAGGCCGAGCAGGATCTGAATCTGCAAATGCAGCGCAAGCAGCGCGAGTGGCAGCGGCTCAACGAGGATTTGCAAGCGGATGTGGATTTCGAACGCAACACCATCCTGAGCCGCACGGGGCGCCAGATGCAGCAGATCATCACCAAGCTGGCCGAAGAAAAAGGGTTGGATTTGGTGATCGACGCGGCGGACGCCCACTATTTTCGAGCGACACTCGACTTGACCCAGGAGGCCACGGCCGCCTACGATAAAGCCCACCCCGTGAAATAGCCGGCGGCCGCGGAAGCGCAGTCATGCCGGGGTATCTGGAAAGCTACGGCGCCGAGGAAGAACGGCGGGAACGAATCCTCAAGCGCATCGCCCTGGCGCTCCTGGCGGCGCTCCTGCTGGGGGGTGTCGCCTATGTTCTGTTTCGCAACTACCGCGAGGTCAAGCAGGCGGAGCGGTTCTTCGAACTGCTGCGCCAGCAGGATTACCAAGCGGCCTACCGGATGTGGGGGTGCACGGAGCCCTCGGCGCCGGCCTGCCGGGACTATCCCTTCGAGGCCTTCCTCGAAGATTGGGGCCCCAAGGGACGCCACTCCAACGTGTCCGGCGTGGAATTCAAGCGCGTGCGCGGCTGCCGCGACGGCGTGATCATCACGGTGGGCTTCCCTAAAGGTGAGGAGGAACTGCTGTGGGTGCAGCGGGGCGACCGCGTGATCGGATTTGCCCCCTGGCCCGTGTGCAATCCCCGGCTGCCAGACACTCAACCGGCTGCACCGTAGCGCACTATCTCCACACAGGATTGACGAATGCGCCGTTGGCCGCCGCGTCCCAAACCGCCAAGCGCGCCCAGCGCCAACCTGGAGCTTTGACCTGCCATTCGAACGAGGAAGAACCGAACGGTCGCGTGGTTTCGAGCCAAAAGATCTCGCGTCGCGTCTGCGCCCCGTCGCCCCAAACCACCTCGGCGAACTGCAAGGGAAATGTCCAGCGGATCTGGGCGCGGACCTGAAGGGCATCGCCGCCCGCCGGCGCGATGCGGACCTCGGGCAGGAGCACTTCGCCCGTGGTGACGAAAAAGTCCCCGCGCGCCAAAGCGTCGAGCACTTCGCCATACCGTTCCCACGGCGGCAGCGCCGGGACCCGCACGTAATTGGCGTTCATGTGCGCCCACAGCTCGTGCGTTTCATCGATCTGAAATACGTCCACCTCTCCGAGCAGGCGTTTCCGCAGTCCCCAGTTGCACATCTCGTCCAACAGTTGAAGCGCGCGCTCGCCCAGCCGCGGCGAGGACAAATCCGTCGGCATCGCTTTCCAGCCGGCGCCGAAGAAGCTCGCGTCGCGAAAATAATCGGCTTCTCGGATCTTGTCGGGATAACCCATGGAGCCCTTGGTCCGCGGATGGGTTTGATAAACGAAACCGCGCTCGCGGCGCACCAGATCGAATAGCTCCACGGCATCCGCCACCCGGTAGATGCGGCCAAAGCGGGGATCTTCGGAGACGAACACGGTGTCCGGCGGGCGGCTCAGGAACCAGTACACCGGGTGGGGAAAGATCACCTTGTAGTGTCCGCCGTAATGCACATTGGCTTCTTCGGAAGGGATCAGCAGCAAGTCCGCGTCGGACTGCGCCCGGCAGGCGCGGAAGTACGCTTCCAACTCCTTCAATCGCAACTCCGTGAGATCGTGCGGATGGCCGTCGCCGTGAAAGTCGGAAAGAATGGCGGCGTTGACGCCCATAGCCTTCAGCACGGGCTTGAACGGCGGCACCCAGTCGAAGCCCCGCGCCATGGCTTGCACCGTGTAGGCGAAGTGCCAGTGGGAGGTGACGGTTTGAAAGCCCGGCAGTTTCGGAAAACGATCCTGATGGGTGTAGCGCAACACCTCCTCGAGGACGATGGCGGGATCGCGGTCCGAGACAAGCAGGAACAACGACATCCGCTGTTCGCTCCCGGGCGGTGCGTTCATCCACGGGTAGTAGGCGGTGTTGTCATCGGGCCAGTGGCGAATGCCCGCCGAAACCGCCCCCCGCCAAGCGCTGTGCCAGAGGTAGCCGAGGTTGGTCGTGAAGTCCCGCGCGAAAAAATACTGATGCGGCGGTGGGAAGACGGCGACGCTGCCGCCCCCGCTGCGGAAGGCTAGGGCCCGGTAACGCACCGCCAAGGGTACCCGCTCCGGACCGCGTGCCGGTTCCGTGCGCAGCCTGCCCGTGGTGTCGTAGTAGACCACCTGCGAATCCATAGTGCCGCCCGGTCGCAGGTCGCTGTCGGCGCGCACCCGAAGGCCTGCGTCGTAGTAGTAGGCGGTATCGGGCGCCGTGGTCACCAGGCGCGCTTGTTGCTGAATCAGGCGCGAGCCCGGATAAAAGACGTATGCCACTCCGCCGCGGAAGATGCCGGCCTCCATACCGTCGAAGAACAGCTCGAGCCGATCTCCCACCGTTCGCGCGCGGGCGGAACGCAGGCGGAATTCCGCGCGAAACTGGCGGATGCCTTCCGGATGGCTCGGTGGCAGGTCGAAGAATTGGTCCCAGCCGCCGCGTCGCTTTCCGGTCGTGACCCAGTACAGCGGCGTGGCGCGATCCACGACCGTGCGAGTTCCGACTCCGATGGCGGTGAGAAGCGGCCGCGCAGGGTCGAGGGAAAACTCGGCGCGCCAGCTGCGGCCGGCCTCATCCGGCCACCGCACGGCCACGCCGCCGGCCACAGGCTCTACGGTCACCGGCCCCGGGCGTACACCGCTGAGGTCGACGGGTACCTCGGCGGCCCAGCCGCACAGCGCCAACAGCAGCAGGAAGGGCCGTTGCATCTCAGCTTTTCCTCAACTCGCCGGCGCGTTTCTGAATTTTGCGGATGGCCTCGGCGATCTGCTCCATGTCACGGCGCTCCCCCAGCAACATGGTCTGCGGGAACCACACCGCCTCCTCGCACAGCCGGTCGTTGGCCGGGCAGTGGTTGCGCTCCTGCCAGCGGGCCAGGCGCTCCGGCGAGTAAATGGCTTTGTAGCCCCGCGACTGCAGCGCGCGCAACAAAAACGGCTCCTTGTTGAGGGGACGATAGCCCCCCGAGCAGGGAATGCCCTCCGCCCGCAGCGCCTTCAGGAACAAGTCACGCGGCGCCCCGGCGAATCCCTCTTTGTCGTAGCGCAGCATGAACAGATGGAAGGCATTCCGTGTGCAGCCCTCGTATTGGCGTGCCGGCTGAATGCCTGGGATTTCGCGGAGCATCCCCGCGAGGTACTCGGCGTTCTGTTCGCGGCGCCGGGACTGCTCCTCGAGTCGCGCCATCTGGGCCACGAGCAGCGCCGCCTGAAACTGCGTCATCCGTAAGTTGGCCCCAGGCGCGTCGTAAGAGAAGTTCATGCTCTCGGTCCGGCGGCTGCGGCTGTTGTTGTGAAACGTAAAGCAACGCTCGATGAGGTCGTCGCGGTCGGTGACGATGGCGCCGCCTTCGCCTGCGCAGAGGTTTTTCGAGACCTGGAAACTGAAGCAGCCCGCCTCGCCCAACGAGCCGGCCTTGCGTCCGCGCCATTCCGCAAGGTGAGCTTGGCAGGCGTCTTCGACCACGGCAAGCTTGTGTTTGCGCGCCACGTTGAGAATGGTATCCATGTCGGCGACGTTGCCCCCTAAATGCACCGGCACGATCGCCCGCGTGTGTTCGGTGATGGCCGCTTCGATCTTTCGGGCGTCTATCTGGAACGTCTCCGGATCGGTGTCTACGAATACGGGCAAGGCATAATGCAGCAGCACCACGTTGACGGTGGCGACAAAGGTGTAGGGCGGGACAATCACCTCGTCCCCCGGGCTCACACCGAGGGCGTGCAGCGAAGCGAACAAGGCGCTGGTGCCGTTAGCGGTGGCCAGACAGTGTTTCGTTCCGACTAACTTGGCGTAGGCTTCTTCGAAACGGCGCGCCCAACGGCCTGCCGTGCCGCGGAACCACTGGCCAGAGCGCAGCACCTCGAGGAGAGCCTCCTCGTCAGCGGGCGCCACCTTCGGCCAGGAGGGAAACGGCTCACTCCGCACGGGCCGGCCGCCGTGGAGGGCGAGCCGGTCGTCGGCGGCAAACACCACCGGGGCGGCCGCGGGGGCGGCCAGAAAACGACGCCGGGTCAGTCGGTCGGGCATGGCTGTCTCCTTGCGCACAAGTACCTTCCCTCGATGGTACTCTCGTTGGTTTCCGAAGCCAATGCGCGGGCCTGACTTGCTCGAAGGGCTCCAGCACGATGTGGTCGCCTGCCGCAAGTGCCCCCGGCTCATCGAGCATTGCCGGCGCATGGCCGTCGAGAAGCGTCGCGCCTACCGCGATTGGGACTACTGGGGCAAGCCGGTGCCCTCGTTCGGCGACCCACAGGCCCGGGTATTGGTGATTGGCCTTGCGCCCGCGGCGCACGGCGCCAACCGAACGGGTAGGATGTTCACCGGCGATCGCTCGGGAGACCTCCTGTACCAGGTGTTATACGATGCCGGCTTCGCCTCCCAGCCGACCAGCCGCTCCCGCGACGACGGGCTCGAGCTGCGCGACCTGTACATCACCGCCGCCCTGCGCTGCGCTCCGCCGCAGAACAAGCCGCGGCGGGAGGAGATCCGAAACTGCCGGCCGTATCTGGAGCGGGAGCTGGACCTGCTCGACAACGTCCGCGTGGTCGTCGCTTTGGGTCGGATCGCTTTCGACGCGTATCTGTCGGTGTTAAAAGACCGGGGCCTGATTCGGAGCCGCTCCGGCTTCCGGTTCGGTCACAACCGCGTACACCGTCTGGGGCCCGGCCAGCCCATTTTGATCAGCTCCTATCACCCCAGCCAGCAGAACACCTCGACGGGGCGGCTGACGGAGGCCATGCTGCGGCGCGTCTTCGAGCGGGCCAGGCGGCTTTGCGATGGCGATCGATAATATGTAGAGGCTCGTCCGCAGGCAGGCCGACGTCCGGGCGGAACAGCCCAGTGCGCTCGAGCGGCTGGCGCGGCACTGTGGCCCGACCGAGGCCGCCATCATCCGGCAGGCCCTCGCACGCGAACTCGAGTACGCCATGGAGACCGCAACACGGCGCGCCGCTTGGCGCGACATCGAAACCTGGATCGCCCCGCTGGCGGGAGCCCCTCGTCGACGATTTCAAACTTGGCGCAAAGGGGAGACCCCGTGAGCTTTCTCAATTCGTTGCTTTCGGTCGCCTCCAGGGCGAGATCATCGCGTCATGTTCCCCGCTAGGAGATAGGGATTGTTAGGATGGTCGTGCCAGCCGCTTCCGACGTGACGGAAACCAAGTTCACTGGCGAACTCTGGAACCACATCGCTTCGATCTACGCTCAGACGCTCGAGCATCCGTTTCTGGTTGGATTGACGGACGGAACGCTCTCGCGCGACCGCTTCGAGTTCTATCTCCTCCAGGACAGCCACTACCTGCGGGCTTTCGCGCAGGCCCTGAGCGTACTGGCGGCCAAGGCCCCGCGCGAGGACTGGGGGATCACTCTGAACCAGCACGCCGTCGGGGCTCTGCAAGTCGAGCGACAGCTCCACGAAAGCCTCCTTGCCTCCTACGGGATCTCCCCGCAGGCGATCGCCGAAGCTCGGCCGGCGCCCACCAACTACGCTTACACCAACCACCTGCTGGCGGCCGTCTGGCAACGTCCCTTCGCCGAAGGCTTGGCGGCAGTGCTGCCCTGTTATTGGATCTACTGGGAAGTCGGCAAGGAGTTGAAGAAGCGGGGCTCGACCAACCCGGACTACCAGAGATGGATCGATCAGTACGCCGGTGAAGAATACGGCAGGTTTGTCGAACAAGTCCTGGCCATGATGGATGAGGAAGGCGCGCGACTGGATGCTGCGGCACGCCAGCGTGCCCGCGATCTGTTCACGTTCTCGGCGCGCTACGAGTATATGTTCTGGGACATGGCCTGGCGGCTCGAGCACTGGCTGCCGTAGCGGCCCTTCTCCTGTGATGCGCGGAAGGGAACCACCGCGCGAGTCGGCCTCCGGATACAGCCTTCGCCCGCAGGCAACGTGATACAAAGGAGTCTGCCCCACCGGGCTCTCATGCAGCTGCGGCAGCGGATCGAGCGCTATTTCGAATTCGAGGCCCTCGGCACGAACTGGCGCACCGAGATCCTAGCGGGCGCCACCACGTTCATGACGATGGCCTACATCATCTTCGTCAACCCTTCCATCCTGCACGAAGCCGGCATGCCGTTTGCGGCGGTGGTCGCCGCCACCTGCCTGTCGTCCGCCGCGGGCAGTCTGCTGATGGGCGCCTTCGCCCGCTACCCCATCGCCCTGGCGCCGGGAATGGGACTGAATGCCTACTTCACCTACGTCGTGGTCAAACAAATGGGCGTAAGCTGGCAAGCGGCCCTCGGCGCGGTGTTTCTTTCGGGTCTGGCCTTCGCCGCGCTGACGCTGGCGGGGGTCATCCGCAAAGTGGTCGCCTCGATCCCCACCGAATTGTACGCGGCCATCGCCGCCGGCATCGGGCTGTTCATCGCGCTGATCGGCTTCCGCAACGCGGGCATCATCGCTGCCAGCCCCACGACGGCCGTGACCCTCGGCAATCTGCGACAGCCGGAGACGCTGCTGGCGCTCGGGGGCCTGCTGCTCATGGCGGCGCTCATGGCCCGAGGGGTGCGCGCGGCGATGCTGCTCGGCATCCTCATCACCACCGCCGTGGGCGTGCTCCTGGGACTAGTGGAATGGCGCCCTCAGGCCTACCGGATGGCGGACATTACCGCCACCTCGTTCCGCTTGGATCTGCCCTCCACGTTCCACCTCGGATTTGTCGAAATTGTCTTCGTATTCTTTTTCGTGGATGTCTTCGACAATGTGGGCACCCTCGTCGCCGTGGGCAAAAAGGCCGGCTTGTTCCACCAGGCCCAGGAGATCCCCCGGATCGATCGCATCCTGCTTTCGGATGCGGTGGCGAGCACGCTGGGCTCGCTGGCGGGCACGTCCACCGTGGTGAGTTACATCGAAAGCGCCGCCGGTGTGGTGGCGGGCGGCCGGAGCGGCGTTACGGCCATCGTCGCCGGCCTGCTCTTCTTGGCGGCTCTGTTCGTGGCTCCGCTCCTCGGAGCGATTCCTGCGGCGGCCACGGCGCCCGCGCTTATCGTGGTCGGCTGCCTGATGATGTCGCACCTGGCCGAGATCGACTGGTCCGAGCCGGTCGTCGCCGTCTCGGCCTTCCTCACCATGACCGCGATCCCGCTGACCTTCAGCATCGCCAACGGGCTAGCGTTCGGGTTTACCGCCTATACGCTGCTGCGCCTGCTGCGGGGTGAGTGGCAGAAGGTGAGCTGGCTGATGTACGTGCTGGCGGCGCTGTTCCTGGCACGGTTCTGGTATCTGGGCGAGGGCGGATAGGGCAGTGGGTCCCGCGGATGCTCGCCGAAGTGGATCCCGCCGCCGACGTCGATGCCCCTCGTACGCATCGCGCGGCGGTGGCTACGCGATCAGCTCCAGTAGTCCCTCGACGGCCTGATTCACCTCCTGCTCCCTCAGCCGGCAAATCTTCTTTGCCACTTCCCAGACGCTCAACCGAAAGGGTCCGGACCTGGGAATCTTGATCCACGACTCCTTCGGGAGGCCGCGGCTTTTCACCGGCAGGGTGAGCGGGAATCCCGCTCGCGGGGTTTCACGCGTCATCGCGCCGGTGTTGGTGGGACCCTTCACCGCCTCCTGCTATGCTCGTAGCGATGCCGGACCGTTCAGGCGACTGGCTCCGGCAAGCGGAGCGCGACTTGGCGCAAGCCGAGGACTCGCGCCGCGCCGGGCGTCACGAGTGGGCGTGCTTTGCCGCGCAACAAGCTGCCGAGAAGGCGGTCAAAGCTCTGCACTTGCACCTCGGGCAAGAGGCTTGGGGGCATGTGGTCGCCCGCCTGCTGGCCCAGCTCCCGGCAGAAACCTCCGCCCCTCCGGAATTGATCGAAAAGGGCCGCGTCCTGGACACGTTCTACATCCCGGCTCGGTATCCCAACAGTCACGCCGAGGGCGCGCCGTTCGAGCACTACGGTCCCCTCCAGAGCGAAGAGGCTGTGCGTTATGCCGGTGAGATCCTTGAGTTCGTGCGTGCTCAAATGGCCCGACCGTGACACGGTCTTCGGCGCGCTTCGCCAGTGGGCGGAGAATGCGGTCCGCACTCATTCCGAGCTGATTCGTGTCGGCTGCTTCGGTTCTTACGCCCGCGGCGACTGGGGCGTGGGCAGCGACTTGGACGTGGTGCTCGTCGTCACGCAGGCCGACCAGCCGTCCTATCGCCGCGCTGCGGCCTTCGACCTCGACGCGCTCCCCGTGCCCGCCGAAGCGCTTGTGTACACGCTCGAGGAGTGGAACGCGGCTTGCGGAGCGGGCGGGCTGGGCGCGCGCATCCGCGACGAAGTGGTCTGGGTGTACCCGCCGACGTAGGGGGCCGTGGCCCGGCTAAGCGCTTGCCAGATCGGGCGCGACTCCAACGATGCGCTTCTGGCCCGTGCGGCAGTTATTCTGATTGATCGCATGGGACCGGCATGCCGTCCGGGCGCTTCGGCGCGGGCTCGAGCTCACGCCGGCCGTTGCCACGCGCATTGGCCCACGAATTGCACCTCCACGGGTATGAACGTCAACGGGAACGCTGGGAGCAAAGGGCCCCGGCTGGTCTTCTGGGAGCTGACAACCGGTTGCAACTTGAGGTGCCTGCACTGCCGGGCCAGCGCCACGGAACTCATGTCCCCGGCCGATCTCACTTACAGCCAGTGCTGCAAGATCATCGACCAGCTTGCGGAATATGCCCCACTCATTTTGGTGCTCAGCGGAGGCGAACCACTCTGGCGCCGGGACGTGTTCGACATCGCCCGGTACGCTGGTTCGCGCAATCTGCGGGTCGCCCTGGCCACCAATGGGACACTGGTCGACGAAGCCATGGCCTGGCGCATTCGCGACGCGGGCGTCGTCCGCGTCGCGGTCAGCCTGGACGGCGCAGACCGCCACACGCACGACAGTTTCCGCGGCCAGGCGGGTGCCTTCGAGGCGGCCATCGCCGGGCTTCGCTATCTAAAAGCCTTGGGCGTGTCCACCCAGATCAACACGAGCGTGGCGCGCCATAACGTCCATCAGTTGCCCGCCATCCTCGCGCTGGCCCAGTCCTTGGGAGTGCACGCCTTTCATATCTTCCTGCTCGTCCCGGTGGGTTGTGGTCTCACGATCGCCGACGAGCAATCCATTCAAGCCGAGGAATACGAACGGGTACTGAACTGGCTCTACGACCGGTCGCTCGACAGCGGCCTCGAAATCAAAGCTACTTGCGCCCCGCATTACTACCGCATCCTGCGACAGCGCCGCGCGGAGGCGCGGCGGGCCGGGCTGTCGGTGCCGGAGCTGCCTACCCATGGCATGCACGCCGTCACGCGCGGGTGCCTGGCGGGCAGCGAGGTGTGTTTCATTTCCCACCAGGGAGAGGTTTACCCCTGCGGGTACCTGCCGGTCACTGCTGGCGACCTCCGGAAGCAGCCCTTCCGGGAGATCTGGGAAACCGCACGGATTTTCAAGGAGTTGCGGCACCCAGATCTGCTCGAGGGCAAGTGCGGCCTTTGCGAGTTCAAGCGCGTCTGCCTCGGTTGCCGCGCCCGCGCTTTCGGTATGACGGGGAACTACTTGGCCGAGGAGCCATTCTGCATATACCGGCCCGCTGGGGTGCGACCGGCGGCGTGAGGCGGCCGCTCGGCGCCGCGCCCTTGGCCCATCGGCGGACCCCGAGCTAGTCGGCCGACCGAGTCGCCGCGAGTTGTCACCCTCACAAGACTTCTGCATCCGAATATCTTGAGTGAACTTAGCGTGGCCTTGGCTGCGAACCACCCAGGAGGAGCCGATGCCCGACTCGAAACGCAAATCCATCCTGATCCTCGGCGGGAGCTTCGCCGGCTTGACCGCCGCCTACGAGCTCAAGCGCCTGGCGGGAGAGGCGCACGAGATCACCGTCGTGGACAAGAACGAGCATTTCGTCTTCATTCCCTCGCTGATCTGGGTCCCCTTCGGCTGGCGCACCATCGAGCAGATTTCCTTCCCCTTGGCGCCGACTCTGGCCGCCCAAGGAGTGCGCTTCCTCCACGCCACCGCTCGGTGGATTGACCCGGCCCGCCAGACCGTTACCATCAGCCAGGCCAATGGCGGCGAACGTGAGCTGTTCTACGACTATTTGCTCGTCGCCACCGGCCCTCATGCCGACTTCGCCATGGTGGAAGGACTGGGACCGGATGGTGGCTACACGGTCAGCATCTGCACCGCGCCTCACGCCATCGAGGCAGGCCGTGCCTGGCGGGAGTTCCTCAGAGAACCCGGGCCCGTGATCGTGGGTGCCACGCAAGAGGCCGCTTGCTACGGCGCCGCCTATGAGTTCGTCTTCAACTTGGAATACGCCCTCCGCAAAGTGGGTCTGCGCGACCGCGTTCCGATCACCTACCTCACGTCGGAGCCCTTCGCCGGCCATTTCGGCATCGGAGGAATGAAGTGGGCTCGTGAAATGACGGAGTGGTTCTTTCGGCACACGGGCATTGACTGGGTGCTCGATGCGGTCGTCGAAAAAGTGAGTCCGGGGATGGTTCACTTGCGCCAGGGCCGGCTCCACCGGGCCGCGGCGAAGAACGGCAGGCCCGAGGACTTGTCCGGCGGCAGCCTGCCCTTCCGTTACGCCATGATCATTCCTCGCTTCTTGGGTGTGCCCGTGGTGCGGGATTCCGGTCTCGGCAACGCGCGCGGCTTCGTCGTGGTGGACGACTACTTTCGGCACTTGCAGCACCGCAACATCTACGCCGCTGGGGTAAGTGTTGCGGTCGCCCCGCCCGAGCCCTGTCCCTCCGGTTGCAGCGTGCCGAAAACCGGCTACATCAGTGAGGTCATGGCCAAGTACGCGGCGCGCAACATTCTGGCGGATATTGACGGCCGGCCGTTGGTGCCAAAACCGGCCACGGAAATCGACGCCAAGTGCCTCATGGATGCCGGAAATCAGGGCATCATCATGCTGACCGACCGAATTTATGTTCCTTCGCGCCACCGCAAGACCGAGCTGCTCATTCCCGGTCCTTGGGCGCATTGGGCCAAGGTCGCCTTCGAAAAATACGCTCTCTGGAAGATGCGAACGGGCCGTGTGGCTTGGCCGTAACGGTTTCCTCCGGTGGTCCGAGCGAGCAGGCTCAAACCCTCGCAACGAACAGCGCCTCGGTTTCGCGCTGGAACAGCACCCAAAGCCCATAGACGCCCAGCGCGGTGCCGAAGGGAACATTGAGGAGGTTGATCGCCGAAAGCACGATCGCCAGCAGGCGCGCCCAAGGCCGGAATTTCAGCAGGCCCGCGCCCGCGATGAGGCCGGGCACGGAAAGCAGCACGAGCAACAGGAACAGGGCCGCGCCGATCACGCCCAGGACCGGTATCGCCACACGCGCCTCCGGCTCTTGGGAAAACACGCCGACCAGCCCCGCGACGCCGCCGAACAGCAGCAAGATCAGCAGCGCTGCGAGCAGTCCCAAGCCGCCGAAGACGAGATACAGAATCCCGAGGATCCGCACATGATCGCGCATTGGGGCGCCTCCTGGGTCGCTACATCCTGAATTACGCCTTTCCAGGCGAGCCGGTTCGGCCGCACCGCTGCTAGAATAGCCCCGTACCAATGATCGAGCCCGTCAAGCACGGCGCCGAACTGCTCCGCGAAATCGAAGAAACCGAGTGCTGGAATCCGAACCTGTGGTGGCTCGGCCAGAGCGGCTTCGTCCTCAAGTACCGGACCATGATCTTTTACCTGGACCCCTATCTGTCCGAGTCTCTGACGGAGAAGTACAAGGATACCGACCGGCCCCACGTCCGCATGACGCGTGCGCCGTTTCGCGGCCACGAAGTCACGCACGCCGATCTGATCCTGTGCACGCACGGCCACAGCGACCACTTGGATCCGGGCACCGTTCCGTGGATCCTTCAAGGGTCGCCCCGCGCCCGGGTGGTCGTGCCGCGGCGGCTGGCCGCGAAGGCCCGCTCGATCGGCGTCCCCTACGAGCGCATGACCCCCACCGACTCCGGCCTGCGCATCGAATTCTTCAAGGACGGCGCGTACGCCCGCATCTACGCGGTTCCTTCCGCGCACGAGGAACTGGATTGGGATCCCTTGAACGGCTATGCCTGCCTCGGTTACCTCATCCGCTTCGGCGACACGACGATCTACCACGCGGGGGACTGTGTGCCCTACCCGGATCTGCCGGACCGGCTTCGGCCGTTCAACGTCACCGTGGCGCTGTTACCGATCAACGGGAGAGATCCCAAGCGGGGCGTGCCAGGCAACTTCGAGATCTCGGAGGCCGCAGAGCTGGCCCGGACCATCGGGGCCCGGTGGCTGGTGCCCATGCACTACGATATGTTCACTTTCAATACAGTAGACGTCAACCGCTTCATTGATCACATGCTGTTCCATTGCCCGGAACAGCGTTTCAAGGTGTTTCAATGCGGCGAGAGGTGGGAGGTGCCTTCCGAGTGAGAGGGGTGCGAAGGAAGCCACGGGCTGCGTGTCTGTCGGCGGCAACCCCAACCAGCCTCCAGCGCGAATCCGTGACTCCCTTCAGCCGCAATGTAGCCGAAGTCGGATCGGCGCGATATCCCTCTCGATGTGGTAGGCTGCCCTCTATTCTGCGGAGAGCCGGGCCGGACAAGGAGGGCGGAGGTGTTGGTACGTTATAGTACCGGCCCACCTCGCAAGCGATGACCTATGATCCGCGGAGACAGTCATGGAACGCATGAGCCACGTGCGCTGGGGAATGGTGGCGCTGCTGTTTTTCGCCACCACCATCAATTACTTGGACCGCATCGTGCTCTCGGTGCTGATTCCCGTCATCGAAAAGGAGCTCTCTTTGTCGAAAGTCGACTATGGCTACGTGACGGGCGCCTTTCAGTTGGCCTACACAGTCGGCTTCCTCTTCATGGGCAAATTCATCGATCGCTTCGGCACGCGGATTGGCTATGCGGTCGCGATCGTATGGTGGTCGCTTGCCGCGATGGCTCATGCGGCGGCGCGCGGGGTCCTCGGGCTCGCATTCTGGCGGGCGATGCTCGGCCTGGGGGAAGCGGGCAATTTTCCGGCCGCCATCAAATCCGTCGCCGAGTGGTTCCCCAAAAAAGACCGCGCTTTCGCTACGGGAATCTTCAATGCCGGCACCAACGTGGCTTCCATGATCGGCCCGCCGCTGTTCGTGTGGATGAACGCGCACGTCGGCTGGCGGGGCTGCTTCCTGATCACGGGCGCCCTCGGTTTCGTTTGGCTCGTGGTGTGGCTGTGGCAGTACCGCCTGCCGGAGCTTCATCCTCGTGTGAGCCGTCGGGAGCTCGACTACATCCGCAGCGATCGGGAGGAGGTCTCGCAGCCTCAGGTCGGGTGGCTCGAGGCTCTGCGCATTCGGCAGACGTGGGGTTTTGCGACGGCCAAGTTCCTGACGGATCCGGTCTGGTGGTTTTACTTGTTCTGGTTGCCGCCGTACCTGTATGACGTCCGCAAGTTCGACCTCAAGGCGATCGGCTGGGCGCTGCCGGTGGTGTATTTAATGGCCGACGTCGGCAGCGTGGCGGGAGGGTGGCTGTCGGGCTACCTGATGCGGCGGGGCTGGCCTCACGCGCGGGCGCGCAAGACGGCCATGGCGGTCTGCGCCGCCGCGATGCCGGTGGCGGCTCTGGCGGTGCTGGCGCCGAATCCGATTCTGGCGGTGGCGCTGGTGAGCCTGGCGACGGCGGCCCATCAGGGCTGGTCGGCGAACCTGTTCACCACGACCTCGGACGTGTTTCCGCGTAACGCGGTGGCGTCGGTCACCGGCATTGGTGGCTGCGCCGGCGGCCTGGGGGGCGTGCTGTTTTCGGCGGTGATTCCCGGCTTCGTGATCACCTATTTCGGCTACACGCCGGTGTTTCTGGTGTTGGGCTGCTTCCATTTGACGGCCCTGTTGCTCCTGCACAAGCTCATGGGCGAGATGCGACCGGTCGCGGTGGAGGCGCCGGATGCCCGTGGGGTCCGCAAAGGTTGAGCCCGGGTGCCGAGGGAGGGGCGGTCAGCGCAGGCGACGGATCGCTTCCCAATCTAGTTCGAGCCGCTGGAAGGCTCCCGGCGGGCAGCTGGCGCGCGCGGCCCACTCGGGGGGAAGGGGAAGCCGCTGCAACTTTACCCCTTCCTGACCTTTGACTTCGGCCCACCAGAAGCACCGGCCGCGGTAGTAAGTCGTGAGCTCGTCGAGGGCCTCCCGATCGATGTAGCGGGCCCAGATGACAGGGGAAGCATCGACCTCCGCGAGGTTGTAAACCCACTCGTAGTGAAAGTCATGATCTTTTGTGTATCGCACGACGATCACGTGTCGGCCTCCGGTGGCGGCAATCCGCCGCTGTACCTCGGCGCGAAGGTTGGCGTTGTAGTTGAGGCCTTCGGTGAAGGCGCGCACGGGGGCGTTGCGGACGAGCGGGTCGATAATGCCCCCCACCACTGCGAAGCTCGCCAGCACCAGCCCAGCCCCCGCCCGCGGCCATAAGCCGGTCGGCAGCTGGGACAATCCGAGCGTCAAAAGCAACAGCATCACGGGCGCATACGGAGCGACATAATGCGGAAAAAAGTAGACATAGAGGCTCGCCAGTAAGATCATAACCAGCAGAATCACGCTGTGAGTTCGCACGACCCCGTGCCTTGGCAACCACAGAAATCCGACTAGGGCGGCTAGGAAGAACAAATGGCCATAAAAACCGACCCCCAGCTGCAGAATTTGAATCACGTGCTGTACCCAGTTCTCCCGGGCCCATTGGTGCTGGCGTCGTCCAGATTCGTACTCGCTTTCCTGTGCGGGCGTGAGCTTCGGTGGTTTGGGTACGGAGGGCTGAAAAACGAAGCTCTGTGGAACCCCTATGCGCCGCTGCGCATGTTGGTAAGGTAACACCCACGGCGAGCCCGTGACGCGGTCGTTGTGCAGTAACGTCACGCCGAACACCGCTAGGGTGGGGAGGCCGGCCGCCACGAGGCATCGGCTCCACTGCCGGCGCTCGGCCGGCCGGCGGAGGATCCTCCACAGCAGCAGGCCCCACAGCAGGGCAGCCAACAGCAGGGACTCGTAGGCCCGCACCAGCCACACTAGGCTCCAGCCTAGCCCGGCCACTAGGGCCATTCGAGCTTGCGGGCGGGCCGTGAGCCGCCAAAGGGCGCCGAAGGTGAGCGCCCCGGCGAACGCAGCAAACGCACCTCCCCAGTAGGAACAGCTCCACCATGGCTTCAGACCCAGGTGCAGCGCGCCCATCAGGCCGCCCAGCACGGCCCAAGGGGCCGGAAGCATGGCGTACAGCGCCCAGGTCAGGGCGCCGCCCATGAGCGCCACCGCCAGCAGCACGCCCGCCCAGGGGTGCCCGAACAGCAAACGGCCCGCCGCCAACACCAGCCCTTGTCCGAGCGGATATTTCGAGGCGTAAGCCGGCTCCTGAAGGACGTGTATGGTCTCGAAGTGGCGGCGGAGGGGATGCGGCGGATTGGCCAGCCGGCCATGGAGAATCGTGTCGGCCACCAACAGGTGGCCGAACTCGTCCGCAATGAACGGTTCACAGGGCGGCAACCACGGCACCAGGGCGAGGCGCATGCTCACGGGGGCCAGGGCCACGGCCACGATGCAAATGCCTCGGCGTTCCGACAGCCGCCGGAACGATTCCACAAGCGACCTCCAGCGCTCGGGCCATCGCCGGCGATACCACAGCAGCACCGAGCACACCAACAACGTCAAGGCCAGCGAGACCAGGATCTTGGAATGCCAAAGCTCGGCCCAAATGGTCAGGTACGGCTTCGAGGTCATAGGATCCTAATCGACGAGCAGAGTTTCGGATTTCACACGGCCTGTGGCTCACAGTTGGGATGATTCTAACTCGCGGACGACGCTCCCCAGGGTACGATCTCCGGTGGAACGCGAACCGGGATGCGCCGGCCCCAGTGGCACAAAGCGGTCGGATCCGCCACCGGTTCCTAATCGGAAAAATGAAGCCGAACTTACTCCGCTGAACGACCCGCTCCTGGTCGGGGCGGCCCGATTTGAACGGGCGACCCCCTGCGCCCAAGGCAGGTGCGCTACCAGGCTGCGCCACGCCCCGACCGCGGCGATCGTTACCATCATAGCCGATCCTCGCTGTCGCTCCCCTTTTCAGGGGCCCGAACTAGATTCGCTATAGTGAAAGGTTCCCCCCGCAATGTCGTTGGAGAAAGTCTACGAGCCACAACGTTTCGAGCCGCGCTGGGCCCAGTGGTGGGTCGAGGCGCGCCTGTTCGAATGCCGCATGGACGCGCCGGGCCCCGTTTTCTCGCTCGTCATCCCTCCGCCCAACGTGACCGGCTCGCTCCACATGGGGCACATGCTCGAGCACACCGAAATCGACGCCACCATCCGCTGGCGGCGCATGCAGGGCTACAAGACGCTGTGGCTGCCCGGCACCGATCACGCCGGCATCGCCACGCAAATGGTGGTCGAGCGGGAACTGGCCCGGCAAGGCCTAGACCGCCGCCAGCTCGGCCGCGAAGAGTTCGAGCGCCGCGTGTGGCAGTGGAAGGAAACCTACGGCGACACCATCAAGCGCCAGATGATCCGCCTGGGGGCGAGCTGCGACTGGAGCCGCGAACGCTTCACTCTGGATCCGGGCCTTTCCAATGCCGTGCGCGAGGTCTTCGTGCGCCTGTACGAGAAAGGCCTGATCTACCGCGGCGAGTACATGGTCAACTGGTGCCCGCGCTGCCAGACGGCCCTCTCGGATCTGGAAGTCGTGCGCGAGGAGACCGCCGGCAACCTCTGGCACATCCGCTATCCGATCCACGGCCTGGATCGCTTCCTGGTGGTGGCCACCACGCGGCCCGAGACCATGCTCGGCGACACGGCCGTGGCCGTCCATCCCCGAGACCCGCGCTACCGCGACCTCCACGGCCGAACAGTGCGGTTGCCGCTGGTGGACCGCCAGATCCCCGTCATTGCCGACGAGCTCGCGGATCCCGAGTTCGCCACCGGCGTGGTCAAAATTACCCCGGCGCACGACCCGAACGACTTCGAAGCGGGACGCCGTCACAATCTGCCCAGAATCCAAGTCATCGGCGAGACCGGGCACATGACGGCCGAGGCGGGCCGCTACGCCGGCCTGGATCGCTTCGAAGCCCGCCGCCGCGTCGTCGCTGACCTCGAAGACCTGGGACTCATCGAAAAAATCGAGCCCTACCAGGTCGCTCTCGGCAAGTGCCAGCGCTGTAAGACCGTCGTCGAACCGCTGGTCTCCACCCAGTGGTTCGTGCGCACCAAGCCGCTGGCCGAACCCGCGATCCGCGTCGTCGAGGAAGGACGCATCCGCTTCATCCCGGACAACTGGACCAAAGTCTACTTCGAGTGGATGCACAACATCCGCGACTGGTGCATCTCGCGCCAGCTCTGGTGGGGCCACCGCATCCCCGCCTGGTATTGCGGGGCTTGCGGCGGCACGACCGTCGCGCGCGCCACCCCCGAGCGCTGCGCTCACTGCGGCGCCGCGGCGCTCGCCCAGGATCCCGACGTGCTCGATACCTGGTTCAGTTCGGCGCTGTGGCCGTTCTCGACGCTTGGCTGGCCGGACGACACCGACGACCTGCGCGTCTTCTATCCCACCTCGCTGCTCATCACCGGGTTCGACATCCTGTTTTTCTGGGTGGCCCGCATGATCATGATGGGCTTGGAGTGCACCGGCGACATCCCGTTCCGCGAAGTCTTTATCCATGGCCTGGTGCGGGACGCCGAGCGGCAGAAAATGTCCAAGACGCGAGGCAACGTCATCGACCCGCTCGAGGTCACGGAAAAATACGGCACCGACGCCGTGCGGCTGGCGCTGCTGATGGGCGCTGCTCCTGGCACCGACATCGTGCTCACTGAGGAGCGCATGGAGAGCGCCCGCAACTTCGCCAATAAAATCTGGAATGCAGCGCGGTTTCTGTTTCTGAACATGGAGCGCTCCGGCGTCGAGCCTTGCCGGCCAGAGCCCGGGCCGCGCCAGACGCTCGAGGACCGCTGGATCTTCAGCCGCCTGGCGCGGTGCGCCGAAGCCGCCAACCGGGCGTTGAGCCAGTATCGGTACCACGACCTGGCGCAAGCCGTCTGGCAGTTCCTCTGGCACGAGTTCTGCGACTGGTACGTGGAGATCAAAAAGCTGCGGTTCACGGAGAACTCCGGGCGCACCCCGGACTGGCAAAACGTGCTTTCGGCGTTCGAAACAGCCCTGCGGCTGCTTCATCCGGCCATGCCCTTTCTGACCGAGGAGCTCTGGCAGCGTCTCACAGCGGGCGATCTACGGCGGCCCACCTCGATTGCGCTGGCGGCTTATCCGCAGCCGGATCCGTCGGACCTGGACGAGGCCGCCGAGCGCGATATGGCCCTGCTACAGGAAATCGTCACGGCGGCGCGGAACCTGCGCGCCCAAATGAAGCTCGACCCGAAGGCGCTCATCGAAGGCGCCCTCTACTCGCAGAACCGGGCGCTCGAGTTGGCTCGCGAGCACGCCGAAGTGATCCGGCGCCTGGCCAACGTTCAGCTCAGCTTCCACGAGGGCGCAGCGCCCAAAAGCGAGGGCGTGCTGCGCGCGACGCCGGAGTTCGAACTCCTCCTGCGGGTTCCAGCGGCGCAACTGGACGCGCACCGGCGCCGTTTGGAGAAAGAGATTCAGCAGCTCGAAAAGGTGATCGCCGCCGCGCGGCGTCAGCTCGAGGATCAGGAATTCCTGAGCCGCGCCCCGGCGCAGGTCGCCGACGGAATTCGCTCCAAGCTGGCCGAATACGAGGCGCAGCTCGCCAAGAGCCGTTCGGCTCTGGAAGCTTTACCTCGCGCATGAGCTTCGATGTCACGCACCCGGACGTGGCGGAGGCAATCCGCCGTGCCTTGGAGGAAGACATCGGTCCCGGTGATATCACTTCGGAAGCGTGCGTCCCGGAAGACCTTATGGCCCTGGGACGCTTCACGGCCCGCGAGCCGCTCGTGGTGGCCGGTGTCGAGTTGCTGCCGCTGATCTACCGCGCCCGCGGCGGCTTCGACGAGCTGCGCGGCCACGTCTTCAGTGGCCAGCGCGCGGAAGCCGGTCAAGTCATCGCCGAGGTCCGCGCCAGGGCGCGCACGCTGCTGGCTTGCGAGCGCGTGGCGCTGAATTTTCTCCAACGCTTGAGTGGCATCGCCACGCTGGCGCGGCGTTTCGTGGAGGCGGTGGACGATCTGCCCTGCCGCATCTTGGATACGCGGAAGACGACCCCTGGCCTGAGGCGCTTGGAGAAGATGGCCGCCGCGACGGGAGGAGTGCTCAACCACCGCATGGGACTCTACGACGCGATCCTGATCAAGAACAACCACATCGCGGCCGTGGGCGGCGTCCGCATCGCCGTCGAGCGCGCGCGCGCCCGCGGGCTGCCGGTGGAAGTGGAGGTGCGCACGCGCCAGGAGATCGTCGAGGCTTTGGCGGCGGGCGCCGACCGCCTGCTGCTCGACAACATGACGCCGCAGCAGGCCGCCGAAGAGATCCGCTTCATTGCGGGGCGTGCGACGGTCGAGGTCTCAGGCGGCGTCACCCTCGACAATGTTCGTGCCTACGCCGAGGCCGGACCGGATTACATCTCCGCCGGGGCCATCACGCACTCGGCGCGCGCCGTCAACATCAATTTCCAGCTCGAGCCGCTGCCGTGATCTCGCTGGATCTGGAGCGTGTGCGCGCTGCCTGTCCCGAGCGGCTCATCCTGTGGCGCGAAACGACCGGCTCGACGATGACGGAAGCAGCGCGGCTGGCGGCCGAGGGCTGCCCGTCCGGCACCGTCGTCGGCGCCGACGAACAAACCGCTGGGCAGGGGCGCCTGGGCCGCTCGTGGCACTCCGAAAAAGCCACTGGGCTATACGTCTCGATCGTGCTGCGTCTTCCGCTCGAACCCGTCGGCCTCCCTGTGCTGACTCTGGCCCTGGGACTGGCGGCGGCCGAGGCCATCACGCGCGTCACCGGAATCCCCTGCGACTTGCGCTGGCCCAACGACGTACTCGTCGGCGGCAAAAAGTGCGCCGGCATCCTCGTCCAGTTGCTCGACCAGGGCGCCGTGGTGGCGGGGATCGGGATCAACGTCAATCAGACGCGCTTCCCGCCGGAGCTCGAGCCCATCGCCACCTCGCTGCGCCTTGCCACCGGACGCGAGTACTCGCGGGAGCCGCTGTTGATCGCACTGCTGGCCGCCGTGGATTCGTTCGTCAAGATTTTGCTCGACGAAGGCCCGGAGACGATCCTCCGGCTGTTCAGCCAGGCATCCAGCTACGTGGTGAACCGCCGGGTCGCTGTGGATCAGGGCGAGCGGACGCTCACGGGCGTCACCGAAGGGTTGGATCCTTCGGGATTTCTGATCCTGCGGCGGGAGGACGGCACGCGAACGCTGATTGTGGCGGGGGGCGTGCGCCCCTTGCCAGAATGAGAAGCTCGGATGCTGCTCGCTCTGGACGTCGGCAACACGAACATAACCATCGGCGCCTTCCGGTCGGGCGGGCTCGTAGGACGCTGGCGGCTGCGCACCGTCCTCAACCAGACGCCGGATGAGCTGGGCGTGCTCATCCGCAACCTGTTTTCGCTCGCCGCACTCGACCTGGCGGCCGTGGACGGGATCATCGTCTCCAGCGTTGTGCCTCCGCTCGACGGTGCCGTGGAGGCTATGGCGGAGCGCTACTTCCACACTCGCGCCCTGTTCGTCGACCACACCACCGACACCGGGCTCGAGATCGGCTACGACAACCCCCGCGAAGTCGGAGCGGACCGCGTCGTCAACAGCGTGGCCGCGTTTCACAAGTACGGCGGACCGTGCGTGGTCGTGGATCTGGGCACCGCCATCACCTTCGACGCCATCTCCCGGGAAGGCCGCTACCTGGGGGGCGTGATCTGTCCCGGAATCGGCATCTCGGTCGAAGCGCTTTTTGCGAAAACCGCACGGCTGCCCCTGGTGGAGTTTCGCGCCCCGGACAAGCTCATCGGTACCAATACGGTGGGCAGCATGCAATCGGGGCTCTACTACGGCGCCATCGGCATGATTGACGGCATCCTGGAACGGCTCTTCGAAGTGCTGGGACCGGCGACGCGGTCCGTCGCCACCGGGGGCGAGGCGCGCCTGATCGTGCGCGGCTCGAAATACCTCAAAGAAGTGGACGAGGACCTGACGCTGGAGGGCTTGCGCCTGATCTGGGAACGGAACCGCGTGAGCCGGAGCGTATGAGCCAGGAGCAGGAAGACTGGCGCTTCAACTACTTTAACTACTTCACCGAGATCGAGGAACACTTCCAGCGGGCGCGCGGCACTGGCTTGTTCCTGCTCTCCCCGCTCGACTGGGCGCTCATCGAAAGCTGGAAGAACGCCGGCATTCCGCTCGAGGCGGTGCTACGAGGCATTGACGCGGCCTTCACCAAGTGGCGCGCCCGCCGGCCGCGCATCGAGAAAGTGAACTCGCTCGCCTACTGCGCGCAAGCCGTGCTGAAAGAAGCCGAAGCCATGGCGGGCCATGCGCCGCGGCGTGCGCCGCCGGCGGCCCCGTTCGAGCTCGACGAACTGCGCCAGTTCCTGAGGCGCAATGCCGCGAGCCTTCGGGAGCAACGCAACCCGGCCTATCAGGACGTCGCCGCCGCCTTGGAGCGCCTCGCCGCCGAAGCCGAACGCTGGTACGAAGACCTGGAGGAGCTCGAGCGGCGGCTGACGGCCCTCGAGGAGAAAATGATTGCCGCCGCGCGCGCCGAACAAAGCGAGGAGAGCCTGGTCGAGGCGCGGCGCGCCCTCGATCAGGAGCTTCGTCCGTACCGTAGTAAGATGACCGCGGCCCAACTGGCCCTGCTCGAAAAACAATACTTGGAGCGCCGGCTGCTCGAGGACGCAGGCCTACCGCGCCTGAGCCTCTTTTACTTGAAGTGAAGGGCGCGGGCCGGCGTGCCGTATACTGCGGGCATGCGGATGCTCATCGGGTGGCTGATTGCTGCGGCTGCGTTCGGGACGCCGGTCCGCGTCAGTTTCTCGCGGTTTGCGCAAGATTCCGGCGGCGTTCCCGCGGGCTGGAGCGTGTGGGCGCCGTGGCCGGAGCTCGCTCCGCGCGCCCGTGTGGACCGGGTGCACTCCCGCGGCGCTCCGGGTTCGCTCGTGCTTTCCGGCAACGGCAACCCCGGCGTCTTCGGCGGGTGGCAAGAAGATTCCCGGCGTCGAGGCAGGGAAGTGGTACCGGCTCGTGGCGCACTACCGCGCCGAGGGGTTGCGCGAGTTCACAGAGATCCCGGCGCCCGGGCCGCGCCGTGTGGTAGTGGCTGCGGTCCACTCCCAGCCTTCGAAATCACGCTCGGCCGAAGAAAATGTCCGCCGCTTCCTCGAGGTGGTGGACAAAGCCGTGCCGGAAAAGACGGATGTCATTCTGTTGCCGGAAGGCATCACGGTGGTCGGCACCGGGAAGAAATACGCCGACGTCGCCGAACCGGCGCCGGGCCCGACCACGGCTTTGCTGGCCGAGGCGGCGCGCAAGAAGCGCGCCTACATCGTGGCGGGCATCTACGAGCGGGAAGGCCAACTGCTCTACAACACCGCCGTGCTCGTGGATCGCGACGGCAATCTCGCAGACAAATACCGCAAGGTCTATTTGCCGCGCGAGGAGATGGAAGGAGGACTGACTCCCGGCGATGATTATCCGGTTTTCGCCACGGATTTTGGCCGCGTGCAGTTGATGATCTGCTGGGACGTGCAGTACGCCGACCCGGCCCGGGCGCTGGCCCTCGAGGGCGCCGAGCTGGTGCTGGTTCCCATCTGGGGCGGCAACGAAACGCTCGGCACGGCTCGCGCCATCGAGAACCACGTCTTCATCGCCACCTGCGGGTACGACTATCCGACCTACGTGATGGATTCCGCCGGCAAAGTGCTGGCGCAGGCCGCCGGCCAAGGCACGGCCGCCGTAGCGACCATTGACTTGAACCGGCGCTACGTGGATCCGTGGCTGGGCCACATGCGCGGCCGCTTCTTCGAGGAACTCCGCCTGGACGTGCCCGTCGGGCCACCGCGGTCTTATTGGGTGGAATGAGCGGGCCGGCCCCGGGCGCAACTCACCAAATCACCGGCGCGGGGTAACGGGAGATCTGCGGGCCCGGGCTCAGGAGCACCATGGCGTGCACGATCGACTGCGACACGAGCATACGGTCGAACGGGTCGGGGTGCAACCGCGGCAGCCGCGCGACGTGCAAAGCGCCGCTCCTCGAGCGGCAACTCCTCGATGCCCATCCTGCGCCGGCGGTCGGGGACATAGACCCCGCGAGGGTCGGGAAGCAATAAGCGTCCCAGCGCGTGCTTGACAGCGATCTCCCAAGCCGAGACAGCGCTCAGGTAGACCTCGTTGGCTGGATCGGCGAACAAGTCGCAGGCTCTCCGGGACAGTTGAGGCGCGTTGGTCGCTAGCCAGAGAAACGTGCACGTATCGAGCAGAAGTCTCATGCGGGGGGAACCTCTTCCTCGCCGAAGGCGTCGAGCAAGTCCCGCGGCAGCGGTTCATAAAATTCCGGCGGAATGATCACTTTGCCCTCGTCTACCCCGATGGGCCGGCGAACGGTCCGCCGGGGATGGATCGGTCGCAACTCCGCCAGCGGCACGTTGTGCTTGCAAATGAGAAGAGCTTCCCCTTGGGCGAGCTTCTTCATATAACGGGACAAATGCGTCTTGAACTCGTGGATGTTGACCCGTGTCATGACTCAACTTCTAGTCCGACTGTAGAGTCATCTCCAGGGCCGCCACATCCCTCCTATTCCAAATCACTGCGGCTGGTAGCTCACTTCCAAGCGCAGAGCTTCCCCCGGCCTCAACGCGCGCTCGGCCGACCAGAGCGCCAGCGTGATCCGGTTCTCCCCGCGTACGGTCCAGCTCAAGACCGCCCGCGGCGCCTGCTCCGGAGAAAACCGATTCGCCAGCGCTGGTCGCCCGGCGCGATGGAAAGCGCGCCAGAGGCCGTCCGGCAGCGCGTCCCCGGACAGCGATTCCGAGCCCGAGGTCTCGTTTCCCGGCTCGAACAACGTCCGGTCCACCACACGGCCGTCTCGCGCCCGCCAGGCGACCGCGATCCGCGGGTCTTCCACAAGACCGGGACTGAACTCGGCGCGACACTGTACGGCCAGCTCCACCGGCCCCTCGCCGCGGTTTTCGACGACGGTTTCGGTCTCCAGTGCCGCTCCGGCAAGCCGGAGCGTGCGCCGCAGCTTCAACCCATTGGCGGATTCCCCGTCGAGAATCATCCGTTCCGGCGTCATGGCCGCCACGCGCCACGATGCCGGCCACGGGCGGGCTTGGTAGTTGGGATGGACCCACACGCCCAGGCCCCCGACATCTGGGTAGTCCCGCTCTCCCGGATCCGGGATGCGGAGCAGCTCGGTCCCGGCGCGAAGATCCGTGAGCCGGATGATGCGTCCGCTGAGCTCCGGACTCACCATGGCCTGCAACGTGCCGTTGGAGAGCACGAACAGTCCGTAGGATCGCAAGCGTGCCGGAAGCTCCTGCTCATCCGTTTCCAGTCCGCGGCCCTCATGTAGCTGGGTAATTCCAAACCTCCGCACCTCAGCCAGAAAGGCTTCGAACCGGCGCCGGAGCCCTGCCGGATCCGCGGGAGCATAGAAGCCCTCCCTCGGCTCGAGGGCCATATCGCGAACCAGCTCGACGTAATCGAGCGACAGCCGCACCTTTCGAACCCGGTCGCGTGCCGCCTCCGAATCGGCGGCGGCCAAGGCTCGGTCCAGAATGCGCCGCGCCTGGGGCAGGAAGTCGCCGCGCAAATACGGGGCGCCGGGATTCAGAAAAATCCAAAGGTGCTGGCCGCGGCCTTCGGGCGGGAAGCGCACTTGCCGGTGCATCAGTTCCAGGTACTCGCGCAAGGCGCCGGCAGCCCGGCCGTAGACGCCCTCCAGGAACTCGTCCACCGCTTTCCAGGCGTCGGCTTTGACATCCCACAGCAGACGGGCCATCACGTAAGAGCGCAGCTCGGCAAATTCCCCTCCGCCGCCGGGCGGGTAGGCGCCTTGGAGAAACAGTCCCACCACCCCGTAACGGCGGTACATGGGAATATCCGCTGCCAGCTCGTCGAAATCCGGGAACGGCAGCAGGTAGTGGGCGAAGTTGGTGTTGTAATGCCAGACGTAGAGCCGGTCGGTGATCTTCGACCATGCTTTCAGATTCCGGATGAAGTAAGCGGTCCGGTCGCAGCGTTCGTACGGATGCGCCTGGCAGGCGCCTATGGGACACAGGCGCACGCGCACATTCCGGCGCGGGCGGGTTCGGGCCGGGGGCGCTTCCGTGTACCAGTAAGCGAGCGTGTCGATCAATTTGTCCGGATGGTCTTTCTCGATTTCCGCCGCCACGGCGTTTACGAAGCGGAGCAGCGGGCCGCAGTGCGCGCCGCCTTCCTCTTGCTCCACCCGGCGGCAGTTGTCGCATTCGCACCAGCCGGTCCAGTCGTTCTGCGAAACCGAAAAGATCGTCGCCTCCGGATGTTCGCGGATCCATTCCCGCACCTTGGCTACCGTCAGGCGGAGCACGTCAGCATTGGTCAAACAAAGCTGCCCTCGTTCCGCACGCCGCTTCCCGGCAATCAGGGAGAAGTACTCCGGGTGGTCCTTGAAATATGTTTCCGGAGGGAGGATCGCATAAAAGCTGTGCACGAACGGGTAATAGGCGATCTTGCCTCCGGTGGATGCCTCCAGGCGCGCGTGATGGCCGTTGGTGCGGTTCCGGGCCGCCCAGTCCCGGTCGAAGGCCTCGGTGAAAAACGGTTCCCGGTACTCGAACGCAGGGATTTGCATCTCGTCCAGGGGCGGGATGCGCACCGTGCGGAGCTTGGGAATGCGGCTGACTTCGGCCGTGAACCAGCGGCAGCCGAGCTTCTCCAGGAATTCGTAGACGCCGTACATCGTGCCTCGCAGGCGGCCGCCGGCGATCACGACGTCGCGTCCTGCGGTCTTGAGTACGAAGCCCTCCGGCCCGAGTCGCTCCAGCGGAAGGCGCAAACCTCGCCGCTCGAGCGCGCGGCCGGCGCCGACGAAAATGGCCGGGCCCCGGCGCCGCTCCTCTTCACCCACGATAGGCAGGCGCGCCCCGGAAATTTCCTCCAAGAACCGCTGGAGCTCCTCGGCTCCGCGGCGTTCCGAGGGAGACGCATCCAGGGAAAGGACGATGGCGTAAGGCGACCGGCCGTCCTGCACGAGCGTCAGCGGACCTTGCGGCGCAGCCGGGGCGGCAAGCATGGCGGCCAACAACACCGAGCGAAACGGCATGGGGCAACTCCCGGCTGACCAGCGTACCGCAGCCGGGGCGAAGGCCGCGGCTCAGTCGCGCGCGCTTTGCAAAAATGCGCGCAAGCGGTGACTCCGGCTCGGGTGGCGCAATTTGCGCAGCGCCTTGGCTTCGATCTGGCGGATGCGCTCGCGGGTGACCGCAAAGGCCTGGCCCACCTCCTCGAGCGTGTGCTCGCTTCCGTCCTGGAGCCCAAAGCGCATCTTCACGATCTTCTCCTCGCGCGGGCTCAGCGTTTTGAGCACCTCGGCGGTCTGCTCGCGCAGGTTCAAATTGATGACGGCTTCCGAAGGCGAGATGCCGCGTTTGTCCACGATGAAATCGCCCAGGTGCGACTCTTCCTCTTCCCCTACGGGCGTCTCGAGCGAGATCGGTTCCTGGGCCACGCGCAAGACTTTCCGGACCTTGGCGACCGACATTTCCAAGCGTCGGGCAAGTTCCTCGGTGGTCGGCTCCCGTCCGAGCTCCTGCTGGAGCTGCCGCTGCGCCCGGACCAGTTTGTTGAGGGTTTCGATCATGTGCACAGGGATCCGAATGGTCCGCGCCTGGTCGGCGATGGCCCGTGTAATGGCTTGGCGCACCCACCAGGTGGCGTAGGTGGAGAACTTGTAGCCGCGGCGGTAGTCGAACTTGTCCACGGCTTTCATCAAGCCGATATTGCCCTCCTGGATCAGGTCCAGGAATTGGAGGCCGCGATTGGTGTAGCGCTTGGCGATGGAAACCACCAGGCGGAGATTCGCTTCGATGAGCTGCTTTTTGGCCTGGTCCGCTTCGTGTTGGCCCCGCTCGATAATCTGCAGCGTGCGGCGCAGCTCCGTGGCCGTGGCGCCGCAGTCCGCTTCGAGCTGCGCCAGGCGCTGGGTGGCGTGGCGCTGTTCTCTTTTGAGTTCGCGCACGCCGGTGACCCCCGGTTCTTCCAGCCGCCTTTGGATCCGCGCGATCTCCCCCTCGAGGGCGTTACACTGCTCCACGGCGTTTCGCACGAGTTCGATGAAACGCCGCTGTACTTGGGGCGCGAACTGAATTTCCCGGTAAACCTGAGAGATTCGCACCAGCGCCCGCGCCAAATTGCAGCGCAGCGTCCGGTGCTGCTTCGGTTTCAGGGCCCGAGATGTGGCTTGCAGTTTCTGCCGGCACTGTTGCGCCTTACGGTAGTGCCGCGCGATCTCGGCGATGGCTTGCAGCAACTGTTGCTTTTCCCGGGCGAGGACGGCTTCGTCGCTCGCGGCCATGTCCGGAAGCACCACCAAGTCGCGGACCTGCACAATGTCGTGTTCCAGCTCCTCGCCCAGCTTCAAGACCTCGCGGATCACCAGCGGCGACCGGGAGAGCGCTTTGCTGACGCTGCGCCGTCCGTGCTCGATGCGGCGGGCCAGCTCGATCTCCCCATCCCGGGTCAGCAGCGGGACGGCACCCATCTCCCGCAGGTACATGCGGACCGGGTCGTTGGTCTTGTCGCTGAACTCGCTGAAATCGAGTTCTTCCAGCTCTCCGGCATCCTCGAACTTGCGGTCGTAGTCGAGGCGCGGCTCCTCGAGGATTTCCACCCCGGCGCTGTCCAGGCGGGCCAGCAGGTCGTCCAGATCCGTCCCGTCCCCCAGATCCTCGGGAAGGATCTCATTGACTTCGTCGTAGAGGACGTAGCCTTTTTTCTTCCCCGCGTCCATAAGCCGCTTCCACCGACCGCCTCGTTTGTCGAATGCCAACAGCAACCCCTTCCGCCAGTGAAGCCGGCTCCGCCTATTGTACAACGCCCGCGACCGTTCCCGACCGTCTCTCCGATCGCTCCAGGCGGTTCAGCTCTTCGGTGAGACGCAACGCCTCGGCCAAATCCCCTGCACGCTCGGCTTCGCGCACACGGGCGCGCAAAGCCGCTCGTTGCGCCGCCCGCTCTTCAGCGGCCAAGCGGGCAACGCAGGCGCGCGCCTGTTCCAGGGAGCAGGCCTCCTCGCCTGTCTCATCGGCGAAGATGACCGAGGCCAGCAGCTCCCGGTCCCGCTCCTCGAGCCGGCCCTCGAGCGCGGCGAACGAAAACGCCTGACCGCTTTCGGCCAGCGCGAACAGCGCTTGAAAGATCCTGCCCGTAACGAAGTGCGCCACTTGCCGCATCCCTCGAAGCTGCGGAATCAGCTCCCGCCGAGCCTCCTCGCTGGCCAGCAGCGCGTTCAGCAGGATCTTTTCCACGGGGCGCACCGGCTCGACTGCTTGGCGGAGCGGCTGGTCGCTGCGCTGGACGGCGGCCTTGCGAAAGTGCTCGACGAGCAGGCCGGTCTCCACCCCCAGATGCGCCGCGATTTCCGAGGCGATGGCGGCACGCTCCAGCCGGTCCGAGACCCGGTGCACCGCCGGAAGCAAAAAGCGCAAGGCGCCGGCGCGGCCTTCCGCCGTCCGCACGTCGTACTTGGCCCGGGCCCGGTCCGCCAGCCAGTAAAAATAGCCCGGGGCTTTGGTCAATCGATCCCCGTAAGCTTCCGCCCCGGCCCGGCGAACGAACTCGTCCGGGTCCAAACCGTCTTCCAGTTCCAGCACCCGCACCCGCAGGCCTTCTTCGAGCAACACCTGAATGGAGCGCTCCGCCGCCGCTCCGCCGGCCGCGTCCGGATCGAAATTTACGACAACGTTTTCCGAGTGGCGCCGCAACAGGCGGACCTGGGAGGCCGTCAGCGCCGTGCCGCAGGACGCCACCACGCCCCGCACGCCGGCCGCCTCCAGGCCGATGACGTCCATGTAGCCCTCCACCAGAATGCTGCGGTCCAGCCGCCGGATGGCGTCTTTGGCCCGGTGCAGGTTGTACAACACATGGCTCTTGCGGTAGATCGGTGTCTCGGGCGAGTTCATGTACTTGGGCTCGTCCTCCGCCGACAGCGCCCGGCCGGCGAAAGCGATCACTTTGCCGGATTCGCTGTGAATGGGGAACATCAGACGGCCGCGGAAACGGTCGTAGAACCCTCCGCCTTCTCGCCGGAGCACCAGGCCTGAGGCGTCCATCTGTTCGGCGCTGAACCCTTCGCGCTCGAAGCGCCGGACCAAATCGGTTCCGGAACGGTCGGCCAAACCGAGTCCGAACTCTGCGGCGATGCCGGGGTCCACGCCGCGGCTCTCCAGATACCGCCGTGCCTCTGCGCCCTCCGGCCCTTCCAGATGGCCGCGAAAGACCTGCGCCGCGATCTCGTGCATGCGGTAGACGGCCGCCCGCAGCCGGGTCTCGGCGTCGGAGTACTCGCGCTGCGGCATCGGGATGCCGTAGCGTTCGGCCAGCAGCTTAAGCGCCTCGAAGAAGCTGAGCCGCTCGATCTCCATCACGAAGCGAATGACGTCACCGCCTGCGCCGCAGCCGAAGCACTTGTAGAACTGATGCCCCTGATGCACGGAAAACGATGGCGTCTTCTCGGTGTGGAACGGACACAGCCCCACGTAGCGGGGCCCGCTGCCCGCTCGCTTGAGCCGCACGTACTCGCCGATCACCTTGACGATATCCAGCGACGACTTCAGGTGCTCGACGAAGTCCATATCCCGCTGGGCCTATTATCGCCGAAGGCGGTCGCGCGCAGGGAACAGGCACGCCAGCGCCGCCATCCACGCCAGCGCGCTCACGACCGCGCCCGACGCCAGAATCCGAGGCTCGAATCGCATCAGCACGCAGTGACGCCCCGGAGGCACGACCAGCCCGCGAAAGGCGCCATTGACCACGAGCAGCGGATGCGCCCGACCGTCCAGAAAGGCCCGCCAGCCCGGATAATAGGCTTCGGAGGAAACCAGCAGCGCTGTGGCCTCCGTTTCCACCTCGAGTTCCACTTCGCGGGCCCTGTAGCGACGCACGCGCACCCTTCCCTGTCCTTCCCACACGCCCGGCGCCGCGCCTTCGACCGCCGCCACGCGGCGCGGGTCGAACTCCGCTGACTCCAGCGCCGCGAGGGCGTCCTCGAGAGTGCGCACGGGCCGCGCCCGCCCCACCAGGAAAAAGCGCGGCAAGGCTTCGCGATTCTCGTAGACTTCCCGGCCGGGCAACTGCGCCACGCGGCGAAACCCGGCGCGTTCCGCGGAGGCCAACGGCGTGCGGGACAGCACGTAGCGCACGTTGAGCAAGTCCAGCACCGGCGAGTCGAGCCGCGCCAGCTGATAGTAGCGCCCCCAGCGCTCGCCTCCCGTGACCAAACGGCGCACGGCCATGTAGCGGTCGAGAGCGAAGGGGTCGTTGCCTCCCGCGGTCGGGATCTCGATCAGATGCGCGCCGAGAGCCCAGTTCATAGAGTCGTTGACCGTGTCGATCCGGTCGGGTGGAAGGCTGCGGCCGGCCAGCGCTCGCACCCGCTCGAGAACCTCCCGGCTGCCGTCGAAGGCCTCTCGGCTCAAGCCCGGCTCGGCGGCGAGCGAGGCGGTGTTCATGGGCCGGCCCGATCCGGTCCAAATCAGATCCAGCACCGCCAGCGCTGCCACCGACCACTGCACGCGCCCGGAAGCTGCGCCGAAGAACATTTTTGCGCCCAGCCCCGCAAGCACTCCGACGCTGAGCGCGAACCATGCCAAGGCGAACTCCGGATAAATCGACGAGCGCAGCAAGGACGGCAGGCGCGGAAACAACGCGCGTCCCAAGGGAGTGGCGTCGCCGAACATGACCAGCGCGGCGACCAGCGCCATCCAACCGTAGGTCGCCGCGTGCGGGTTGCGGCGGATCGCTACGGCGCCCAGCGCCAAAACCAGACCGGGGATGCCGCAGTAGAGGTAGAGAAATGTCGGCTCCCACGGGCCCTTGTATCTCGACAGATCGAAGATGCCGTAATAGTTGGGCGCCAGCAGGGAAATCAGGGCCGCCAGCGGTATGCCGCCGCCCGTTCCGAGAAAGTCGGCTCGATAGCGGGCCACGCTGAGCCGCGTCAGTTCCGCAGTGGGCAACAGTTGGATCGCCGCGAGCGCGGCGGCCCACACGCTGGCCACGGCGACTGCGGCCACGGCTCGGCGTCGGGCCCGCCCGGTTAAAGCCAGCAGCGCGGCCAGCAGCAACGAGGAGGCGGCGGCTACGGCGGTGACGGCGGGGAAGCCCGCCAGCAGCGAGAGCGCCAGGGAGACCGCAAGAAGCGCCACCCAACGCCGGCGAACGCGCGCCGCCAGTTCGACCACCGCGAGCCAGGAAAGCGGCAACCAGGCCGCAGCGTTCACGGCGCCTAAGTGCTGCGTCTGGGAAGCGAAGAAACTGCCGAGCTCGAACACGCCTGCACCGGTGAAGGAGGCCGCCCGGCCGCATCCCAGCCGCCGCAGCAGCAGGAACGCGAAAACGCCCGCCAAAGCCACATGCAGCGCGATCTGCCACTCCAGCCAGTCGAGCAGGCGTTCCCCTCCCGTGAGGTTGCTGAGAGCGAACGTCAACAGCGCGGGTGGGTAGAAGACCTGTGCGGTCAGGTTCGCATAAAGGGGCATGCCGCAGTAGACGTACGGGCTCCACAGCGGCAGCTCGCCGCGCGCCAGCGACCGCGCGACGAAGTCCGCCAGCGGCAGATGGTAGTACCGCAGATCCCAGGGGATCGCAAATCCGCCATGGAACAGAACGTGGCGGAAAAACACCAGCGGCGCCGCGACGAGAAGCAGCGTCGGAAGCGCGCGCCGCATGGTCGGGTTCCTACGGTTGTCCTGGCCGGCTC
>JANWXD010000021.1:36716-63808 GCA_025055455.1 Bryobacteraceae bacterium
GGCAAGCGCCCGCCCCAGAGCCGTTGTTTGCGGCAACAGACGGTGCAGACCGATCAGCAGCAAGTCGCGAAAGCGCACCGCAAGCAGGGCGGCATACACGGAAAGGCCCGTCCGGGGAATCACCGCCGCGTCGAGGCCGCGCGGGGAGGTCAGGAAGACTAGCGGCAGGGTCCCGCACACGAACCAGAACGCGCACCAGACCATTGCGCGCGAACGCGCCCGCACCGCCACCGCGAGCAGCCCGGCCAAAAAAACCAGGGCGGCGGCTCGCGTGAAAGCGCCGGGCGAGTCGAACACCTGGTTGAGGAAGTGTGCGGTGCCGTCCAGATAGCGGGCGACCGTGCCCGTGTTATAGACCAACGGGGTCGTGTTGCCGTGATAGGCCACGAGCAACGCCGCCACTGCGCCCGCCTCTCGGGACCCGCCCAGCCGGCGCGCCAGCAGGTAAGTGAGCCAGACCGCTGCGCCCAGGCCAAGCAGCAGCAGCGAGCGCAGCGGGCGCAGCTCGAAGCCGCAACACCAATACGACAGCTTGTAAGCCAGCGCCCCGAGAGGGCGGTAGATTGGCGTGGGCCGCCAGAAACAGAGATGGTCGGCCAGCAGCGCCGCGGTCGGGCGCACCCAGACCATGTGACAGTTCATCAGATCGTCGGGACTGAACTGCGCCCGAAGGCTAGGCGCTGTGAGATAGAGGAAGTACGCCGCCACGCCGCCTGCAACCGCGGAGGGTGCTCCCGGGCCTGGAACGGAACCCCGCCACATGGTTTTCCGATTCTACTCGAGGGCGGCACACCAGCGGTCTCACGCCTCAGGGAACCATGCCGGGGAATCGTCCTGCTCACGGGCGCCGCGGTGGCCTAGCCCCAAGCGCGGCTTCAGTGGCCCCCGCCCAGCTCCGTCTCCAGCCAGCTCAGATAACCCGGGGAGCCGTCCACGATGGGAAGGGCGATCACCTCCGGAACTTCGTACGAGTGGGCTTTTTCAATCTCTGTCCGGAGCGCAGCAAACAGTTCGCGCCGCGATTTGATGACCATCAAGACTTCCGCCGCATCCTCGACTTGACCGCGCCACCGATAGATACTTCGGAGTCCCGTGACCACGTTGACGCAAGCCGCCAGGCGTTTCTCCACGAGGCGCCGGGCGATCCGCTCAGCCTCTTCTGCAGTCTCGCAGGTGCTCAGGACAACGATCTTGTCGGTCATCCGTTATCTCCTCGGCGCGACAGAAACCGGGTTCGGGAGCCCTTTCCACCGGTCTTCGTTGACAAGAAAGGATTATAAGGCGTAAGAAGAGGAGAAAGGAGTTTTGGGCCAGTGATCTTCTCCGGGAATCGGATGTTGCGTCGCACATTGTGGCTGGGCGGGCTCGCCTTGTGCGGCTGGTGCGTCTATGCGGTATTGAGCGGGCCTCACGGCATACCGATGGTTCTCGAGAAACGGCGCATGATCCGCCAGCTCGAGGAGGAAAACGCCACCCTACGCCGGGAACTCGAGCGGAAACGCGAGCGAATTCGACGCCTCGAGGGCGATCAGGCGGAGTTGGAGCTCGAAATTCGGCGGCGGCAAAAGTTGCTCAAGAAAAACGAGACGGCCTTCATTCTTCCAAAAGCCGCCCCGGCGGGATCGGGTTCGCCCGCTCGCTGAAGGGGGGTAGAATATCGGCCATCGCCGAAGAGCTTAGGACAGCAGTGCCGAACTACTGGCGAGCACTCAGGAGCGTAGGAGCGGCCGTGGCGCTTTGTGCGCCGGCGGCCGCCAGCAGCCCGGAAGAATTCTTCGAATCTCGGATCCGACCTTTGTTATCACGCCACTGCTACAGCTGCCACACCACGCTCGCCAGTGGCGGACTGCGGCTGGACTCGCGCTCGGCGTTGCTGAAAGGCGGCGCCCGCGGCCCGGCCATCGTGCCAGGCAACCCGGAGCAGAGCCTGCTTATCCGCGTCGTCCAGTACCAGGACGAGCGCATCAAGATGCCTCCGGCGAAGAAGCTCGACGAGGAAGAAATTGCCGACTTGATCCGCTGGGTCCGGGAAGGTGCGGTCTGGGGTGCGGAAACGGTCCCGACCGGTAACCCGGGGTCGGAGAATGCCGCCTCCTTCTGGTCCTTCCGGCCCCCGCAAGCACCTTCACTGCCGCGCGCGGTGCCCAGAGAGTGGGCGGCGAATCCCGTGGACCGCTTCATCTTCGCCAAGCTGCGCGAACTGGGCTTGAAACCCGCCCCGCTGGCCGACAAGCGCACCTTGATTCGCCGCGCCACGTACGATCTCACCGGGCTGCCGCCGTCGCCCGAGGAAGTGGAAGCTTTCCTTCGTGATCGCTCGCCCAACGCCTTCGAGAAAGTCGTGGACCGGCTTCTGGCTTCACCGCACTACGGCGAGCGCTGGGGGCGCCGGTGGCTTGATCTGGTGCGGTACGCCGACACGGCGGGCGACAGCGCCGACTACCCCATACCGCAGGCCCGCCTCTACCGCGATTACGTCATTGCGTCCTTTAACCGCGACAAGCCCTACGATCAATTCCTGCGGGAACAAATCGCGGGCGATCTTTTGCCGTACCGTGACGAGGAGGATCGCTGGGAGAAGATCGTTGCCACCGGATACATCGCCATCTCCCGGCGTTTCAGCGTGCGGCCGGAACGTAACATGCACCTCACCATCGAGGATACCCTCGATAACCTCGGCAAGGTCGTCCTCGGTTTATCCATCAGTTGCGCGCGGTGCCACGACCATAAATACGACCCGATCTCCGCAAAAGATTATTACGCGCTCTACGGCATTTTCGCCAGCACGCGGTATCCGTTCGCCGGCTCCGAGAACGACCCGTACCAAAAGGATCTGATTTACCGGCTGCCCCAGGAAAAAGTGGACGAGATCCTGAAACCTTACCGCGAGCAGCTCGCCGCCATCGACGCCGAAATCGCCCGGCTCGAGGAGGAACGGAAGGCACTGGGACCGGCAGGAACCAGCGGGACGCCCGGCGGGCGCACCGCGCAAGACATCACGGCCGATATCCGCCGCGCTTCCAAACGGCGCGCAGAGGTTCTGGCCAGCATGCCACCGCTCGAAACGGCGTTCGCGGTGGCGGAAGGTACGCCGCAGAACGTGCGGGTTCACCTTCGCGGCGACCCGCGCACCCTGGGTGAGGAAGTGCCCCGGGGATTTCTCAAGGTTCTCGGCGGCGGACCTCTCCCCAAGGAGTGCAAGGGCAGCGGGCGGCTCGAACTGGCCCAGTGGCTCACGGACGCCAACAACCCGCTCACGGCGCGAGTGATGGTGAACCGCATCTGGCAGCATCATTTCGGCCGCGGCCTCGTCGCCACGGCCAATGACTTCGGAAAGCGGGGCAGCCGGCCGACACATCCCGAGCTGCTCGACTACTTGGCGCTGCGGTTCCAGCGCGAAGGCTGGTCCGTGAAAGCCATGCACCGGCTGATCATGCTGTCGCGGACCTACCAGCTTTCCAGCGCTCCTCCGGCGGGGAGCCTGGAAAAGGATCCGAACAACGAATATTTATCCAGATTCCCGCGCCGCCGGCTGGAGGCGGAAGAAATCCGCGACTCGCTGCTCGTCTTCAGCGGAGCGCTCGAGCGGGGAACTCCTGGCCCGCATCCCTTTCCGCCCCCATCCTCGTGGAATTTCACGCAGCACAAGCCGTTCACGGCCGTCTATGACAACCACTACCGCAGTGTCTATATGATGACGCAGCGCATCCAGAAACATCCCTATCTGGCGCTGTTCGACGGGCCGGATCCGAATCTCAGCACGCCGGTGCGCGGCGCCACCACGACGCCGCTTCAAGCGCTGTTTTTCCTGAATAGTGAATTTGTCCATATTCACACCGAGCGGTTTGCGAAGAGCTTGCTGGAGTCGGTGCCGGATATCGAGGGCCGTATCGATCGTGCGCACCGGATCGTGCTGGCGAGGCCCGCGGCGCGCGACGAACTAAGAACGGCGGTCGAGTATCTCGCACGGGCGGCGCAGAAACTGGCCGCGACCGGTGTCTCGGAGCCCTTGCGGCGACAGGCAGCCTTGGCAAGCTACCTGCGGGCGTTGGTGAGCAGCAACGAATTCTTGTTCGTGGACTGAGCGAGGTGAAGCAATGAACGAGTCTCGGTGCACCTGCACCCGGCGGCATGCGATCCGATCCCTGGTCGGCGGCTCCATGCTGCTCCCCGGAATCCTCACAGAGCTGTTAGCGGCCGCGGAAGCGGATCCCTTGGCGCCGAAGCCGCCGCATTTCCCGGCCCGGGCGAAGCGCGTCATCTTCCTGTTTATGACCGGCGGAGCTTCGCATGTGGACACCTTCGATCCCAAGCCGAAGCTCTTCGCCGACCACGGAAAAAAGTACAAAAACGGCCGCTATTTGATCCGGCCGCGGTTCACGTTCAAGCCGTACGGCAAGTCCGGAATCGAAGTGAGCGAGCTGTTCCCCCACGTCGGCGAGTGCGTGGATGACATCTGCGTGATTCGTTCCATGAGAAACGATCACGGCGATCATTTCGAGGCCACCCTCGGCATCCACACCGGCTCCGTCACCTTCACGCGGCCCAGCATGGGCTCCTGGATCAGTTACGGTCTGGGTACCGAGAACCGGAATCTTCCTTCCTTTGTCGTGATTGCGCCCCATTTGCCGTACGCCGGCGGGCAGGTGTGGAGTTCGGACTTCCTACCCGCCTGTCATCAAGGTGTGCGCATCGTGCCGGGCCCGGAACCGATCCCGCACATGACGCCGCGCACACCCTCGGCCGAGTTACAGGAGATGGAGCTCGGCTTGATCGAGTTCTTCAACCGACGGCACTTGGCGGGGCGCGAACACGACGCCGCGCTGGCCGCCCGCATCAAGTCCTTCGAGGTCGCCTTCGGCATGCAGAAGGAGGCACCGGAGGCGTTCGACTTGTCCCAGGAGTCCGACGCCACCCTAGAGATGTACGGCCTGGAGCGTGGCAGCACCCAGGGTTTCGCCTGGCAGTGTTTGGTGGCGCGGCGACTGGCCGAGCGCGGCGTTCGTTTCATCGAGTTGATCGATACGGGCGCGTCGAACAACTGGGACGCCCACGGCGATATCGCCACCCACATCCCCCTGGCTCGTAACGTGGACCGGCCGATCGCCGCGTTGCTCAAAGACCTCAAGCAACGCGGAATGCTCGACGAGACGCTGGTCGTCTGGACGACCGAATTCGGCCGGACGCCCTTCCACGAAAAGCCGGACGCCAAGGGGCGGGAGCACCACGCCCGCGCCTACAGTTCCTGGCTGGCCGGTGGGGGCGTCAAGGGCGGCATGGTGTACGGCGAGACGGATGAATACGGAATCGAGATCGCGGCCAACGAGATGCACATCCACGACTTTCACGCCACGATCTTGCACTTGCTCGGCCTCGATCATACACGGCTCACTTACCGGCACGCGGGTCGCGACTTCCGTCTGACAGATGTGGCCGGGAGGGTAATCCGGGAGATCTTAGCTTGAGGCCGCTTCGGCGCGCGAACTTCGGTTTACTGGTGAAGGGCCTCTTCTAACTTTGCCACTCTGGCCGACAAGTCTCGGACGAAGCGGGATAATTCGTCGATGGTCCGTTGCTGGGATGACTGCGTGCTCAGGATCTCTCGGTTCAACCGTTCGGCAGCCTCCCGCGTTTTGCTGATTCCCGAAACCTCCAGCGCGAGAGCCGCCAGTCGCGTATCGATACGATCCAGATGCAGGACCGTGTTCTCGAGCTCGCGCCGCACGTGGTGGATTTGTTGCAACAGTTCCGACCGCAAATCCGATAGGTTCGCCGCAGTCGCCGTCGCCAGCCGCTGCTCCGTGGCGGCGAGCTCCTGCCGCAGCCGCTGCTCCGTGGCGGCGAGCTCCTGGCGCAGCCCCTGCTCCCAACGCTGGTCCAGCCGCTGCTCCGCAGCCGCGACCTCCTCCCGCACGACCTCCCGGATCTGCTTCAGGTCCTGCTCGGTCATCCGCGAACCACTCACCCCTATTCTTAAGCACCCACCCCGCTCTTGTCAAAGCCGCATCGAAACGCCGGAAGAGGCATCTGGTGGACAGGATCACTCGAACAGCGAGCGCAGAAACTGTTCCGGGTCGAACGGCAGTAGGTCTTCCGGCTGCTCGCCCACGCCCACATACCGGATCGGCAGGTTAAGTTCCCGCGCGATGGCGATGACGATCCCTCCCTTCGCGGTGCCATCCAATTTGGTGAGCACGAGACCGGTCACGCCCGCCGCCTCCGTGAAACGCCGCGCCTGTTCCAGACCGTTCTGCCCGGTGGTGGCGTCCATGACGAGCAGCACTTCATGAGGTGCCCCCGGCACCACGCGCGCGGCCGTTCGCCGCATCTTCTCGAGTTCCGCCATCAAATTGGACTTGGTGTGCAGCCGACCCGCCGTGTCGACGATGACGTAGTCCATCCGCCGCGCCTTGGCGGCCTGGAGCGCGTCGAACAGAACGGCGCTCGGGTCGGCGCCTGGCTTATGGCGAATGACCGGGCTCGCCGTGCGCTGGCCCCAGATCTCGAGCTGCTCGATCGCCGCCGCGCGGAAGGTATCGGCCGCCGCCAGCAGCACGCTTCGCCCCTCGGACTTGTGCCGGTGCGCCAGCTTGCCGATCGTGGTCGTCTTGCCCGAGCCGTTGACGCCCACCACCAGCACGACCGCCGGCGGCTCGGCCACTCGAGGGAGAGGACGTTCGGCTGCCCGCAGGACTTCGAGCAGGCCTTGCCGGATCAACTCGCGGAGCTGTTGTGCGTCGCCGAGCGACCGGCGCTCGGCCCGCTGCCGGATCTGCTCGAGGATCCCCGAGGTCGTCGCGACACCGACGTCTGCGGCGATCAAAGTGTGCTCCAACTCCTCGAGAAGGTCGGCGTCGATCTCCTTCTTGCCCGCCAGCGCTTCCTCGAGGCGTGCCACCAGTCCGGCGCGTGTCTTTTGGACACCTACCTTTAAGCGTTCGAGCAGCCCCGGCTCCTGAGGCACGGTGCCGAATAAGGTTTGAATCATCCGCGTCGCTTCGATTGTAAAACATGGGCGTCAAAACTTCGGCGATTCGTGACCCGACCAAGTCCGTCTGTGGGTGGTTCGATCTCGCCACGCACGCGAGAACCTCCCGACGACGCGGCGCCGCCGAACACCCGGCTGGCTTCCGCCGCTTGCGTCCGGCGCTGGCCGGGACACGTCGATAGGGTCACCGCTGCGGACCCGGGTCGCGCAAGGGGGCTGCGTCGACCGTGCCAAGCCTTGCGCTTATCCCGGACAGCCGATAAATGCGCGTCCCGGCGGTTTCCGCGACCAGCTCATAGCGGGCGAGCCAACCGCGTAAATCCGGGTATTGTGTAATCGCAAGTTCCGGATTCAGCCTTCCCAACCCATCGGCGACGAAAGTCGGGGACGTGCTCTGCAACTTGCGACGGTTGACTCGGGCCAGTTCCGGCAGAAAAGCGACGACGCTCTGGCGCAGGTGCCGGTCTGCGGGAACGCCGGTCAGCGGCTGCGAGTCCAAAAAGGGGGTCGCGCCCGGCAATCCGGCTAGAACGTTCAGCTCGGGCCGATAGCCCCAGACGAACAGCGTGTCGCCCGGCCGCGCCAGCGCCCGGATCTTGTCGGCGGCCGCGCGGCAGTCCTCGAACAGCGCCAGATCCCGCATCGCCGCGCGCTCCCTCGACCAAGTCGCCACATGCCGCACGCCGAATCGAATCGCCGGCACGCTCAACGTGAACAGCAGCACAATCGCGGCCCACTTCCGCGCGAGCAGTCGAAAACCTCGCGCCGCCACCACCGTCAGAACCGGCAGCAGCGCCAGATAATATCGCGGAAAAAACCGTGCGCCGGCGCACACTGCCCCCAGGCTCAGTACGAGCCACAAGCCCAGGCGCCATCGCAGACCGTGCGGCCGGGAAAAAAACACGACGGCTCCCGCGACCAGCGCTGCATGGAAGCCGGCCCAGTTCAGTGTTCGCCGAACCCCCTCGCGGATCGGGTCTTCTAGAAAGGTGTCCCGCGCGTAGGCGAGTCCCCAGGCCCATACTGGCTCCTGCCAGCCCCATGCCAGGATCCAAACCGCCGAAGCCGTCAGCGCGATCGCCGAAAGCGTCCGCTTCCACGCTTCCGGCTTCCACAGCAACACCAGCGGAAGGAGCACCAACGCCTTGGTGTTGGCGAGCAAACCGGTCGCTGCCACGGCGCCAGCCTGCCACGACTTGCCGGCGGCGAGCGCCCAAACCGAGGTCAGCGTGAAGGGAATCAGCAGCAGGTCCGGCGCCAAAGAAAGGATGGCCACGGGATGGTCGAAACTCAAAAAGAACGCCATCGCGGCGGCAGCCAGATATCCTTCCCTCGGGCCGAAACAGGCGCGGGCAGCGCGCGCCGCCAGCCAGCAGCACAGCCAGGCGAACAGCGCCCCGGCTATGCGCAACACCCATCCCGTCCGGGCGCCCCAAAGCAGATAGATCCAGGCATACAGGGGCGGCTTGTCGAACCACAGATCACGGTACAGCGCCGCGCCTTCCAGAACCCGGCGCGCCCCGGCCAGTCCGTAGGCTTCGTCCGCCCACAGCACGTCGCTGTGGCAGAGCCGAACCGCCGCGAGCAAAGCGAAGCAAACGAGCCAGAACACCCAAGCTCGCGGCTTCACCCTAAACCCGTTCATACGGCAAGTGGCGGATTAGATCCCATTGCTCTTCGGGGGAGTGCTTGTGACAGCGCGCCGCATGTGGCCGGTAAATTTCCTCTGCACGAGCCGAAGGGAGCCCGGCCGGCCGGATATCTTGCCGCACGAAAAACGCGTTCACGCCGGCCGAACAGACCGCCACCAAGTCGTAGCCTTTCTGGCGGGCGAGCTTCTCGAGGGCGGCGAGAGAAGCCCCATGGTAATACCCGCTCGGGTGCGCAGCCGCCGGGTTGAAATCCGGCTGAAAGGGAACGGTGATCGCCGCCTCGCGCCCGAACGAGGCGTTGTATTCGATCACTACTACACGCGGACGCACGCTCCGGACCGCCTTCCACAACCAGTAATCCATTCCATCCACATCGATGGATAACACTGCGAGCTCCCCGGCGCCCAGCAAGTCGTTGACGTTGTCCGGCGTCACCCGAACTCGGCGGACCTCGATCCGATTGGGCCGGCCTTTGAGCATCTGGCGCACCAGGCGCTCGGCGGCTGCGGCTCGCACGGGATCTGCCTCCAGCATCAGGCCGTCCCAGCCCAGCACGAAGCCGAGGATCGCGGTGTTGCACTCCCGGCCATGTTCGACTCCAATTTCGGCGAACCGCTTCACCGGCGCTCCCGTTTGCTCGAGCACCCACAGCAGCATCCCGTCTTCGCCGTGCTCGGAAAAGATTCCGAACTCGCGCCCCAGCTCCTCCGCGAAAAGATTCCCGTAGTTGGCCCGGAGCGCAAGAGCCGCAAGGCGCGCGCAGCGGAGTTCCAACTCGTACAAACGCTCTTCCAGATGAGACAGCGCGTTGAGGCGGTTCAATACACCGGGCGGCAGGCACCAGCGCAGGAACTTGCGACGCCACTTCATAAGGGCAGGGATCTGTTTCTTGCTCCCCGAGCGATCGGGTTGCTCCCGTGGTTTCCGATGGTAGCATAGTGCCGAAAGGAGTCCGGATCGGTGTTGACTCGAAGACAGTTTCACGTCCTGGTGGTCGGCGGCGCGGCGCAAGCAGCCCGGATCGATTCCAAAATCGCCGGAGTCATGATCGGCGCCCAGAGCTACAGCTTCCGCGACCGGCCGCTCGACGACGCCCTGGCCGCCTATAAGGAAATCGGCCTCGGCTACTGCGAACTCTGGTCCGGTCATGTCGAGCCGCGCAATCTCTCTCGGGAGGAACTCAGGAACTGGCGCCTCACCGTCTCGCTGGACCACTTCCGCTCCGTGCGGAAAAAATTCGATGAGGCGGGCGTGGAACTGTACGCCTATAGCTATAACTTCCGCGACGACTTCACCGACGAGGAAATCGCCCGCGGCTTTGAAATGGCCCAGGCGCTGGGCGTGACCGTAATCACGGCTTCCGCCAACGTCAGCACGGTCCGGCGCATCGACCCCTACGCCGCCAAGGCGCGCATTCGGGTCGGCATGCACAATCATTCCAACCTGCGGCCCAACGAGTTCGCGCGCCCGGAGGACTTCGCCGAAGCCATGCGCGGCGCCTCACCTTACATCGCCATCAACCTGGACATCGGCCACTTTGTGGCGGCCGGCTATGACCCGGTGGACTTCATCGGCAAGCATCACGACCGGATCGTTTCTCTCCACATCAAGGACCGCAAGAAAAATCAGGGGCCCAACGTTCCCTTCGGCGAAGGGGACACGCCGATCCGGGAAGTCCTGCAGTTGCTCAAGACCCGCAAGTACCCCATCCCGGCCATGATCGAGTACGAATACAAAGGCGTGGACACGGTGGCGGAAGTGCGGCGGTGCTTCGAATATTGCAAGAGGGCGCTGGCGTAGAGGCGAAGGCCCCGCCGGACACACTTGCGCCCCGTCGCCGGTATGATGAAAGGCGATGATCCCTGGGATTGTCGTCGCATTATCGTGCGTGCTTATGCCCGCCGCCGCGGCCACCAAGGCGTTCCCCTTCGATTACGAACAGGTTGACTTTCCCAACGGCCTGCGTCTGATCACGATCCCCACGGACTATCCCAACGTGGTGGCGCTCTACATCGTCGTGCAGGCCGGCTCCCGCAACGAAGTCGAGCCCGGCAAGAGCGGTTTTGCGCATCTGTTCGAACACATGATGTTCCGCGGCACCAAGGAGTACCCGCCGGAGAAATACGAGGCCGTCCTCAAAGCTGCGGGCGCCGCCTCCAACGCCTACACCACGGACGACCACACCGCTTACCACACCACCTTCTCGAAAGAGGATTTCGAAACGATCCTCAGGATGGAGGCCGACCGCTTCCAGAACCTCCACTACAGCGAGGACGTCTTCCGCACCGAGGCCTTGGCGGTGCTCGGGGAATACAACAAAAACGCCGCCAACCCGATCTCCAAGCTTTACGAAGTCCTGCGTGACACCGCCTTCGACCGCCACACCTACAAGCACACCACCATGGGCTTTCTGAAAGACATTCAGGACATGCCCAATCAGTACCGCTATAGCCTGGAATTCTTCGACCGCTATTACCGCCCGGAATACACCACGATCATCGTGGCCGGCGACGTGCACAAAGAGGAGGTGCGCCGTCTCGTGGAGAAGTACTGGGGTGCCTGGAAGCGCGGCAGCTACCGCCCGCAAATTCCCGAGGAGCCCCCACAGAAAGGCCCACGCGAGGCCCACGTTCCCTGGCCCTCCCCCACGCTGCCCTGGCTCGCGGTGGCCTTCAAAGGCCCCGCGTACTCGGATACCGAGAAAGACCTGGCGGCCCTCGACCTTCTGGCCTTCGCGGGATTCGCGGAAAGTTCCGAACTGTACCAGAAACTCGTCATCCGCGAACAGAAAGTGGACTACCTCGAGGCGGAGAACCCCGACCGCCTGGACCCGTACCTGTTCACGGTGTGGGCGCGCATCAAGAACGTGGCCGACGTGAACTACGTCCGCGATCAAATTCTCGCGACGCTCGATAGCTTCCGCAAAGCGCCTGTGCCCCCCTCACGCCTGGAAGCCGTGAAGAATCACCTGCGCTACCGCTTCGCCCTCAGTTTGGACAGCAGCGAGAGTATTGCGGCGACGGTGGCCCGCTACGTCGCGCTGCGTCGCACGCCGGAGACCATCAATCGCCTCTATGACGTCTACGCCCGCATCACGCCCGAGGACGTGCAGGCCGCGGCCGCACGGTACCTGACCGAGTCACGCCGGACCATCGTCACGCTGAAAGGAACGGAGCGATGAGGATCGTGTGTGCAGCGGCAGCGGCGGCCCTGGCCGCCGGGGGCGCGACGGCCCAGATGAAAATCGTGGCGCTTCCGAGCAAGTCGCCTCTGGTCACCTTCCGCGTCGTCTTCCTGACCGGCGCGGCCAGCGACCCGGCCGACAAGCCGGGAACGGCGGCCCTGACCGCCGCCCTGCTGGCTCAGGGCGGAACCCGCCAAATGAGCTATCAGGAAATCCTGGACGCCTTCTTTCCCATGGCGGTCTCCGTCGGTCATCACACCGACAAGGAAATGACCGCCTTTTCTGCCACGACACACGTGGACAATCTGGAAAAATTCTATGCCATTTTCCGAGCGATGCTGCTCGAACCGGGCTGGCGCGACGACGATTTCAAACGTCTCCGCGACGACGCCGTCAACTTTTTACGCGTCAATCTGCGCGATGCCAACGAGGAAGAGCTGGCCAAGGAAGTTCTTTACAACGAAATCTACACCGGCCACCCGTACGGCCACCACAATGTCGGAACGGTGTCCGGCCTGAACAAACTCACCATAGAGGATCTCAAGCGTTTTTACGGCGCCAACTACACGCAGTCCAATCTGATACTGGGCATCGCGGGGGGCTATCCCCCCGATTTTGTGGAGCGGATGAAGAAGGACTTTGCCGCGCTCCCGGCAGGGAAACCGCGCGGCGGCAAACAGCCGCCCGTACGCCCGCTGCGCGGAATTCGCGTGACGATGATCGAGAAGGAGACCCGTTCGGTCGCCATCTCGCTCGGATTCCCGATCGCGGTCCGTCGCGGACATCCGGATTTTCCCGCTTTGTTGGTGGCACAGTCCTACTTCGGCCCGCACCGCATGAGCGGCGGCCGGCTTTACAACCGCATGCGCGAGCTGCGCGGCCTGAACTATGGGGACTACGCCTACATCGAGTACTTCCCCCGCGGCATGTTCCGTTTGGAGCCCGAACCCAACCTGGCGCGCCGGAGTCAAATTTTCCAAATCTGGATCCGACCCGTGGAGCCGCCCAACGCCCACTTCGCGCTGCGGCTGGCGCTCTACGAGCTCGACCGTCTGATCCGGCACGGACTCACACCATCGGACTTCGAGCGGACCCGGACGTTCCTCTCCAAGTATGTCAACCTACTGCTCAAAACACAGGACGCCCAACTGGGCTACGCCATCGACTCGCTTTACTATGGCATCCCGGACTACCTTACATACATAAAAAGTGCGCTACCCAAGCTTACAGTCGAAGAAGTGAACCGGGCCATCCGGAAGCATCTCCGCACAACCGATCTCCACATCGTCATCGTGGCCAAAAACTGTGAGCAACTGCGGAAACGGTTGATTACGGGCGAACCCTCACCGATCGAGTACAACGCCCCCAAGCCGCAAGACCTCCTCGAGGAGGACAAAGTGGTGGAGCGCTGGCCCATTCCCTTGAAGCCCGAAGCCGTGCGCGTCCTGCCGGTGGAGAGAGTGTTCGAATGACGGGCGCGAACTCAGGGAGCTCGGAGCTTGCGGGCGAAGCTGGCGCCGGTCTCGAATGCGCTCCGCGCGGCACCGTCCTCGAGCGAGTCCCGCAGCTTCTCTAACATGGTCACGTACAAATCCAGGGCCTCGCGGATGCGGGGGGCGTTCGTTTGCAGGATGCCGTTCCAGATTTCGAAGGGACTCAGCGCCAGCCGGGTGGCGTCGGCCAGTCCCGGTCCGGCCGCGCGCAGCGCGACGTCCCCGAGCTGCTCTTCGAGAACCGCGGCGAGCGCCGTCGAGGCCAATTGCGGCAGATGCGAGGTGAAGGCCACCAGGCGATCGTGTTCCTCCGGCGACAGCACCACCGGTCGGGCTCCCATGCGCTCCAGCCAGGCAACGAACTCGCGGGCGCGTTCCGTTTCCAGTTCGGCTGGATCGGAGGGCGTGAGCAAATAGAGCCGGCCTCGAAACAGGCCGGCTTCGGCGTGCGCCACGCCGCGCGCCTCTTTGCCGGCCATCGGGTGCCCGCCGAGAAATTGTCCGCGCGTGACACACTGCCGCCCCCGCTCGACAATCTTGGCTTTTGTGCTGCCGGCGTCCGTCACGAGCGTCTCCGGGCCGGCCAGCGCCCCGACCCGCTCCAACGTCTCGAGAATCCGCTCGATGGGCTGCGCCAAATAGACCCAGTCCGCGCACCGGACCGCCTCCTCGAGCGGCAACCCCTCGTCGATCACGCCCCGGGCGAGGGCGACTTCGAGCGTCTGCGGCGCGCTGACGCCGAGGATCCGGCCGCGGTATCCGGCTGCGCGCAACGCCAGGGCGAACGAGCCACCGATCAGCCCGACGCCGACGATGGCGACGGTGTCCATCGCCTCACAGCGTCCGACCGACTACGGGAGCGATCACCCGCAGCTGCGCCATCAGCTCCTCGAACTGCTCCGGCAGGAGCGACTGTGCGCCGTCGCTCAGCGCCCGGTCCGGGTCCGGGTGCACCTCCACGAGCAGCCCATCGGCGCCCGCCGCCACGGCCGCCCGCGCCAGCGGCAACACGTGATCCCGGCGCCCCGTGCCATGGGAGGGATCCGCGATGATGGGCAGGTGGGAAAGCTTCTTGACGACGGGGATGGCGGAGATGTCCATGGTGTTGCGCGTGGCGCTTTCGAACGTGCGAATGCCGCGCTCGCACAGGATCACGTCGTAATTGCCGCCCGAGAGGATGTACTCGGCCGACAGCAGCAGCTCCTCGATCGTGGCCGAGATGCCCCGCTTGAGGAGCACCGGCTTGCGCCGCTTGCCCAACTCGCGCAGCAGGTTGAAGTTCTGCATGTTCCGGGCGCCCACCTGAAGAATGTCGGCGTACTCGGCCACCAGATCGATCTGCGTCTGGTCCATCACTTCGCTGACCACCAGTAGGCCGGTGTGGTCGGCCGCTTCGCGCAGCAGCTTCAATCCCTCTTCCCCGAGGCCCTGAAAACTGTACGGGCTGGTGCGCGGCTTGAAGGCGCCGCCCCGCAGGATTTTGGCGCCGGCGGAGGCGACGATCTCCGCCGCCCGGAAGATCTGGTCGCGGCTTTCCACGCTACAAGGGCCCGCCATCATCACCACCGCTTTGCCGCCGATCTCCACCTCGCCCACGCGCACCACCGTGCCGCCGGGCCGGAAGTGCCTTCCGGCCAGCTTGTACGGCGAGGTGATGTGTCGCGCCTCCTTGACCCCGTCCAGGAGCGCCAGCTCCATGGGATCCACGTTGTCTTCAGGGCCTATGCCCCCCAGCACCGTGTGGATCACGCCCGTGGAACGGTGAACCGTGAACCCCAAAGCGACCATCCGGTCAATGACCGCCTGAATTTGCGCCTCCGTGGCGCCTTCTTCCATCACCACCAGCATCGTTTCTTTCAGCCGGGTTGCGACCCGTCCTTTCCGTCGGATTCCTCCTCGAGCATCCGGAGTTTCTGCACGGTCCGCATCTCGTCGATGATCCGTTCGAAGACCCGGCGCACCGCCTCGGAGGACAGCGGACCGTGGTTGTGCCGCGTCACGTTCTGGTACACCTCGTCCTCGCGCCGCGGCTCGTAAATGGGCAGATTCAGGCGCCGCTTGATCCGCCCGATCTCCTCCACGATGCGCGTCCGTTCATTGAGCAAAGCCAGAATGCGCCGGTCTAGGACGTCGATCTGCTGGCGCCAGTTGTCCAGCTCTTTCAGATCGGCTTCCTTGCTCATACCGGTTGCCGCACGAAACCGTGTTTCAGCTCCCGGGCCAGCGCTTCCAGCTGGATCTCCAGAGAGGCGTTGTCCCGATTGCGCTCGATCAGGTGCACGAACGCGCTTCCCACCACGACGGCCTCCGCCAGGGCGCCTACTTGGGCCACGTGCTCCGGCCGTGAGATTCCAAACCCCACCGCCAGGGGCAAGTCCGTCACTGCGCGCATCGCCCGGACCAACGGCGCCACCGCCTCCGACAGGGAATCTCGCTCTCCTGTCACGCCGGTGCGTGACACCAAGTATACGAACCCGGTGGAGTATTTCGCCACGAGGGCTAGGCGCCGAGGCGTGCTGGTGGGCGCCGCCAGGAAAACCGTGTCCAGGTTGTGACGGCGCATCGCCCCCACGTAGGCGTGAGCCTCTTCGACGCTCAAGTCGGTGAGCAGGCATCCGTCGAGGCCCGCCGCCGCCGCATCCCGCGCCAGAGCCTCCAGCCCATAGCGCAGCACCGGATTCAGATAGCTGAATAGCAGCAGCGGGATTTCCGAGCGGCGGCGGATGGCGCGGGCGATTTCCAGCAGCCTCGGCAGCGTCATGCCCGCTCGCAAAGCCCGCTCGCTGGCGCGTTGGATCACCGGACCGTCGGCGATCGGATCGGAAAACGGCATGCCGAGCTCGATCAGATCCGCACCGCCGCGTTCGAGGGCCGCCACCAGTTCCGGCGTGCGGTCCGGTTCTGGATCCCCGGCCGTGAGGTAGGCGATCAGACCGCGGCGTTCTTGCCGGCGAAGCTGTTCGAACAGCTTCGTAATTCGAGTCACCGGGCCGTCAGACATCGAGCTCCCGGAAACGCTCCCGGTAGATGTCCATGTCTTTGTCGCCGCGCCCGGACAGGTTGACGATGAAGACTTGCTGGTGCGCGGCCGGCGCCCGCCGCACCGCCTCCGCCACGGCGTGAGCGGCCTCGAGGGCGGGAATCAGTCCCTCGGTGCGCGCCAGCAAGCGCGCGGCTTCGAGGGCCTCCTCGTCGCTGGCCGCCACGTACTCGGCCCGCCCCTGGTCGTGCAGCCAGGCGTGTTCCGGTCCCACCAGGGCGTAATCCAATCCGGCCGACACCGAGTGGGTCCGCGCCACCTGCCCATCGGCATCCTGCAGCAAGTAGCTGTACGAGCCGTGCAGCACGCCCGGCGCACCGCCCGCGAACCGCGCCGCGTGCTGCCCCAACTCTGGACCGCAGCCGCCTGCTTCCACGCCCACCAGGCGCACGCCAGCATCCCCGAGGAACGCATGAAAGATCCCGATGGCATTGCTGCCGCCGCCCACGCAGGCGAAGATCGCATCCGGCAGACGTCCCTCGGCCGCCAAGATCTGCTCCCGCGTCTCTTCCCCGATGACGCGCTGAAAATCGCGCACCATGGTCGGATACGGGTGGGCGCCCAGCGCCGACCCCAGCAAGTAGTGCGTGTCGGCTACGTTGGTGACCCAGTCCCGCATGGCCTCGCTGATGGCGTCCTTGAGGGTGCGGCTTCCGGTGCCGACGCCGATCACGCGCGCGCCGAGCAGCCGCATGCGGAACACGTTCAGCCGCTGCCGGCGCATGTCCTCCTCGCCCATGTAGACGACGCACTCCAATCCGAACAGGGCGCACACCGTCGCCGTGGCCACGCCGTGCTGGCCAGCGCCCGTTTCCGCAATCACCCGCCGTTTGCCCATGCGCCGCGCCAGCAGCACTTGGCCGAGACAATTGTTAATCTTGTGCGCTCCCGTGTGCAGCAGGTCTTCCCGCTTGAAATAGATGCGCGCGCCACCCAGCTCCGCGCTGAGCCGACGGGCGAAATAGAGCGGGGTGGGCCGGCCTGCATAGTCGCGCAGCAATTGTCGTAACTCGGCTTGGAAGCTCGGATCCTGGCGCGCTTCCAGATAGGCCTGCTCGAGCTCCTCGAGCGGCGCCATCAGCACTTCCGGCACGAACCGCCCGCCGTAGGGGCCGAAGCGGCCGCACACCTCGGTTTCTGCCGTCACGCCGCCTCCGCTTCGCGTGCCGCCTGGATGAACGCCGCCATCTTGTGGCGGTCCTTCTTGCCCGGGGCCGACTCCAGCCGCGAGCAGGCGTCCACGCCCCAGGGGCGCAGGGTCCGCACGGCGGTTCCCACGTTGCTCGCATCCAAGCCCCCGGCCACAACGATTCGGACGTTCAGCCGCGGCAGGGCACTCCAGTCGAAGACGCGTCCGGAGCCTCCGAACCATCCCGGCTCGGCCGCATCCAACAAACAAGCTTCGACGGCATACGAAGCCAGGCGCGAGGCGTCGAACTCGCGCCCCACCCGGAATGCCTTCCACACACGCAGTCCTGCCGGCACGGCCTCCGGGGGCTCGTCGCCATGGAGTTGGACGACGTCCAGGCCCGCCTGCCGGGCCAGTTCCGCCACGCGCTCGGGAGGCTCGTTCACGAACACGCCCACCTTCCACACCTCCCCTGGCAAGGACTGGATCAGGCGCCCGGCCGCTTCCGGAGCGATGTAACGCGGGCTGCGGGGATAAAAGTTGAACCCGAGCGCGGAAGCGCCGGCTTCCACCGCCGCCAGTGCGTCCTCGAGATTCGTGATGCCGCAGATCTTCACGATCATGCCGTGAGGTCGCGCAGTGCGGCGCAGGGATCCGCCGCACGCATCAAATGTTCGCCCACGAGAAATGCGTCGAAGCCGGCCGCCTCCAGCCACCGGAGCTGCTCGCGGGTTTCGATGCCGCTTTCGCTCACTTTCAGTACCTGTTCCGGGATCTTGGGCCCCAGCCGGAGTGAGGTGTCGAGCGACACCTCGAAGGTGCGCAAGTCACGGTTGTTCACGCCGACCAGCCGGGCGCCGGCGTCCAAGGCCATGGCGAGCTGGTCCTCGTCGTGCACCTCCACCAGCGCGTCCATGCGGAATTGCTCGGCGTACTCGCGCAGCTCCCGCAAACGCCGCACCGGCAGGATGGCCGCGATCAGCAGCACGGCGTCGGCGCCGTGCGCGGCCGCTTCGGCCACCTGGCTTTCCTCCAGCACGAAGTCCTTCCGAAGGACCGACAGCCGCGTGGCGCGCCGGGCCTGGCACAGATCGTCCAGACTCCCCTGGAAAAATCTCTCCTCGGTCAGCACGGACAGCGCCGCCGCCCCGCCCCGCTCATAGGCTTGCGCCAACACCGTGGGGTGGAATTCGCGGGCAAGCACCCCTTTGCTGGGCGACGCCTTCTTGAGCTCGGCAATGATGGCCGGCCGCTTGCGCCGAAGCGCCTCGGCAAAGGGCCGCCGCTCCTCCATGAGATCCTCGGCTTGCCGTTCCCAAGCGCGGTGAGCGGCGCGCTGGCGGGCCAGATCCGCGCGCTTGGACTCCACAATGCGAGCCAAGATGTCCGGGATGGCTTTGACCATGCGCGGAAATTTTCATGCTAACATGCCGTCCGAGGCGCCTCGATCTCAGTACACTTCGAAACAAAAAACCTTGTTGGACCCCTCCGGCGACAGGCAGTATTGGCCGTTTTCCAGAGTCTGGTTCGCTTCGATGCGGTACAACTTGTCCTCCAGCCGCCGCACCGAGAGCCGCAGCGGCCGCGGACCTCGGTCCTTGCGGCGCTGCGGAAAAGCGATCTCGCGATTGCCGCGCCGCACTTGCATGGCAAACAACGCCAGCTTTTCGGCGGGGATCGACTCGGAGAGGAACAGAAAGATGGGTTCGGCCATCGGGGTCCGCGCGGGAGAGGAAGCACCGGTCACGATGTAGACGATCTCGTCTCTGCGGTTCTCCTCGCGGGCCTCCCCGCTCTCGGTTTCAATGAGGTTATCGGCGTGCTGCAAGTAGGGCACATCCGCTTTCGGCGGCCGCGGGCCGTCATACTTCTGGGCGGCCCAAGAGGCGCACAAAACGAGGCAGGCGAATAGTCCAACGCGGCGGCACATGGCTCCTCTCGATTGTACTTGTTAGCGCCTCAGTCGTCCTCGCTCGAGCGGGGAAGCGGCAAATCGGCCAGGGCGCGCGCCAGCGCGGCCGCGTGCACCGGCTTGATCAGAAGGGCCCCGCCCCGCGCCCGAACGGCGGCCTCCAGGTCCGGCCCAGCGTGTTCCGCCAGCAGTACGAACGCACCGATGGACTTCCGCGTGCGCTCGACTAACTCGAGCCAGCCAACCCCGGAAAGCGACGCGGAACACACTAGGACCTGGAACCGGAACCGCTCGGCCAGCGCCGCCCCTTCGTCGGCCGTGGCCGCCGGCACGGCGCGATGTCCGGCCTCGCCCAACAACGCCACCATCGCCTGCCGGGATTCCGAATCCGGATCCACCACGAGGGCGGTCAGAGGCCGTCCCTTCGGGGCCGCAACGCTTTCGCAGAGAATGTCGGAGCTAGCTGAAAGCCCGGGCAATTCGATCTCCCAGCCCCGTGCCTCGCCGTCTCCCGCCACCCGAAGAACGCCGCTGTAGTTTTCCAAAATGCTGCGGCACAGTGCCACGCTCAGAGGACGTTCGTCGGCGGTCTCGGCTGCGCCTTCTTCCCCCTCGCTCGGAGGCCCGATCTCGAGCAGGACCTTGCCCGCCAGCTCCGTCAGCCGCACCCACACCGGTCCCGCTGAGGCGCCGGCGCGCCGCAGCAAACTCGACAGCACCGCCCGCAGGACGCCGTGCGGCACAGCTACCGCGACTGCGCCGGGGGGAAGTTGGACCTCGGCGCGGATCCCATGCTGGCTCCAATCAGCCTGGAGGCCCGGGACCAACTCCCGCAGCAAAGCGGCCACGTCCGTCGTATCCCCGCTGTCGCTCCCGGTCAGTGGCAACAGTCGTTCCAGCATCCCCGCCGCCTCTTTGGCCGTCGCCGCGATCGTGCGCGCGGTCTCTCGGGCCAACGCTTCGTCGGCCTGCGCCGCTTCGCTGAGAATGGCAATCATCTCCAGTGGCGCTTTCAGCTCTCGCACGAGCGTGCCCGCCAACTGGCCCGTCGCGGCAAGCCGCTCCGTGCGGTAGGCCTGCTCGCGGCTGGTTTGCTGTTCCAGAAGCTTCATCCCGATGGCGGTCTGATTCGCCAGGTGCTGCAGCACCGCCTGTTCGTCGCTGGGGAACCGACGGGCACGCCGGCAATTGATTTCCAGCACGCCTATCAGGTCCCGCTGCGCGAACATAGGCAGAAACAGGGCCGAGAGCGGTAGCTCCCTGGGGTCGTCGCTGCCGAGAAACGGACTCTGACGCACATCCGGCACTTCGAGGACCGCGCGGCCGGCGAAACACAGCGCCAGCGCCGCGGCCCGAAACCCGCCGCCGGCATCCACGTTGACGGCGAAAGCCTCCTCGCCAGCCCCGCCCACGCGGCGCAACAGGCCCGCATCGCCGTCCCACACGTAAAGGCGCACCTCGGAGACGTCCAGCGACTCGGGGATGGAGTCTTGCAGCCTTCGAAGCTTTTCCGCCGGTGGGGCCGGAGCTGTCATTTCCTCGCCCAAGGCGTACAGCCGGCGGATCGCCCGCCGCCGGGCGCGAACGCGGCGCTCGTTGAAGACCCACGAGGCGGAGGCCAGCGCCAGGGCCGCCAGAAAACCACCGATCATTTCCGCGGGGATCGGCCAGGCTTTTCGGATCACCTGCACTGCGGTGGCGGCTCCAATCAAAAGCTGGTAGTCCCGGTCGTACGGTGGTAAGGGACAGTATTGATGCGCGATGCCGGTAACCCGAACCCGGTCGCCGCGCCGGATCCTCGACAGCCCGCCGCCACCAGCAACACGATGGGGGAGAAACACACTCAGCACCGGGTGTTCCGGCGCTTCGATCTCTAGGAAATGGCCCCCGCGGTTGACGCCGACGGCGCGCACCACGCCTTCCGTGACCACATACAGGCCTAGGTAGCGGTCGCTCGGGAGCTCGGCGATGAAAACCGGCTTCGGCGCCGGGGCTGGTTGGCGCCCCAGGGCGCGGATCTCCGCTACCCGCAGCACCGGCAACCCGGCCCGGTGCGTGATCACTCCCCGCGCTTCGACGACCATGCCGGGTTCGAATCCCCGAAAGGAGTGCAGGGCGCCCTCCAGCACAAACCCGGCCCGCTCGTCCTGAATGGCTAGATGGCTGTAGTCGATGATCGGGATGCACTTCGCCGAGACAGTACCCCGCACCCGGACTTCTCGTTGATAAAGGGCCGGCAGATCCCCGCGCGCTCTTCTGGCGCCGGCCTCCTCCAGTGTGACCCAGGGTTGAGGGAGGGCGGCCTGTGGCCATAAGAGAACCGCCGCCAAGGCTCGGACGATTCGCCCGTGGCGCACAGCCTCACCTCCCCTTGCAGACCGACTGTATGGGTCGCCGGGCAGCGCGAAGCCCGACCAGGATTATCAAGCCGCGTAAGTTCGAGTTAGCCGTAAACTGTGCGAACAATCCTGGAGCGTTAGCCACATGAAGAAAGATCCACTTGATCCTATCACAGCGCCCGCGGCCTTCGGGGGAGCGCCGCCCAGTGGTTGGTACAATCTTCCGTGATGTCTCTCGTAGGTCGAGCGCGCGATTGCGCCCCCTCCCTACACTGCCGCCGCTCCAGGTGAGGTCTTGCTGCGCCGCGTTTTCAAGGCGTTTCATTACCGCGACTTCCGGCTCTTGTGGGTGGGGGCGTGCACGTCCAGCATCGGCACTTGGATGCAGAAGCTGGCCCAAAGCTGGCTGGTGTTGCAGATCTCGGGTTCGCCCTTCTTGCTTGGCTTGGATGCCTTTTTAGGCGAGATCCCGATTTTCCTGTTTTCTCTGCTCGGCGGGGTGATCGCGGACCGCATGGACCGCCGCTATCTGTTGTTGGTGTCGCAGGTCGTCCAGATGAGTTGCGCGTTTCTGCTGGCGGCGCTGATCGCCTTGGATCTCGTCCGGGTCTGGCATATTTTGACGCTTTCCTTCGTGGTGGGGACGGCCCAAGCCTTCGGTGGCCCGGCTTACCAGGCGCTGGTCCCATCGCTGGTCAAGCCGGAGGATCTCGCCAACGCCATCGCCTGGAACTCGATTCAGTTCAACCTCGCGCGGGTCGTCGGGCCGGTGCTCGGCGGACTCGCCCTGACCCAGCTCGGCGCCGCCTGGTGTTTCGGGCTGAACGGCGTCTCTTACCTGGCGGTGATCGTTTCTTTGCTGATGCTGCGGACGCGGTTCGTGCCCCAGACGAGCGGCACTTCGCTGGTGGCGAGCATGCGCCAGGGGATTCACTTCATTCGCCGCCGCAGTCCCATGGAGTCCTTGATTCTGCTGGCGTTTCTGATGACGGTGCTGGCCGTTCCGCTGATTGTCTTCCTGCCGGTCTTCGTCACAGACGTCTTTCGCAAGGGCCCGAGCACCTATACGCTGCTGCTGTCGGTTTCGGGCGCCGGTTCGGTGATGGGCGCCTTGATCGTGGCCGCGCTCGGTAACATCCGGCACAAAGGCCGCACGGCGTTGGTCATGCTGATCCTGCTGGGTCTGGGCATCGTGGCTTTCGCGCTATCCACCTCGGTGGCTCTGAGCTGCGTGCTCTTGCTGTTCTGCGGCGTGGCGCTGATTGCGGTCTTTTCCCTGGTGACCTCCCTGGTGCAGCTCATCACCGTGGACGAGATGAGGGGGCGCGTGATGAGCGTCTACAATGTTGCCTTCCGCGGCGGCATGCCCATCGGCAGCCTGCTCACGGGATCTTTGGTGCCCGTCTTCTCCGCCCCGGCGGTGCTGGCCTTCAACGGGCTGGCGCTTGTCGCCCTCGGCACGTATTTCCTGTTACTCCACCGACGGGTGGCGGACCTCTGAAGCCGCCGGCTCGTCTACTGATGCGAAGAGAACTGCGGCTGCGGCGGGTTGAGTTTCACTACAATGGTTCGCTCGTCCTCCTCGACACGGAATTTCTGGCCGAAAGTTTGATACCCCTTGGCGATGACCTGCACGAGAACATCCCCTTGCGGGATCGGAGGAATCTTGGCGATGCCTTCCTGGTTGGTCCGCAACTGCCACTCGGTGCGTACCTTCTTTCCGAATTTCCGGATCGAGCGTCCTTCGACGAAGCGGACAATCACGCTGGCGCGTTCGATGGGTTTGTCGTAAATGTTTCTGACCTCGATGGTCAGGCGGGTCAAATCTTCGTCCTCGTCAGCGGCCACCGGCAGCGCCCCGATGGCCAAAAGACACAACACCATCAGGATCGAGCGGCGCATACCCTGATTATCGCAGAAGCCCCGAATCGCGGGCGACGAGAAAACGCTGGGGCCGGCCGGCCGCCTCCGTGACGGCCTCGGCGGCCAGATAACCGCTGCGCACCGCGCCTTCCATGGTCGCCGGCCAGCCGGTGCGCGTCCAGTCGCCGGCCAGATACAGGTTGCGCAACTTCGTTTCGGTTCCCGGCCGCTGGCGCTCCGCCAGCGGACTCGCCGAGAAGGTCGCGCGCAGCTCCTTGACGACGTAAGCGCGCTCGAGCCGCGCTGGGCGCACCCCGGGCAGAAACTCCGCCAGCTCGCGGACGGCCAGATTCACGATTTCGCTGCGGCTGCGGTGGAGAAGATGGCGCGAGGCGCTCACCACCACTTGCAGGTAGCTCCCGCCGGACTTGTCGAAGAACCATTGGATGGTCCGGTCAAGGAGCGCGGCGTACGGCAAGTCGGTCACGCGGCGGTCGAACCAGAGGTGGATTCCGGTGATCGGGGAGTGCTCCCACCCGTCGGTGTTCACTCCGGCCTGGGGGGCGATGGCGGCAAGACGCTCGAACGGCAGGGCCACGACCAGGTAGGACGCCGTGAGGCGCTCGCCGTCGACTTCGACGCCCACGGCGGTGTCGCCCTCGACGAGGAGGCGTCGGGCCGGCGCGCGGAGCCGGATCGTCACGTTCGGAAACTTCGCCCAGACCTCCGGCGCATACAGGCTTCCCAGTGGGACCGCAGGCAACCCCAAGCGACAAGCTCGCCGCGAACCGAGAAACGCCAGCAGGAACACCTGAAAGCCGTGCCGTGCGGCCATGCGGTCGAGCTCTTCGTTGACGGCGCTGACCAACACGGGGCGCCAGAAGCGGTCGACGGCAACTTGCGTCTGGCCCGCCCTTGCGAGCCACTCGCGCATCGTGATCCGGTCCAGGTCCGCGCGGCGCCTCTCGCGTCGCATCTGAGCGAGGGCGCGCAGCACCGCCAGCTTCGCACGGGCGTCGAGAAATTTCAGCCGCACCAACGAGCCCGACATGTGGAGCGGCGGCGGCAAGCGTCCCGGTCGGAGCACGGAAAGCCTCCCTCCCGGTTCGAGGAAATAGTATTCGTCAAAGAACCGGATGCGGTCCCGCACACCCAACCGTTCATACAGGTCCAGCAGATTCTCGCAGCAGCCGAGCAAGACGTGCTGGCAGTTATCGATGAATTCCTTGGAGTCGTGCTCGCCGGGGAGCGGAAACGACGAGGCGCGGCCGCCTAGGTAGGGACGGGCTTCCAGGAGCGTGACGCGCAAGCCGGCGCTCCCGAGGGCGGCGGCCGCCGCCATGCCCGCCAGGCCGCCTCCGACCACGATCACGTCGGGCACGGCATTCTCACAAGGCAGGCGAGCCGCGCCGCTCAAACGCGAATGCGGCCGTAGAGTCGCACCACGTTTTCCATCATGCGCAGGCCGCAATCGCCGCCGAGCGTGAGGATGGATTCCGGATGGAACTGCACCGCTTCGATGGGCAGGTCGCGGTGGCGGACGCCCATGATGACGCCGTCGTCGGATTCGGCGCTGACCTCGAGGCAGTAGGGCAGCTTCTCTCGGATGGCGTAAAGCGAGTGATACCGGCCGACCTTGAACTTCTCCGGCAGGTTCTCGAAGGCGCCGCGGCCGTCGTGAGTTACGAACGAGGGCTTGCCGTGCATCGGGTAGTCGAGGACGCCGAGCTCGCCGCCGAAGGCTTCCACGGTGCCCTGCAACCCCAGGCAGACGCCGAAGACGGGGATGCCGAGCCGTGCCGTGTGACGGACCAACTCCGGAACTCCGAAGTCCGACGGACGTCCCGGCCCCGGGGAGATCAGCACCAGATTGGGCGCCAGCTCGGTGAGCAGCTCCAGCGGGAAGCCGGCGCGGTAGGTGACGACTTCGGCGCCGGTCTGCCGGGCATAATTGGCCAGCGTGTGGATGAAGCAGTCGTCGTTGTCCACGAGCAACAGCCGCAAGCCGTCTCCCGGGCGGGAGCGCACCTCCAGACGGCGCCGGTCTTCGGGTTCCGCTTGGAGCGCACGAAAGAATCCCGTGGCTTTGAAGCGCGTCTCCTGCTCTTCGAGGGCGGGCACCGAATCATAGAGCAGCGTGGCGCCGACGGAGTAGGCCGCAATGCCGTCTTTGAGGTGCACCGTGCGGATCAGGATTCCGGTGTTGATATCCCCGTTGAGACAGATCATGCCGACGGCGCCGCCGTACCAGCCTCGGGCGTCTTTCTCCAGATTCTCGATCGCCTGGGCCGCGGCCTTCTTCGGTGCGCCAATCACGGTGACGGCCCACATGTGGCTCAGGAAGGCGTCGAGGGAATCGAACCTCTCATCGAGAATGCTTTCTACGTGGTCCACAGTGTGGAAGACACCGGCGTAGGACTCGATGAGCCGCCGGCCGATGACCCGCACCGAGCCCGGCACGGAGACGCGCGATTTGTCGTTGCGATCCACGTCCGTGCACATGGTCAGCTCGGACTCCTCCTTGGTGGAGTTGAGGAGTTCGCGGATGCTGTCGGCATCCGAGAGCGGATCGCCGGTGCGCCGCGCGGTTCCCGAGATCGGGCAGGTCTCCACGCGCCGCCCTTCCACGCGCACGAACATTTCCGGGGAGGCGCCAATGAGCTGCTCGTCGCCGAACTGAAGCAAGAACTCGTACGGGCTGGGACTGGTCTGTTGCAAGCGCTCGAACAGCTCCGAGGGCCTCCCCGAGTAGGGCGCCCGAAAGGTCTGCCGCAGCACGACTTCGTAGTAGTCGCCGCGGCGCATGCCCTGGCGCACCGCCTCCACCTTGGCCATGTACTCCTCCGGCGTGTGGTCGGAGACGATTTCGCCCGGCTCCCGCGGCAGGGGCGGCGGCAGCTCGTCTCCGGAGCGCTCCAGGGCCAGCGTGGACAGGCCGTCTTTTTCGAAGTCGTACTGGTGCCGCTCGATCTGCTCCTTCTTGCGGTCCATGTAGTAGATGTCGTCGCAGAAAAACAAATGCAGGTCTTTTTGTTCGGACCGTGGCAGCCGGAGCTCGATCGGGTCGAACTGAAAGAGCAGGTCGTAGCCGAAGGCCCCCACGAGCGCCAGGCGGTTGTCCTTGTCGCAGGAGAACTCCTGGATCAGCGCGCGGAGGATCGAGAAGACCGAGGGCTGCTTGCTGCGCTCCTCCTCAGGAAACAGTTCGGGCAGCGGCTTGAGCTTTCCCCGCAAGGCGTCTCCGACGCGTTCGAGCGAGTCCCAGTGGGGATGGGCGGCCAGCAACGGAAACAGGATCTGGTTGAGGATCTCGCCGCGAACGTTGAGCGGACGGAACTCCAGGGTGCGGCCGCGCGCCACGATCTCCAGGGGAGGCCGGACGGAGGCGATGTCCCAGCGGGAGTAGCGGCCCGGATACTCGTAGCCGGAGGAGAGATAGATGCCGCGGTAGCGGTCGAGTTCGCGGAGCAGGTGCTTGAGGCCGCGGCGGTA
>JANWXD010000022.1 GCA_025055455.1 Bryobacteraceae bacterium
GGTGCGGCAGCCAGAATGCATCCCGCACGCATTCTTCGGCGACGGGACAGGGCTGCACCCGACAGCCGCCGCCCTGATAGACCGGGTTCCCGTACAACGGGTGCGGGTAAAACGGGGTACACGGGATGCCGCTCGCTGTGAGCGCCTCACAGAGCTCGTCGCGGTTCATGCCGAACCGCCGCGCATCCACGCGCCCGAGCAGCAAGTAGTAAGAATGGCGCGCCGCCTGCTGCGCCACCTGCTGCCAGGTGATCCCTTCCACGTCCGCCAACAGCGCTTTGAGGCGTTCGGCATTGCTGTGACGAAGCTGGATCTGTTCCGGGAGCCGCTCGAGCTGCGCCAGTAACACCGCGGCCTGCAAAGCGGTCATTCGGTAGTTGGTCCCCAGCGCGTAGTGATGAAACCAGCCCGATCCGGGGCGCCGGCCCTGATTGGCCAGCGAGCGGATACGATCGGCCAGGGCCGCGTCTCCGGTGACCACGATCCCGCCTTCACCGGCAGTCATCACCTTCGAATTCTGGAAGCTGAACGTACCGGCCAAACCGAAGCTCCCCGCTCGCTTGCCGTTCCACTCGGAGCCGTGTGCGTGAGCGGCGTCCTCGAGCAGGGCCAAGCCGTAATCTCTGGCCAGTGCCACGAGCCGATCCATATGTGCCATCGGTCCGCCAAAGTGAACCACAAGGATCGCCCTCGTGCGAGGCGAAATCGCAGCTCGGGCCCGCTCGGGATCGAGGTGGAAGCTGAAGGGCTCGATGTCAACGAAGACGGGAGTCGCTCCGAGACGCGACACCGCCGTGGCCGTGGAGATGAACGAAATGGCGGGTACGATGACTTCATCGCCCGGGCCGATGCCGGCCGCCTGCAGCGTCACCTCGATCGCCACGGTTCCGTTGGCGCAGCTCACCCCGAAGGGACAGTGCTGAAAGCTTGCGAAGGCTTGCTCGAACCGCTCCACGAAGGGATGGAAGCCGCCCCACTGGGAGCTTTCCAAGACCTCGCGCAACAACTCCCGTTCCCGCTCTCCGGCCACCGGCCACTTCGGGATCCGCATCTCCTTCAGGATAAACCGCACGTTGCGGTGCCTCGTCGGTCCGCGGTTCGGGTGAGATTCGGTATGTGTTGGCGCCACTAACCATACGTGGACGACAAGGAACGGCAGCGTCTGATCGATCTGACGCTGGTGCAGATGGAAAAGCAGTTCGGCAAGGGGGCCGTGCTGCGGCTGGGGTCTCGGCAGGTCATCGCCGTGGAAGTGATCCCCAGCGGATCCCTTGCCGTAGACGCAGCGCTTGGCGTGGGCGGCTTCCCGCGGGGCCGCGTGGTCGAAATTTTCGGTCCGGAATCTTCGGGCAAGACCACGCTGGCCTTGCAGGTGATTGCCGAGGCCCAGAGACGGGGCGGCGAAGCGGCCTTCATCGACGCTGAGCATGCGCTGGACGCGGTCTACGCCCGAAAGCTCGGCGTGGACGTGGACAGCCTGCTGGTCGCCCAGCCTGACTACGGCGAACAAGCGCTCGAGATCACGGCGGCGTTGGTGGCCTCCGGAGTTGTCGACGTGGTCGTGGTGGACTCGGTGGCGGCGCTGGTCCCCAAGGCCGAGCTGGACGGCGAGATGGGCGACAGCTACATGGGGCTTCAGGCGCGCCTGATGTCCCAGGCGCTGCGCAAACTCACCGGAGTCGTGGCCCGCAACAACACGTGCCTGATCTTCATCAATCAGATCCGCGAGAAAATCGGGGTGATGTTCGGCAACCCCGAGACGACGACCGGCGGCCGCGCCCTGAAGTTTTACGCCTCGGTGCGCGTGGAGGTGCGGCGGGTTTCCTCGATCAAAGACGGCGAGCAGGTCATCGGCAGCCGCACGCGGATCAAAGTGGTCAAGAACAAGGTTGCGGCGCCGTTTCGCGAGGCCGAGGTGGATCTCATCCACGGCGAGGGGATCTCTGCGGAAGGCGACCTGCTCGATCTCGGCGTCGCGCAGGGCCTGATCGAAAAAACCGGCTCCTGGTTCAGCTTCCAAGGTGAGCGCATCGGTCAAGGTCGCGACAATGCCCGGCAGTTTCTCAAGGAGAATCCCCAGGTGAAGGCGCGGCTGGATGCTGAGTTGCGCAAGGCGTTGGGACTGGCGCCGCTGGGCACCGCGTCTTTGGCCGCGGCGGCCCCGTGACCGGCGGACGCGCCCGCGTTAGTCTTTGACGTACTTCTCCGGCTCTTGGTCGAATTTCTCTTTGCAGAGTTTGTGGCAGAAGTAGTACGTCTTGCCTTTGTGCTCGGACGTGGCGGCAGCCTTTTCCTCGTCCACCGGCATGCCGCAGACCGGATCCCGGGCCACGACGACCTCCTCGATCGAACCTATAACGCCACCCGGCGCAACCGCAAGGCGTTCATAACCACAGAGACTGAGCTGAAGCTCATGGCCGCGGCGGCGAAAACGGGGCTCAGCAGCAGCCCGAAAAACGGATAGAGGACCCCCGCCGCCACGGGCACGCCGGCCAGGTTGTACAGAAACGCGAACGAAAGATTTTGTTCGATGTTTCGCATCGTGGCGGCGCTCAGGCGGCGGGCGCGCACGATTCCGTCGAGATCGCCTTTGACCAGCGTCACGTCGGCGCTTTCCATCGCCACATCAGCGCCCGTTCCCATGGCGATGCCCACGTCGGCCTGCGCCAACGCCGGGGCGTCGTTGACGCCGTCGCCGGCCATGGCGACCACGCGGCCCTCCCGCTGCAAGCGCCGCACCACCTCCGCTTTTCCCTCAGGCAGTACGCCAGCGATGACTTCGTCAATGCCCAGGGCGCGCGCGACAGCTTCGGCGGTCACCTTGTTATCGCCGGTGACCATCACGATGCGGATTCCCTGCTCCCGCAGGCGGCGGATCGCCTCCGCCGCCGTGGGCTTGATGGGATCCGCCACGCCCAGGATGCCGGCCAGCTGTCCGTCCACTGCCGCAAGCAACACGGTCTGGCCTTGGGCGCGAAGCCGGGCGGCTTCCGCCGCCAGCGGCTCCACCGGAATGCCGGACCCGGCGAGCAGGATCTCGTTGCCCACAACCACGTTCCGGCCATTCACACGAGCTGTCACACCTTGGCCCGGAATAGAGCGAAACTCCTCGATACTCCCCAAAGAAATGCCGCGCGCGGCGGCGCCGGCGGTAATGGCCGCCGCCAGAGGATGTTCGCTCGCCCTCTCGATGCTCGCCACGAGCTGGAGCAGCGAGGCTTCGTCGAAGCCCGGTGTGGCGAGGACCGTCACCAGCCGGGGTTTGCCCTCGGTCAACGTGCCGGTCTTGTCCACGACCAGCGTGTCGACTTTTTCCATGCGCTCGATGGCTTCGGCGTTACGAAAGAGCACGCCGAATCTTGCCCCACGGCCTGCCGCCACCATGATGGACATCGGCGTGGCCAAGCCCAGCGCGCACGGGCAGGCGATGATCAGTACGGCGACGGCGTTGACGACGGCGTGCGCCATGCGCGGCTCGGGACCCCAAAGGCCCCAAACAACGAAGGTGATGGCGGCCACGGCGACCACCGCCGGCACGAAAAAAGCGGCCACGCGATCCGCCAGCCGCTGCACTGGCGCCCGGCTCCGCTGCGTCTCGGCCACCAGCCGCACGATCTGCGCCAGCAGTGTGTCCCGCCCGACGCGCTCCGCACGAATCACGAGCGTGCCCGTGCCGTTGACCGTGCCTGCCGCCACCCGGTCCCCGACCCGCTTTTCGACTGGCACCGGCTCGCCCGTGAGCATCGATTCATCCACGCTGGAACCTCCTTCCAACACCACACCGTCCACGGGAATCTTTTCCCCGGGCCTCACGCGCAGCCGGTCTCCGACTCGGACCGCCTCGAGCGGAACGTCGACTTCCAGGCCGTTTTCTTGAAGCAGGCGCGCACTGGTCGGCGCGAGCCCGAGCAGAGCCTTGACGGCGGCACTCGTTCGGGCGCGCGCTGTGAGCTCCAGCACCTGGCCGAGCAGCACCAGCGTGACGATGATGGCCGCAGACTCGAAGTAGACGCCGACTTGACCGCGCGCATCGCGGAAGGCGGCTGGGAACCTTTCCGGCGCCACCGTCGCAGCCACGCTGAATAGGTACGCCACCGCGACGCCGAGGCCGATCAGCGTGAACATGTTGGGACTACGCCGCACGACGGAGCGCCAGGCGCGGAGGAAAAAGGGCCAGCCGGCCCAGAGCACCACCGGGGTCGCCAGCGCCATTTCAAACCACGTGCGGGCGCTGGAGGATGCCAGCCGCTCGAGCGGTTGTCCCGGCAGATGAGCTCCCATGGCGGAAACGACGATGGGAGCACTCAGGGCCGCCGCCACCCACAGCCGGCGGCGCATGTGGGTCAGCTCAGGGTTTTCTGCCTCCTCGAGGGCCGGCGCCGACGGTTCCAGGGCCATGCCGCACAGCGGGCAGTCCCCGGGATTTGGCTGGTGCACCTCGGGGTGCATCGGGCAGGTGTATTCGGTGCCCTCGACCACCGTCGCGGGCGCTCGCGGCCCGAGGAAGTCCTCCGGCGCAGCCTGAAACCGCTCCAGACACGAAGGATGGCAGAAATAGTAGGTTTGCCCGTTGTAGTGGGCGCTTCCCGCCGCCTCGGCCGGATCGATCTCCATGCCGCAGACCGGATCGGTGACCAAGGCGGGCTGTGCCGTGGGCTCCATAACGCACTTCGATTGTAGCGAGCGAACGGACGCCGACTCAGGACAAAGCTTGAGCCTTCTCCTGCACCAGCCGCCACACCTCCCGCAGGTCGGCTTCGGTCGTGCCCAGGTTGCCGACGGCGATGCGCAACACGAACCGCCCATGCAGCACCGTGTGGGACAGGAACGCCTGGCCCGTGGCGTTCACCTGCTCGAGAAGGCGCCGGTTGGCCTCATCCGGCCCCTTGAGCCGGAAACACACCACGGAAAACGGGACCGGCGCCACGCGTTCGAATCGTTCGTCCGCGTCGATCCACCGCGCTAGCTCCTGCGCCATCGCGATGTGGGAGCGCAGCACGCGTTCGATGCCCCGCCGGCCGAAATGGCGCATCACGAACCACAATTTCAACGCCCGGAATCTCCGACCGAGCGGCAGGCCGTAGTCCATGAAATGGATCGCCCGGGCGTCTTCGGCGGTGCGCAAGTATTCGGGCACCAGCGCAAAGGCCTCGCGCAAAACCTCGGGCCGCCGCGTGTAGAAGGCGCTCAGGTCCAAGGGCGTCAGCAGCCACTTGTGCGGATTGACCACGATGGAGTCGGCGCGCTCGGCTCCGTCGAGGATGTGGCGGTATTCGGGCAGGATCGCCGCCGCTCCGGCATAAGCCGCGTCCACGTGGAGCCAAAGACCGTGGCGCTGCGCCACGTCGACGATGTCTCTCACCGGGTCCACGCTCGTGGTCGAGGTCGTGCCCACCGTGGCCACGACGCAAAACGGGCGCCGGCCGTTGCGGCGATCGGCCGCCACCGCCTCTTCCAGCAGGTCCGGCCGCATGCGGAATTCTGCGTCGACCGCAATCTTGCGCACGTTTCGCAACCCGATCCCCAGCGCGATGGCGGCCTTGTCCACCGAGGAGTGGGCGTGTTCGGAACAGTACAGCGTCAGTGCTGCGCCGCCGCCCTCGGAGCGAACCTCGGGCGCTGCCTGCTGCCGCGCCGCCGCGATGGCGTGGAAGGTGCTGACCGAGGCGGTGTCGAAGATGATGCCGAAAAAATCCTCCGGCAGGTGGAGCCAGCGGCGCAGCCAGCCCAACGTCACTTGCTCGAGCTCCGTGCCGGCCGGAGAGGTCTGCCACAGCATCCCGTTGGCATTGATCGCCGCCGCCAGCAGTTCGCCCAGAACGCCCGCCCCGGACGCGGAGATCGCAAAGTAGGCCAGGAAACGCGGATGGTTCCAGTGCGTCACGGCCGGCAGGATCGAGCGGTGAAAGTCCGCGAGAATCTCCTGGAGCGGTTCCCCCTCCTCGGGGGCGCAGGAGGGAAGCGCCCGCAACAGATCGCCGGGTTCCATGGGCGGAACCACCGGGAACCGACGCGGATCTTCGAGATATGCGGCGATCCAGTCCACGGCTTGCCGCGCCGCTTGCCGGAATTCGACAGCGTCGCGGTTCACCGGAGTGTGACCGCGCCGGAAGCGGCCAGGCGCGCGGCCTCCTCAGGTTTGAGGCGCCAGTTGCTGTCGAAAAATCCCTCGACCACTACGTTGTCGAGCGAGGCTTTGAACAGCACGTAGTCGCCAAAACTTGCCAGGACGTGCACCGGCGCCCGCAAGAAAGGCAGTCCGGGGCGGGAGGCGCGCTCGGCGCCCGTCCACCAAGGAAGACCCGAATTCACCACCACGGAGCGGCCGTTGGCGGGCGCCACGAAAACCAACCCGTAGTCCGCAGCGCCGGGATTCAGTTCCATGGGGAACCGGTCCCGGAAACGAGCAATCAGGCGATTGGTCTCCCAGGTTCCGAACAGCACCAGATGGGAGGTGAGCAGATCATTTTCGGTGACTTCCGTATCGGCCGCGACACGGAACGCCGTGAGGGCCGGTGCGCCGGCGCTCGACCAGTCGGCGGCCGCCTCCGCCTGCGCGCGCCGGCGTCGCAGTTCCACTTGGTCTTTGGCTCCCACCGTGCCATACACGTAGATGTGGCGCGCGCTGACGGCCTCGCGGGCGGGGCCCTCCAAGCCCGGTCGCTTGGAGCCAGGCGGAGGAACGTACCGGCCCAAACGCCAGGAATCCCCCTGCTTCACAAACGACACCGCGGCCTGCGGCTTGACCTTGATGAGGCGCCCGTCAACTTTCACGGCCACGGCTCGCGCGGGATCGAAGCGCGGGTGGCCCGTTAAGTGCAGCGTGAAGCCTTCGACGCCCCGCGTCTCCGCCTCCAGTCGGTTCCACCCGGCAAACCGCACGTCCAGCGAGGCCAGCTGCGACGGCGTCAGGCCGTCGATTTCCGCCCAGTAGGCCTTCCGGTACTTATACCACCGCGTGAGAAACCGTACTCGATCCGGATAGCGGTTCCGTCGGAACCTATCGAACCAATCGAAAATCCGTCCGTTGGCGTAAGCGTAGTCCCACGAGTTGTGCCGGATCCCAGGGTATTCCACATACTCGACCGTTGTGCCCAGATGAAACAGCGTCTTGTGCCATCTTCTCGACACAGCGACGGGCACCACGGGATCCAGATCGCCGTGGAACAGACGAATGGGCAGATTCAAAGCGTTGGGCGCCAGCTCCTCCGTTCCGGGCGGAACTGCCGGACAGACGGCGGCCACTGCCGCCCAAAGGTCGGGACGCGTCAAGCCCAGCCAGAGCGCGCCGCCGCCGCCCATGGAAAGGCCGGTCAAGTAGACGCGGTCTTCATCCACAGGGAAACGCCGCATGACGTCGGCCATGACCGCGTAGACTTCTTCTTCGGCGAGGCCCTGATAGCCAATCGTCCCACGCGCCAGCGGGGCGGCCACGATGTAGTTCACCTCGCGCAGCGGGGGGAAATAACGGCTCGCCTCGGCGTCCGACTCACCGGACCGATGGCCCACTCCAAAAACTCGCCGCAGATTCAGGCGGTGGTTCGAAAAGGCGCCGTGCAGGCTCACGACCATCGGATACTTGCTCGATGGGTCGAACCGCGGCGGCAGGTACAAGGCGTACGGCTGCTCGGACCCGTCGGCCTCGGAAACGAAGGTGAGCACCTGCGGTCCGGGCGCGTAATTCTTTGCAGTGAGCATGCTCACGAGGCTGAAACTGACGAGCGCCTTAAGCAAGCGCGGCCTCCCGGCGCACCTCGGGCAGCCAGCCGTGGAACCACTCCCGGAACTCCGCCAGCCGTCGGGAGGCGGTTTTCCCCAACGGCACAGCGTGCGGTCCCGTCTTGACGCCTCGCTCCGCCAAGGCTTCCTTGATGCCGATCGGAACGGGAAACGGCGCAATGGCGTGGAGGAACTCTTGCAACCGTGCCTCGAGCCGGGTCTTGCTTTCTTGCCGGCCCGAGACGATGGCGCGGTCCAGGGCCACCAGCAATTCCGGTACGGCGCAGGCGACGCCGGAAACCACACCGGCGGCGCCGCCTTCCCGTAACGGCACGAAGATCCGGTCGTTGCCTGCCAGAAAGTGCAGCGGGGCGTCTGCCCGCAAACTCCGCAACTCGCGGTAGTATTCGAAATCGCCGCTCGAATCCTTGATCCCGGCCGCGATCCCACAGCTCATCAACTCGGCCGCCGTCGCCGGCGCCAACGGATTGGTGAAAAAGGGGACGTTGTAGAGGAGCAACGGCGGGCCGTCGTTGGCCTTGGCCCGAAATTGCCGGTAAAATTCGGCGACTTCCTCCTGTTCGTACTGAAAGAAGTAGGGCGGCATGAGCAGCAGCGCCGCGGCGCCTCCGGAGGCCGCTTCGCGCGCTAGCGACACGGCCCCGTCGAGGCACGAGTGCGATACGTTCACGGCGACCGGCACGCGGCTGCGCTTGAGCGCCAGGCGCAGCAAGTGTCGTCGCTCCTCCAGGCCAAAGTGAACGAACTCGCCCGTCGATCCGAACAGCGCGATTCCTCGCACCGGCTGCTCGCTGAGAAAATCCAGCAGCTCGAGTGCGGCGGCCAGATCCAGCGCCGCATCGGCCTGCCGCCGGGGCGTGATGGCCGCGACATACACCCCGTGCGGCAGCGTCGCTCGATCAGCTGACGGAGGTTTCATGGAACAATTTCCATTCTCTCCGCCCGCGCCCCCGGGTGCTACCGCCGCTCAGCCGGCCGCCCCCGGCGGCGGGGTCTTCCCGGCGGGAGCCGCCAAGGCTCGCGCCTCATCTTGCAACGACAGTCGCAGAAGGCGGGCCGGCCATCAGCGGCGCGAGGGCGCAAAAGGAGACTCGATACGCTTGGCGTCGCCTGTAGAGAAATCCGCCTCGGAAAAGCTGCGCCGCGTGACCTGCTGCACCTCGTACCGGGAGGCGGGACGTCCGCCGTCGAACGCCACGTACTCGATCGGGAATCCGTCCACTTGTTTCGCGGCAAGCTTGAGGTTCCGGGCGGGCATCTGGCCTCCCGGTCCCCTGCTGAACTCCTCGAGAACGCTGCTCAGCTTCTCGAAGACCGTCATGTCGGCGGCCGTCAGCCCCAGCGAGCCGGGGTCCACAGTGCACAGCTCCGCGATCTTCTGAGCGCCGCGCAGCTCATCGTACTTCTTGCACGCGCGTCCGGAGACGTTGCCGGCGCCCGCTGCCCGGTAGGTCGTAACCTCTTGCGGTGGCGCTCCGGCGGCCATTCCGCCCAGGTTTTTGCCCATCATCTTCTCCATGAGGGCTCTTTGCTCCGGAGGAAGGTCTTTCAACTGGCGCTGGAGTTCGGCCATGGCGGCGCCGACCTGCTGTTGCATCTGGCGCAAGGATGCCCGGTCCATGACGTGGTATTCTTTGCGCCGCCGGTCGAGCACGATCATGTGAAAGTCCTGTCCCCGCCTGAGGATCATGACCGACATCTCACCGTCGGCTCCCGCAATGTCGGTGCGCATCCTGTCGGCTTCCACGAGCGTCGTCATGCGGGTGACACGCTGGCTCCTGAGATCCGTGATCTTGGATTCGATCACCACGCCGGCAAGCCCCGGCGCCACCATCGCAGCGAGGCCGCTGAACGCGGAAAGCGCTGTGGACGTTCTCATCGGCTCTTCTCCCTGGTTGTGACGCTCAAAGTCGGAATCGTCCCCTGCCTGACTTTACACTCCCGCAGGCCCCCCGTCAACCGACCCGAAGCAGACCGTCCCGACTCCCTCAGTCGTCGCCGCGGGCAATCGACGACAATGGTTCGTTGACCTATGGCTCACAACCGGACACCTCCCGTAGCGCTCACGATCGCCGGATCCGATCCGAGCGGCGGCGCCGGCATCCAGGCTGACCTGAAGACGTTCCATCAGTTCGGTGTCTACGGCGAAGCGGTCATCACGCTGCTGACCGTTCAAAATACGGTGCGCGTGGAACAAGTCCAATGCCTTTCGCCCGAGTTCGTCCGCGCGCAGCTCCGCGCCGTGCTCGAGGACATTCCTGCGCAGGCAGCGAAAACCGGCGCTCTGGGCAGTCGCCCGATCGTGGAAGCGGTGGCCGAGGCGGCCGCGGAGTTCGACTTTCCCTTGGTCGTCGACCCCGTGATGATCAGCAAGCACGGTGCGCCGCTCATGGCGCCCGAAGCGCAGGAGGCCCTGCGCGACCAGCTTCTTCCACGGGCTTTTCTCGTTACGCCCAACCTTCACGAAGCCGCGGCCCTGACGGGGCTCGAAGTGCGTGACCTACCCAGCATGCGCCGAGCGGCGCAGCGTCTGTGCGAGATGGGCGCCCGCGCCGCGCTCGTCAAGGGCGGCCACCTGCCTGAAGGCGCCACGGACGTGCTCTTCAGCGAGGGTCAATGCTACGAATTCCCCGCCCCGCATCTGGATACGCGGCATACGCACGGCACGGGCTGCACTTACTCGGCCGCCATCGCCGCAGGCCTGGCGCGCGGATGGCCGCTCGTGGACGCCGTGCAGCGCGCCAAGGCGTACATCACCGAAGCGATTCGCTCCCACCCGGGCTTGGGAGCGGGCGCCGGTCCGGTCAATCATCATGCGCCGGTGTGGAGGGAGAGATGAAATTTTCCGAAGCGCTGATTCTCTCGATTCGCAGGTCCGAAATTCCGCTCCGCTTCGAACCGGGCGCCGAGGAGGCCGTGGCGCAGCCGGTGACGGAATTCCTCCGACTGTGGTTGCAGGCCCACGAGCCCGACAATCCGTCGAGCGAATTCGATTACGGCCAGCTCGCTCTGTTGCAGCGGCTCCTCGAGGAGGTGGATGATAAAAGAGAATTGCCTGAATAATTCCGTTATGGAGGCACAATGAAGCAGCTGGTACTCTTGGTCAGCGGATTTTTTCTTTTCTCGGGCCTGGCTCGGCTGGAAGCGCAGCAGAAAAAAGAGCCTGCTATCCTGGTTTTCCCCTCCAAGCTCTTCGGGGACGTGCCTTTCGACCACGCCAAGCATACCGCGCGCGAAAAGGGAAACTGCAAGGTCTGTCACGACGCCCTCTGGCCGCAGGACGCCAAGGCCCCGCTCAATTACAAAGCCAACATGCACAAGACCGCCGAGGCCAAGAAGACCTCCTGCGCCTTTTGCCACGTGGCGGGCGGCAAGGCTTTCGCCAGCGCCAACAACTGCAATAAGTGCCATGTGAAGAAGGCCGCCTGAACCTCCCCCGGGCGCGCCCCCACGCCTGTTGCTATACTGCCCCACCGTGGCCGCAGCGGAGTTGGCGCGCCGCCTCGGGCTGCTGGATGCCACGGCGCTCGTGGTGGGCGTGGTGGTAGGTGCCGGCATCTTCCTGACTCCGGGCGTCGTGGCGGGACATTTGGCGGCCCCGGGCTGGATCCTCGCCGTCTGGGCTCTCACCGGCCTTTTCACCCTAGCCGGTGCGCTCGCCTTCGCCGAGCTCGGCGCCATGCTGCCCGCAACGGGCGGCCAGTACGTCTTCTTGCGGGAAGCTTACGGGCCGCTGGTGGCGTTCCTGTGCGGCTGGGCGTTCCTGGTCGTGATCTGGACAGGAACGCTGGCGGCGCTGGCGGTGGCCTTCGCCGAACACTTGGTTCACGTTGTCCCGATCAGCCCCGACGGCCGCACGCTCGTGACGGTGGCCGCGCTGGTGATGTTCACGGCCTTGAACTACTACGGGGTGCGTCCCGGCGCCTGGACCCAAAATCTCCTCACCACGGGGAAGCTGGCATTAATCGTCGCCCTCGCCATGGCCGCGTGGTGGGGGCTCCCGGCCGCAGACGGCCCACAAACGGAGGCACCGTGGTCCTGGCGCGGGTTGATGCTGGCTTTGGTGGCCTGTTCGTGGACGTACGACGGCTGGCAAGCGCTCAGCTTTGTCTCTGGCGAAATCCGCCGCCCGTCGCGGGCGATCCCGCGCGCCTTGCTGCTGGGTCTCGGGCTGGTTACGGCCCTCTACCTCGCGGTGAACGCCGCTTTCTTGCCGGCGCTGCAACGCCCCTCGGGGAACGGCGCCGAGCGAGCCATACTTTCCGCCGCTGCTTCGTTTTTAGGACCCGGCGCAGGCGCGTTTGTCAGCGCGGCCATCTTGATTTCCATCGCCGGGGCGCTGAACGGGGGTATCCTGGCCTGCCCGCGCATCTATTTCGCCCAAGCCCGTGACGGCTTGTTCCTTCGCCGCTTCGGTGAGATTCATCCCCGCTTCCAAACGCCCTCTTTCTCCCTGCTGTTCCAAGGGGTCTGGGCAGGGGTGCTGGCCGTGAGTGGCACCTTCGAAACTCTGCTCACTTACACCATGTTCGGCAACTGGATCTTTACCGGCCTGGCCGTCGGCGCCGTCATGGCGTTACGGCGAAAACGGCCTGACCTCGATCGGCCATACCGCACCTGGGGCTACCCTGTAACGCCGCTCATCTACTGCGCGCTGTCCCTCGGGCTGGTCGCCGGCACGATCGCGGCTCAACCGAAACCATCCCTTGCCGGCGCAGCTCTGATTCTGTCCGGCGTGCCCGTATATTTCCTGTGGCGGCGCCGGCCTCACGGACCCTCAGCGGAGCGCCGTGCGTAGAATGGTGGCAGAGTGTCCGAGCGGATCTACATCCTCGGCGGAGGGCTTGCGGGGACCGAGGCGGCTTGGCAGATCGCCAAAGCCGGCCTGCGGGCCACTCTGTACGAAATGCGGCCCGTGCGTTCGACGCCGGCCCACAAGACGGCCTGGTTGGCGGAGCTGGTGTGCAGCAACTCGCTCAAAACAGAACAGGTTAACACCGCACCGTGGCTGCTCAAAGAAGAATTGCGGCGCCTCGACTCGCTGCTGCTGCGCATCGCCGCCGAGGCGCGCGTGCCCGGAGGGCATGCACTCACGGTGGACCGGGAGCTGTTCGCTCAGCGAGCGACCCAGGCGCTGGAGTCGCTCGCCGGCATCGAGCTCCGGCGCGAGGAGGTCACGCGAGTCCCCGAGGACGGAATCGTCATCGTCGCGACCGGACCTCTGACCTCAGACGCGTTGGCCGAAGACCTCGTGCGGCTGACGGGATCGGACCGGCTGTACTTTTACGACAGCATTAGCCCGATCGTGGATGCCGACACCATCGATTATTCCGTCGCCTTTCGGGCTTCCCGCTATGGGAAGTCCCTCGACGGTGGCGCCGATTATCTGAACTGCCCGCTCGATGCGAGCCAATACGAACGCTTTGTCGAGGCCTTGCTCGGCGCCGAGCGCCACACGCCCCACATCCCCGACGACATTCCCTACTTCGAGGCCTGCCTACCCATCGAGGAGCTGGCGCGGCGCGGCCGGGACACGTTGCGCTTCGGTCCGATGAAGCCCACCGGGCTCGTGGATCCCCGTACCGGGCGTCGCCCGTACGCCGTCGTCCAGCTGCGCCAGGAAAACCTGCGCGCGGACAGCTACAACCTAGTGGGCTTCCAGACCTGTTTGAAATACGGCGAGCAGAAGCGGGTGTTTCGCATGATCCCCGGCCTGGAGCAGGCGGAATTTCTCCGCTACGGCCAAGTCCACCGCAACACGTACATCAACGCCCCCGCCCTGCTCACAGCCACGCTGCAACTCAAGAAAGAACCTCGGATCTTCTTCGCCGGCCAGATCTGCGGTGTGGAGGGCTACGTGGAGTCCATCGCCACCGGACTCCTGGCGGGGCGCTTTGCTGCCGCGTTGGCCTGCGGGGAAACTCCGCGGCCGCTGCCGCGGGAGACTGCGGTGGGCGCCCTTTGCGCCTACGTCTCCGGGGCGGATCCCCGGGATTACCAGCCCGCAAACATCACCTTCGACCTGCTCCCGCCGCTCGGGGACGACCTGAGAGGGCGCCTTCGCTTCGACAAACGGGCGCGCCACGAAGCGGTTTGCCGACGTGCCCTCGAGAAGCTCGATGAGTACCTCGCCGTCTGCGTCTGAACTGCACCGCTGCGTCGCCGACTTTCTGACCGCCCTCGCCCGGGAGGATGCCTCGCCCCACACGCGCCGGGCCTATGCCGGAGACTTGCGTCAGTTCGTGACGTTCGCGGCGGCAAAGACGGCGCGCGGCCAGCCGCTGCGGTGGGACGCGCTGTTGGTGCGCGAATGGCTCGCCGAGCTGTACCGGCGCAAGCTCCGTCCAGTCACTCTGCGCCGCAAGCTGGCTGCGTTGCGCTCGTTCTTTCAGTTCTTAGTCCAGCAAGGCACCCTCGAGGTCAACCCAGCTCGCCTCACGGCCACTCCGAAGGCGCCCAAGACCTTGCCGCGCGTCCTGACCGCCGAGCAGATCAACCGGTTCCTCGACGCGCTGGCCAGCCAGCCCGAGCAACCCCGGCTGGTGCGGGACACGGCCATCCTCGAGTTGCTTTACGGATGTGGGTTGCGTGTGAGCGAGCTGGTGGGGCTGGACGAAGCCGATCTCGACGCGGCCGAAGGATGGCTCCGCGTCCGGGGCAAGGGGCGCAAGGAGCGCCAGGTTCCGATTCCAGGACGGGCCGCCGAAACGTTGCGCCGCTACCTAGCGGTGCGCCGGCCAGCTCCGGGAGAGCGCGCCTTGTTTCTGAACCCACGGGGCCACCGCTTGACCGACCGGAGCGTCCGCAACATCGTCAAAAGGTACGCGCGCGGCCTCGCGGGAGATCCTTCGCTGCACCCTCACAGCTTCCGCCATGCCTACGCCACCCATCTGTTAGCCGAAGGAGCGGACTTACGCGCCATTCAGGAGCTGTTGGGCCACGCCAGGCTTTCGACGACCCAGAAGTACACTCAGCTTTCTCTTCAAGACCTGATCGCGATCTACGACCGCACCCATCCCAGGGCATGAGACGTCGGTGGGCGGGTTTCCAAGCCGGCGCTCATCGTCGAGCCCGCAAAACCGTGCCGTGAGGAATGCCCTGCACCGGTACGACCGCGCTGCAACCGTGTCGCATACAGTGAAAGGTGGAGTGAAAGGAAAGCAGCCAGGGAACATCCCCGGAGGGAGGAGGTGTCCGGTGAACCGAATTTCACACGGTGCGGCCGCGCCGCTCGCGCGCGGCCTCGCCGTCGCAACCTGTTTGCTCGCAGCCGTGCGCGGCGGCGCGGCGGAGCTGCCCGTGCGGCAGGTCATCTTGTACAAGCACGGTGTCGGGTATTTCGAACGCGCGGGCGAGATTCCGGCGGGCGAGACGGCCCGTCTGGAATTCAAGGTTTCCGAGATGGACGATGTGCTGAAGTCTCTGACCGTGGCCGACGCGGCAGGGCGTCCCGTCGCAGGGCTGCGCTATGCTTCGAGCGAACCGCTCGAGCGGCAACTCGCGCAGTTTCCGTTCCAGCTGGGCAAGAGCCAGCCGCTAAGCATCCTGCTGGACTCGCTCAAAGGCGCCCGGATCGAAATCCGTTTCGGCGAGCAGGCGATCAAAGGGGCCGTGGTGGGCGCCCGATCCACGCCGGCCGCGGAGGACCATCCGGAGCGGGAGTGGCTCACCTTGCTCGACGACGGCGGGGAGTTGCGCACGGTGGAGCTGTCGGGGGCGACGTCGCTGCGCTTCGACGATCCGGGCTTGAGCCGGCTGCTGCGCCAGTATCTGGAGACGCTCCAGGGCGCGCGTTCGACCGAGCGGCGCAGTCTCTATGTTGGCGCTGCCGACCGCCAGCCTCGCCGTCTGACGGTCAGCTACGTGATTCCCGTCCCGGTGTGGAAGTCCAGCTACCGTCTGATCTTCGGCGACGGCCGCGAGCCCGTGCTCGAAGGCTGGGCCATCGTCGACAACACGACGTCGGAGGATTGGAACGGCGTCCGGCTGTCGCTGGTTTCCGGACGGCCCATCTCCTTCGTCAGCCGCTTGTACGAGCCGAGATACCTGGCTCGGCCCACGGTGGAGCTTCCGGAAGAACGGCCGCAGGCTCCGATGTTGCACGCGGGGGCGATCGAAGAGCGCGGCGAGCGGGCCGCACCTATGGCCGCACTCCCGGAGCAGTTGGCGCTGCGCGCTCCGGCAGCGCAGGTCGCGCCGACGGAGGCCCGGCAGGCCGACATCGCCAGTTCCGTGATCGCAGCCGCTGGCCGGGAGCTGGGCGAGCTGTTCGAGTACCCCTTTGCGCAACCCGTGACGGTGCGGCGCGGCGAGTCCGCCCTGCTGCCCTTCCTGCAACAGAGGATCGCCGCGCGCAAGTTGCTGATTTTCACGGGCGCCTCCGGTGTCCATCCCACGCATGCGGTCGAGCTCACCAATAACACCGGCAAAACGCTGGACGGCGGCCCGATCACCGTGTTCGACGCCGGCGCCTACGCCGGCGAGGCCCTCATGGAAACGCTCAAACGGGACGACCGGCGGCTGATCAGCTATGCCGTGGATCTGGGCACGCGGATAACCACGCAGTTCGAGACCGGAAGCGAAGAGGTCCGCGAGGTCCACTTGCGCCGTGGGCTCCTCACGACACGGCACGCGCTGCGGGAAACCCGCACCTACACCATTCGCAACCTGGAGCAGAAGGCGAAGACCCTCGTGATCGAGCATCCAGCGCGCCCGGATTTCCGGCTGACGGGCCGCAAGGCGGACGAGACCACAGCCAACGCCTACCGCTTCGAGATCAAGCTGGCGCCCGGAGCGCTCGAGAAGTTCCCAGTCGTGGAAGAACGCACCTACGAGACCACCATGGCGGTCACCAACCTCACGCCGGACGTGCTGGTGAGTTTTGTCCGGAACCAGGCGCTTCCGGAGGCGGCACGGCAGCAACTCGAGCGCCTCCTCCATCTCAAGCGTTCCATCGCGGATCGGGACCGCGAGCTCGAGTTAGTCGGCAAGGAAATCCATGCCCTGGCCGAGGATCAAGAGCGCATCCGGCGCAATTTGGCGAGCCTGAGTGGAGTGAGCGGCCAGCAGGAACAGGTGCAGAACTACGCCCGGCAGCTCGGGGCGTTGGAAACGCGGATCGGGGCCTTGCGCGAGCGGCAAAAGGAGCTCGGCCAACAGAAGGCTGCGCTAGAATCGGAACTCAACTCGCTGATCGAGACGATGGAGTTTTGAAGCTCGCGCTCATCGGTTACGGCGCGGTCGGGCGGGCGGTGGCGGTTTTGCTCGAGCGCTACCGGCGGCGCTTTCCCTTCCGCATCGTGGCGATCCACACGGCGCGTCACGGCACCGCATATGATCCCCGAGGCCTGGGACTCGAGCCTGTGTTCGGTCCCCCGGCCGCTTCGGTGCGGGAATTCCTCGAGCGGGCGCGGGCGCACGTCATGGTCGAGCTGACACCGCTGAATCCGCTGACGGGCGAGCCCGCGATTTCCCACATCCGCACGGCGTTCGAGCTGGGCTTGCATGTGGTGACCGCCAACAAAGGGCCCCTGGCGCATGCCTATGCGTCGCTGGCCGATCAAGCGCGCCGCGCCGGAGTTCAATTTCGCTTCGAGTCCACCGTGCTCGACGGCGCGCCAGTGTTCAATCTCGTGCGCCACACGCTGCCCGGCGTGCGCATCCTGGGCTTCACCGGGGTATTGAACTCCACGACGACGGTCGTCATCGAGACGATGCGGCGGGGGCTCACGATGGAGGAGGGCATCGAGGCGGCGCGCAACATGGGAATCACCGAAGCCGACCCCGGCTATGACCTCGACGGTTGGGACGCGGCGGCTAAGACCGCCGCTCTGGCCAACGTCCTGATGGAGGCGCGCGTGACGCCCCTGGCGGTGGACACCAAGGGCATCCGGCGGCTGACGCCGGAGCGGCTGGCGGAGCTGGCCTCGAAGGGCAAGACCGTGCGGCTCGTGAGCCGAGCGCGCCGCACGGGATCCGCTGTACGGCTACGGGTGCGGGCCGAGGTGCTGCCGGAAAACCACATGCTGGCAGCGGTGGGCGGCACGTCCAACCTGTTGCTCTTGCACACGGATCTGATGGGAACCATCGGAACGGTGTGCCTAAAGCCGGGCGTCGAGCAGACCGCTTATGGCATCCTCTCCGACGTGGCGGACCTTGCGAGAATCGCTTCATGAAGCTCTTGCGATTCTCCTTCCGCGGCCAGACGCACGCCGGACTGCTGTGGGACGCAGGCGTCGCCCCAGTGGCCGAGATGAACGCGCGCTACGGGCTGGACATTCCGGACGACGTGTTGGAGATCATCCGGACCGGAACGGTGGAGGCATTGAAACAAGCCGGGCCGGTCGAGACCATCCCGCTCGAAGAGGTGCGATTGCTCCTGCCCTACGAGGCGCCGCCGAAAATCTGGTGTATCGGTCTGAATTACCGCTCCCACGCCGAGGACCTGGGAGTGGAGCCGCCCGAGGAGCCCGGCAGCTTCATGAAGCCGGCCTCGTGCCTGTTTCCACCGGGAGGCGACATCGTTCTGCCGCCACCGGAGATTTCGAGCGACGTGGACGCCGAAGGCGAGCTGGGCGTCATCATCGGCCGCCGGTGCCGCTACGTGCCGGCCGAGCATGTCCGCGAGGTAATCTTCGGCTACACCACCACGCTCGACCTGACTGCTCTCGACGTGCTCCGTCGCAACCCACGGTATCTGGCGCGGGCCAAGAGCATCGACACCTTCTTCAGCTTCGGACCGGTTATCGTCACGGCCGACGAGATTGCCGACGTGGGCGCGCTCGAAGTGATGACCGAACACAACGGCGCCGTATGGTCCCGAGACTTCGTGCGCAATATGCGCCATTCGCCCTTCGAGCTGGTGCGGTTCCACAGCGACTACTTCACGCTGGAACCCGGAGACTTGATCTCCACCGGCTGTCCGAAGGGCGCCCGGATCCGGGCCGGCGACCGGGTGCGGGCTCGGATCGAGGGCATCGGGGTCCTGGAGGCGGCGGTGGTGCAAGGCCGGCGGGAGCCTCTGTATTGAGCCCCATGATACACTGAAAGTTTCGAATGGTCCGGCGGGTGCTGACGGGCATCAAACGCTTCGTGCTGTGGGATTACCCTCGCGCGTGCTGGCAGTATGACCTGATGGTGGCGTTGATTTTAGCGTTCGTTTTCCTGACGCCGCGCGGTTGGTTCCGCGACCAGCCGCGGGCCGCCAGCGTGGTGATGGTCCACCAGGACGACACCAGCCGAGTCTTCTGGATCGAGGCCCAGTTCCTGGCAGGTTCGACTCCTTCCCAGCGCGCCGCCACCGCGGCCGAGCTGCTGCGTAAGCGCACCGGCAAGACCTATCAGATCCTCCGGGTGGAGCCCATCTTCGATGCGGCATCGGAGATCCAGGGCTACCTGGCGGTCGTGCGAAACTGAGGGTCCCATTTCTCCGCAGCTTCGAATCGCCACTGTGGTGTGGAGCGCGGCCTGGTTCCTCCGCGCGGGTCCGGAAACGTCGTCCCTCGACGCGGTGTTGGCGGCGATGGACCGCGCGGCCCAATCCTTTCGCGACGTCACCGCCGCCGTCGAACGTGTGGATTACACGGCCGTGATCCAGGACACGAGCTCGGAAACCGGCGCTATGCGTATGGTGCGACGCGGCCGGGAGGTTCGTCTGCGCTTGGATTTCGGCGAGCCGGACGTGCGCACCGTGGTGCTGGCTGGCCGCCGGGCCGAGATCTACTACCCCAAGATCCAGACGGTGCAGGTCTATGACTTGAGCAAGCAACGAGAGTTAGTCGACCAGTTCTTGCTGCTCGGCTTCGGCACTCCCGGCTCGGAGCTCAAGAAACGCTATACCGTGCGCCTGCTGGCTCGGGAAGCGGTCGGAGGCGCGGCAGCCTGGCGGCTCGAACTGACGCCGAAGTCCGCCAAGGCTCGCGAGCACGTGATCAAGATCGAAATGTGGGTGTCACTGGAAGGACATCCGGTGCGCCACAAGTTTTTTAAACCATCGGGAGACTATACCGTCATCACCTATTCAAACCTTCGCATTAACACAGGGGTGAGTGAAGCCTCTCTGCAACTGGCCTTGCCCCCCGGGGTCAAGCGCGAATACCCACAAAAGTAGACCGAGGCTGGTCGTCCCCCAAACGGCAAGACATGAAAGCGAGACTTGCATTCCTGGACTGGGCGCGGGGCCTGGCGGCGGTGATCATGCTGCAAGGCCATGTGTTTCACTCCTTTACACGCCCTGAACTGCGCGGCGAACTGCCGTACGTGTTCTCGCAGTTCGTCGGCGGCATGCCCCCGGCCATCTTCTTGTTTCTGACGGGGGTGACGCTGGCGTTCCTGATGGAAAGCCGGCAACGGCAGGGCGAGCCGGTGGGTCGGCGCATGGTTGCAGCGTGGCGGCGGGCTGGCTACCTGCTCGTGCTGGCGTTCGCTTTTCGTCTGCAAATGTGGGCCTTTGCCTGGCCGCACAGCCCCTGGACCGACCTGCTGCGGGTGGACATCCTGAATTGCATGGGCGTGACGCTGGCGGTGCTGGCGCCCATGGCCGCGCTGTCGCCGTCGGGCCGCGCGATGGCAGCGGCAGCGGCCGGTTTTGCCATTGCGGCCGCCTCTCCGCTCGTTTCACACGCGAGCTGGAGCGGGCTGCCGGCGCCGTTACGAGCTTATTGGGTTCCTGATCCCCAAAGTTTCAGCTTGTTCCCGTGGGCCGCCTTTGCGGCTTTCGGTTTGAGCGCGGGAACCCTGATCCGGCTGGGGGGTCCTCAGGCGGCCCGCAGGTGGGCTCCGCACACGGCGGTGACCGGTCTCGCCCTCATCGTCGGGGGGCGCATGCTGGCCGATCTTCCCTTCTCGCCCTACCCGCGTTCGGATTTCTGGCTGGACAGTCCGCTGCTGGTTGGGATCAAGCTCGGAGTCATCCTGCTCGTGCTTGCAGGCGCGTATTGGTGGACCGAACACCGCGGCGCCCGCTGGAGCTGGGTCCAACAGCTGGGAACCACTTCGCTGCTGGTGTATTGGGTGCACACCGAACTGGTCTATGGGCGCTGGCTGTACTTCTGGAAAAACGCCCTCACACTCACCCAAGCGGCGTGCGCGGCCGCGGCGGTGATCGCAGCCATGCTCGTACTTTCCATCTTGAAAACGCAGTGGCGGCAGCTACGAGTTTGGAGGTTGCGCTCCGGTTCCGCGCCTGCGATGGCGATCGAGACGCTCGGACGCCGGGCCGCGCTCGAGCCCTGAGCGTCAGTTTGCGGCCGGCCGCTCCGCGCCGGAGTTCCGCACGTACGGGCCGCGCTTTCCGTTGGGCAACACCGTTTCAGCCGAGGTGCGGGCGTGCAGAAGCTGGCTGGCGCTGAGGCCGCGGGCGTTGAACAGGTCGGCCCCACTGAAGTCGGCGGCGAACAGCTCCGCCTCGTCGAAGCGGGCTCCCCGCAACCGGGCTCGGGCAAAGCTAGCGCTCTTCAGCGTGGCGCCGGTAAAATCGCATCCCTCCAAGTTGGCGCTATAGAACTCCGAGCGCGACAGGTCGGCGCTGTGGAACCGGGCCCGCGGCATCTCCGCGTTTCGAAAGTTGCACCCCCAAAACGACGCACCGGACAAGGCGGCCCCCTCGAGCTTCGCCCGGACGAACCGGCTGAATCGGACGACAGCACCGTAGAAGACCGCGGCGCTCAGATCGGCCCCTGAAAAGTCGCACTCGGAGATCTTCGCTTGATGAAAACCGGCGCCGGCCAGCCGCGCCTGGGAGGCCTCGCAGCGGGCCAGGACCGCATCGGGGAACCGGGCTTGACGAAGGTCGGCGTCGCGGAAGGTGGTGTCGCTGAGTTTCGCCTCGCACAGCGTGATGCTCGGCGCCGAGCAACCGTCCAAGTTGACTCTCTCCAGCACGGCGCGGGATAGATCCGCGGCGGCCAGAAGGGCCTCGCGCAGATCGGCCTCGTGCAATTCGGCCTCTTCCAAGTTGGCCGCGGAAAAATCTGCCTGTCGGAAGCGGCAGCAGCGCAAGACTGCCTTGCGCAGGTTTCGGCGGGCAAGGGGCGCTCCATTGAGGGCCACCCCGGAAAAATCCGCGCGCTCCCCTTCCGGGTGGCCACTCAACCACGCCGCATGCAGCGCCAGGACTTCGGCCAACGGGGAGCACAGCGCGGTTTCGGGACTCCGCCCCTCAGCCGGATCGCCCGAGGTCATTCGCTTTGATCCATCGGCCCTTCGGAACGGAAGCTTTACTTCCGCGGCGAAGCCGACCGCTGGGCTCAGCGCATGGTCCCGTCCGGTGAGGTCGGCGCGGTCGCTTGTGCGGAAACGATCTCCAGCCGCAGAGGGGATAGTGGTCCGCTGAGCCGGAGCTGTTCCCGGCCGCGCACCAACGCCACCACGAGCCGACCCTCGCGATCTGTCTCCCCCTGACCGAGCCATATTTCCGGAGGCGCCGCCAAACGAAGGCAGGTCAGCTTCAGGTGAGGCTTGCCGCGCCTCCAGGCGAAGTCGTAACAGCCGGAGGCCGTTCGAAAGTAGGCTTCCGCGGTCAGCTCGAGCTCCTGGGCTTGGAAGGAGCCCGTCGCCACGAGGTTGGACAACAGCTCTGGTCCAACACCGGAAGTGCGCAGCAGGCCATCCCCTTCCAGGATGGCGCTGTGCCAGCGCACGCCCTGGAATCGCCCACCGACTTCCAAGGAGGGCCGGGGAGGGCTCAACCCAGCACGCAGATAGCCCTCGAATTTCCCCTGTTCGACGTGCGCGCTCAAGGATGTGATTTCCACCCGGTCGCCGTCCCAGAAGGCGCGTGCCCGCACATTCTGGAACTCAGCCCCCGCGAGGCGCAATGAGCCCACTTCGATCTCGGCGGTAGCGCGCCAGGGGCGCAACCAAGGCGGCAGGCGCTCGCGAGTCAGCCGCAAGGCGCGCGCTAACAGTCCCCGCGGTTGGGGAAACAGAGGCGCTAAGAAGCGCTCGAGTTCGGCTCCGGTGAGCTCTCCGAAGCGAGCGCGGAAATGGTGGGGGCGGGGGCGGTCGGGCTGAAAACTGTAGCTGCCGTGGATTTCCTGTTCGCCGAGGCGCGCCCGGGCGCGTTCCAGCCGCACGGCCCCATGGCCAATCACGATCCGTCCCGTCAGTTCTTCAATGGGAGAGGCGAGAGCGGGAAGGCTCATGCGGGCGTCCTTGAGCTCCATGGTTCCGCTCCAGACGGCGGCGTTACCAGGATCGCGACGTCGATGCAGTGTCCCCGACCACGTCCCTTGCTCGATCCGTGACAGCAAAGGCAATTGGGCCAGAGCCGCCAACGGGCTGGGTGGCGCCAGCGACTGAGCCACGCTGAGTCCACTGGCGGTGATTCGCAAATCGGTACCGAAGCCGGGCAACATGACCGTGCCTTGAATCACGGCGGTTTGCCCAGGGCCGGCCCGGAGGGTGGAGGGAAGGATTTGAAATGTCGCCTGGTTCAGGGTGAGCTCGAGCTGCGGAGCCGTCATTACGAGGCCTCCGTCGCCCGTCCAACGGCCTCCCTCCAGAAGCAAGCGGCCCTGCCATCCGATTTCGGGCGAGTAGCCCACAGCTCCCGCCAGGCGGCCCTCCACTTTGAGCTCTCCGACGGCGGCGCCGGCGCGCCGGGCGATGGAGATGAGCGGACCGACCTCCAATCCCTCCGCCGAGGCGACCAGGGCCCAGCGTGGCCGTCGCAGATAGTTGGACAAGCGCCAGCGAACCGAGACCGCGCCGGCAAGTCGAGAGCTTGCCTCGAGCTCCACACGCTGGGTTTCGGTATCGAGCCGCCCGGTGAGCGTCAGCGGGATCGCCTCCGCGTACGGGGGCATCGCATCCCACCAGTGAAGGTCATCCACGGTCGCCTTGCCGCGGAACTCCAACTGCGTGAGCGAACCCGACGCCCAGAGGTTCGCCGTAACGTGACCGTGCCATCCGGAGTCGTAGCCGTACAGCAGGAAAGAGATTTCCGCGAGTTCGCTGCGATCCACTCGCAGACTGAGCTGCAGCGGAGCGCCCGGGCGACTTAGGGGCCGCCAGACGCTCTCCCCAGTGATGCGGCCAAATCCGTGGCTCGGACGGTCGGTCCGCGAGGGCACGCCGTCGAACTGCAACCGAAAGGCGTTTGCCGGTCCGAGCGGCTCGAGGGTGACGGCGGCGTCGGAGAAACGATAGACGGATTTCACGTCGCCGAACTTGAGATAGATCCTGGCGCGGCCGACGGAGATCTTGGGAAGCTTGGCGGCGACCGCCCGAGCCAGCAGATCCTGAAAATTCCACTGGCCGGTTCGGGTCTTCACCAGATTGACACTCGGTTCGGTGAGCCGAAGTCCGGCGAGTTGGGGGCGGCGCGCCCACAGCGCGCGCAGACGGATGTCGGCCCGCAGCGCCGGCACGTAGGCGAGCGGTTCGAGGCCCGCTTCGGGGATGTCGTGAATGACGACGTTCTCGAGGATGAACCCCGGGCCCGGAAAGAGGCGGAAGCGCGTTTGGCCCACTTCGACCCGTCGTCCGAGCGCGGCCTCGAGGGAGCTGCGAATCCGTTCGCCGTAACGGCCGGCGTCGAAATAGGGCGCAAGCACGAGGGCCGCAGCGATCAGGAGCGCCGCCGACACGCCCCAAGGCCACAAGCTGCGGCGGACCTTCATAGCGCCCCGAAACGAAGCTTGAGCCGCTCGTAAGCGGGCAGATCGTCGGCATCTTCCAAAATGCCTGGGTCCTCGACGTCCACGTAGACCGTTTCCTCGCGATGGCGGCGGATGACCTCGCGGGCCTGAGCCTCCGGCGGCAGAGAAAGAAACTCCGGAAAGAGTTCTCGCGCACAAGCGACGGGGTGGCCGCGACGGCCCTCACATCGAGGGATGACCAGGAGCTCCCCCAGCCTGCGCCGCGCGAAGCGCTCCGCCAACCGTGCGATGGTGGCGGGCTGGATGGCGGGATAGTCGACGGGGGTGAACAGCACGCCGTCGCAGTCTGCCGGCACAGCGCGCAAGCCGCATTGCAGCGAACTGAGCTGCCCCAGGCGGTACTCATGGTTTCGCACGAACCGGGCTTCCGAGGCCCTGCGGCTCTGCGTCTGGATGCGTTCGGCGTCGTGACCTGTCACGACCACCACCGGGCAGCACCAGGGCTCGAAGGCGGCGATCAAACGATCCAGGAAGGTTTCGCCCGCGAGTGGAAGGAGAGCCTTGGGCGCACCCATGCGCCGGGATTCGCCCGCGGCGAGGATCAATGCGGCCAGCTTCACTCGAGCAGCGCCTTGAGCCGTTCGGAAGCGAAAATCGATTTGGACAGCTCGCGCCAGTTGGACTCGGCCTTGCGCCGCACCGCGATCATCTCCGCCACCACCGAAACGGCGATCTCCTCCGGAGACACGGCTCCGATCTCCAGACCCATTGGGGCGTAGAGGCGCTCGAAGGCGCTTTGCGGAATGCCCTCTTTTTCGAGCTCCTTGACGACGCCGATCACCTTGCGCTTGCTACCGATCATGGCGATGTAGCGCGCGGGCGTTCCTACGGCCCAACGCAACACGCGCATGTCGTCGCGGTGTCCGCGCGTGACGATGATGAGGTAGCTGTTGTCGTCCACTCGCAGCTGGCCGAAGACGTCTTCGTACTCCTGGGCGTAGATCTCGGTGGCTTCCGGAAACCGCTCACGGTTGGCGAAGGCCTCTCGATTATCCACGATGATCGTAGAGAAGCCGACCAGGCTGGCGACTTTGGACAGACTCTTGGAGATGTGCCCGGCACCGAAAATGTACGCGCGGGGCGGCGGGATGACGGGTTCCACGAAGACGTCGAGGGTACCCCCGCAGATCAGACCGCTGTCGTAGGCCGCGTCCTGGTTCAGGTGAAAGGTCAGATGCTTGGGCTTTTCGGTCTCCATCGCTTCGCGGGCCGCGGCCCAAACCTCGGCTTCGACGCAGCCCCCGCCGATTGTGCCTACGATCGAGCCGTCCTCGCGCACCAGCATCTTGGCGCTTTCGTAGCTGGGGATGGAGCCGCGCACTTGGACGATGGTGGCAATCGCGCACTTTTGCCCCAGCTTGCGCAGCCGGACCGCTTCTTCGTAGACGTCCATCCGCTCGAATTATACCGTGCGAAGGACGCCGGCCCCGCCCTGCTCACCGCTTCAGGATCGCGCCCGGGCGCGCGCCGGTGTGACGGCCCCGGTCGAGCACGACCACACCGTTGACGACGACATACTCGATCCCGACGGCATACTGATGGGGCTGCTCGAACGTGGCCTTGTCCGCCACGCGGGCGGGGTCGAAAACGGTCAGGTCGGCGGCGAGCCCGGGACGGAGAAGGCCGCGGTCGTAGATCCCGATCTTGGCGGCATTGGCCGAGGTCATCTTGCGGATCGCCTCCTCGAGCGTGAGCAGTTTTTCCTCGCGGACGTAGCGTCCCAGCACGCGCGGGAACGTGCCGTAAGAGCGAGGATGGGGATGGCCGGACGCCAACGGCCCCTCCACCGCTACGGCGGCCCCGTCGGAGCCCACCGAGACGAAAGGCTGGCGCAGAGCATAGCGCATGTCGTCTTCGGAGTGGTGGAAGTACACGGTCGGGACGGAACCCTGGTTTTCAAGGAGCACGCGAAAGAGCACGTCCACGGGATCACCCCCGAGCTCCCGGATGAGCTCGCTCATCCGGCGGCCCTGCCATTTGGCATAGGCAGGATTGGACAAGGAGACGAGCAGCATCCCTTCCCAAGAGCCCGTGGCGGTGTAGTGGTTGTACCAGTTGGAGCCGGCAATGCCGTGCAGGATTTCCTGGCGGAGGCGCGGGCGGAGCGCCGGATCGCGAAGCCGCTCGAGCATCTTCTCCCGGCCCCCTTCATGCGCCCAGGGCGGGATGATGCTGGCCGGGTCGTTCTGGCCGGCCCGGTAGGGGTACACGTTGGCCTCCACGCGCCGGCCCTGCGCGCGAGCCTCCGCGATGCGGCGAATCCGCTCCGGCATACGACCCCAAAGCTTGCGGTCCGCAATTTTCAAGTGGATGATGTCCACCGGCGCGCCGGCCCTCCGGCCGATTTCCAGCGCTTCCTCGACGGCTTCGAAGACCCCTCGCCTTCGGTGCGCAGGTGCGTCGAGTAGATTCCCCCGTACGGAGCCGCCGCCTGGCACATTGCTACGAGCGTGTCGGTATCAATCCAAGCGCCTGGAGGGCCGCTCAGCGAGCTCGACACGCCCAGGGCGCCGTCTTCCATGGCTTCGCGGACCAGAGCCTGCATGCGCCGGCGCTCCTCGGGCGTGGGAGGACCCGCCCGTGGACCCCGCACCCGCAGCCAGATCTGGCTCGAACCCACGTAAGAACCGACGTTGGTGGCGATGCCGCGGCGCAGGAGTTCACGGAAATACGAAGAGAAGCGGGGAAATTCGTCCGTGGGGGCGGCGGATCCGCCTTCGCCCAAGATCATGCTGGTGACACCTTGGCGGATCATGGATTGGGCGTTGCCGTCGGCCAAGAGCGTCTGATCGGAGTGATTGTGGATGTCAATGAAACCCGGAGCGACGACCAAGCCGGAGGCGTCAATCACGCGCCGGGCCGTCTTCCCAGCGAGATGACCCAGGGCGGCGATGCGAGGGCCCGAGATGGCTACGTCGCCGTAGAACCACGGGGTTGCCCGTGCCGTCCACGATGCGCCCGCCGCGAATGAGGAGCTCGTAGTCCTGTGCGACGGCAACACAGGCCAGCCAGCAGATTGCGCCAATCACTCGGCGTTCCATTGGTCTTCTTCCCCGGGAGGCTTCTTGTGTTTCGGCTTTTTCCGTTTCGTCTTGAGCGGAATCACGGAGGCGGGCGGGGCGGGGCCGACGCGTTCGCGGGCCCTGCGGCGCACCTCGGCGTCGCGGTCGCACTTTTTTCGCGCCATATTCCTATCGGGCTGCCAGCACGAGACAGGCCCAGTCGCCCCGCCGGCTCTGTGGGAACGTGTGCAGTCCTTTCGAAGAAAACAGCCGGCACATTGCAGACGCCTGCTCGGTGGAGAAGCCGCAGAGAATCGCTCTACCGCCAGAGGCGAGCACGCGGGGGATCTCTCGCGACAACGAGTGCAGCGCCGCCGCATCCAAATTTGCGACGAGCAAATCCAAAGATCCGGATCGCACGGACCGCACCGAGCCGACAAAGACGGAGACCGCCACGCCGTCTCGAGCGAAATTCTGCTGCGCCGCGCGGGCGGCTTCGGGATCGATGTCGCAGGCGAACACCGTCCCGGCGCCGAGCCGGGAGGCGGCGGTGGCGAGGATCCCGGAGCCGGTGCCCAAGTCCAGCACCACATCGCCCGGTCGGAGGACATCCTCGAGCGCTTCCAAAGCGAGCTGAGTGGCGGGATGCCAGCCGCTGCCCGCGGCGAGGCCGGAGCGCATGAGGAGGCGGATGCATCCCGGAGGCGTCGGCTCGCACGACCACTCCGGCGCGAGGAAAAAGTGCCGCCCCACCCGCAGCGGGCGCCATTGCTGTTGCGCCACCAGGAGCCAGTTCCGCTCAGGTTCGGGCGCCAGTACCGCGGCCCAACGCGCCGCCGCAGCCTCGGCCGCGCTTGGCTCGGAAAAATAGGCGATCAGCCGACACTGGCCGGCGGGCAGGTCTTCTTCGAGCACGCCTTGGGCGCCCGCTTCGGCCACATCGGCGACAATGAAGTCCTTTTCCGAGCGGGGGCACTCCACGGTGAGGCGCCACTGTGTCATCCTTGCACCCGTCGCTCTTTGCCGGCCCAGAAGCGCTCGCGCAGCTCCAGCTTGCGGATCTTGCCCGTGCCGGTTTTCGGGAGCGGTTCGCTGGTGAACTCGATGCGGCGGGGCAGCTTGAAGCGCGCCAGCCGCGTCCCCAAGAATTCGAGCAACGCTTCGGTGGTCAGCTCAGCGCCGGGTTTGCGGTAGACGATGGCCGCCGGCACCTCGCCCCAGGTGTCATCGGGACAGGCCACCACCGCACATTCGTAGACGTCCGGATGCGCGCAGATCGCCTTTTCGATCTCGAGCGAGGAGATGTTTTCGCCGCCGCTGATGATGATTTCCTTTTTGCGGTCCACGATGTGGACATAACCTTCTTCGTCCCACACGGCCATGTCTCCGGTGTGGAACCAGCCGTCGGTCATGACGGCGGCGGTGCCTTCCGGGTCTTGGAAATAGCCGGTCATGAGATGGTCGCCGCGGGCGACGATCTCGCCGATGGTCTGCATGTCGCGCGGCACGTCCCGCATCTGAGAGTCCACCACCCGGATCTCCACCCCGGGCACCGGCCAGCCGGCCATGGCCTGGCGGCGGTAGCGCTCGGCCTCGGTGGCGGGTTGAATCGTGCTTTTCGGCTTGGCGACGGTCAGCACCGGCGCCGTCTCCGTGAGCCCGTATCCGGCCATCACTTGACAACGGAACGCTTTCTCCATGCGCTCGATGAGTTCCGGCGAGGAGGCGGCGCCGCCGATCATGATCCGCTTCATGCTGGACAGGTCGTAGCGCTCGCGGTCCGGAGCATTCAGCAGGGCGTTGGCCATGGTGGGCACCAGCGACATGTCCGTGGCGCGGTGCTCCTGGATCAACTGAAAGACGCTGGAGGGCTCGAACCGCCGCACCATCACCTGGGTAGCGCCCAGCATGGTGGCGCTGTGGGCGTGCCCCCAACCGTTGGCGTGGAACAGAGGAATGGTGTGCAGGTCCACCGTGCGGTCGCCGTCCTCGTACAGCAAGGCCACGGACATGGCGTGGAGGTAAAGCGTGCGGTGCGAGAGCACGACGCCTTTCGGCGTCCCCGTGCTGCCGCTCGTGTAAAACAGCTCGGCCGGCGAGTTTTCGTCCACCCCGGTCCAGTCCACCCGGCCAGGACTGCCGCGCTCGAGGAAGGCCTCATAATGTTCGCCTCCCTCGGCGACGGGCCCGTCGAGGGGAACGAACTTGCGGATGCTGCTACAACCGCTGCGGAGGTGCTCGACGAGGGGGAGGAAGTCATTCTCGAAAAACAGCAATTTGGCGCCCGAATGATTGAGAATCTGCGTCAGCTCCACGGCCGAGAGGCGCACATTGAGGGGCATCACCACAGCCCCCGCCATGACCACGCCGTAGTAACCCTCCAGCAAGCGGTGGGTGTTGAAACTGAGGTACGCCACCCGGTCGCCGGCCTGAAGGCCTTCGTTGCGGAGAGCGGAAGCGAGGCGCTCGCAGCGCGCGCCGAATTCGGCATAGCTGAAACGGCGGTCGCCGGAGATGACGCCGGTCTTTTTCCCGAATAAATCCACGGCCCGGTACAAGAACCGAATAGGTGTCAGCGGCGTGGGCACAGGGCACCTCCAGGGCAAATTTTTCAAGGCAATTGTACCCGAGCTGTGGTTCAGGCGCGGGCCGACGAGTGCCGGAACTGTTGGCGCAAAGACTGGAGCTGGCGGGCGTGACGTTCGTCGTGTTCGGCGCAGGTTCGGACAAGATCGAGCAAAGTCAGCCGCCCACGCTCAGGGTGCACGGCCGTGCGGGAAAACGTTTCGGGCGGCAGCCCGCAGAGCAGTTCGTAGTTTTCCGAGCGCGTCCTCCGGAACGTGTCCAGGGCTTGAGAGATCTTTCGGCGCGTGTAATCGAGCCGTGCGGCCCAGAGGTCTTGATCGTAGACGGCCAGAGTGGGATGGTCTTCGGCAATGACCATGCGAAAGCGCACGGCCGCCACGAGTTCCGAGTCGGCCAGATGGCAGAGCACCTGTCGGATGCTCCACTTGCCCGGGCCGGGAGAAAAATCCAACTCCGCGCCGGCGGCGCCGGTGATGGCCACCGCGACCAATTCCGGTCCGCGGCGGAAGCGCTCGAGCAAAGCGTCCAGGTCCGAGGGCATCGGGTTCAACAGTAGTCGGCGCACCTCATCAAATCGCCGCGGCGTCGGCAAAACAGCTTGCAGCCAGATTCGAGGAGACGCTGGAGGCAGCGAGGACAGTAGAACGAGCTTTTGGCACGCTGCGCCGCAGCGTCGACGGTCTCCGGAGGCCCGTCCGATTCGCAGGGCACGGTACGGGTCCATTATAATGGCGGCACCGATGCGGGGCAGAAGGGTCATGGCGCTGTTGCTCGTTGCCACCGCGGTCTGGGCGCAGCGAAGGGAGCGAGAAAGCGAACGGCCCGTGCGTCACCCGGTCCGCGGCACACGCGGCGCCGTGGGGGCGGGCAGCGAATATGCGGCGGAAGCGGGCATGCGCCTCTTCCATCAGGGCGGCAACGCCGTGGACGCCGGCGTGGCGGCGACCCTGGCGGCGGCGGTGGCCGAGTTTTCCCACTTCGGCTTCGGCGGCGAGGCGCCGATTCTCGTCCGAACCGCCGCGGGGAAAGTTTACGCCATCGCCGGCGTCGGGACTATGCCGAAGAGCGCCACGGCGGAGTTTTTTCGAAACCGGCGGTTGCTGCTGGGCGAAGTTCTGCGGCTGGATCCGGGCGGGTTGGAGAACATGGTGCCAGCCGCGGGCCTGATGCCAGCCCTGGTGCCTGGGATGGTGGACGCGGTGTTGGTCGCCCTGCGGGAGTTCGGCACAAAGTCATTCGCCGAGGTGGCCGCGCCTGCCATCGAGCTGGCCGACGGCATGGTGCTGGACGAAACCCGGGCCAACAGCATTCGCCGGTCACAGGAATTCTTGGAGCTCTGGCCCACCTCGCGCCGGGTCTTTCTGCCCGGCGGCCGCCTCCCGCAAGCAGGGGAAATCTTCCGGCAGCCGGATCTGGCTCGCACGCTGCGGGCCATGGTGGCCGCCGAAAAACGCGCCCGGGGGATCCGGGGAACGCGCGTCGCCGGAATCGAAGCGGTCCGGGATTTTTTCTACCGTGGCGAGATCGCCCGCCGGATCGATGCCTTCAGCCGGGAAAACGGCGGACTGTTGCGCTACGAGGATCTGGCCGCTTTCCGGCTGAGCCCGGAGGCGCCGGTGTCCGGTACCTTCGGCGCCTGTGAAGTTTTCAAGCCCGGCTTCTGGAGCCAGGGACCCGCCATGATCCAGGCGCTGAACATCCTCGAAGGGTATGACCTGAAAGCGATGCGCTGGAACTCGGCCGACTATATCCATACGGTCGTGGAGGCTCTGAAGCTGGCCTATGCGGATCGCGATGCCTATTATGGGGATCCGAAGTTTGCCCGCATCCCCGCCGCCGAGCTGCTGTCGAAACCCTATGCCGAGGCGCGGCGCAAGCTCATTCAGGGGCAGGCATCTCTGGAGTTCCAGCCGGGGGTCGTCGGCGAAGCCAAACCGTTGCATCCCGCCCGCGAGCCAACCTTACGAGCGCGGATCGACGACGAGCTGGCGGGGCGCGACACCACCTGCGTGGACGTCGTGGACCGCAACGGAGTCATGTTTTCGGCCACGCCGTCCGGGGCGTGGATGCCGTCGGTCATCGCCGGGGACACGGGAATCCCACTGACGCAGCGTGCGCAAAGTTTCCTTCTGGTGCGCGGACATCCCAACGAACTTGCCGGCGGCAAGCGGCCCCGCGTGACCCTGAGCCCGACGCTGGTGACCCGCGGCGGACGGCCGTATCTGGCGCTTTCTACTCCCGGCGGCGACAACCAGGACCAGGCGTTGCTGCAAGTTTTCTTCAACATCGAACTGTTTGGCATGAACGCCCAGGCCGCGGTCGAAGCGCCCCGGTTTCAGACGCGCCATCTCGTATCGAGCTTTGACAACCACGCCATGAATCCCGGGGATTTGATCCTGGACGAGCGCATCCCGCAAGCCGTGATCCAGCAGCTCCAGCAGCGGGGCCACAAAGTCTCGACCAGGCCCCGGACCGCCAGCGGCGCCGCGCCCGTCGTGGTCCGGATGACGGCAGACGGCACGCTCGAGGCGGGCGCGGATCCCTATTACTATCGCGTGGCGCACGGTTGGTGACGCGGGACGGGCGTCGCGAACCCCCTGTGGGAAAATAGAAACGGTTAGAAGCGAATGACCGGCCACGAGATCCGCCAGAAGTTTCTCGATTTCTTCGCCGCCCGGGGCCACCGTGTGGTGCGCAGCTCGTCGCTGGTCCCAGCCAACGACCCGACCCTGCTGTTCACCAACGCCGGCATGAATCAGTTCAAGGACGTGTTTCTCGGCCGCGAAAAGCGCGACTACACGCGCGCGGTTTCCGCTCAGAAGTGCGTCCGGGCCGGGGGCAAGCACAATGACCTCGACAACGTGGGCTACACGCGCCGGCACCACACGTTCTTCGAGATGCTCGGCAACTTCTCCTTCGGAGACTACTTCAAGGCGGAAGCCATCGCCTTCGCCTGGGAACTGGTCACCAAGGAGTTCGGGTTGCCCAAGGACCGCATGTACTTTACGGTCTTCCGCGAAGACGACGAAGCGGAGCTGTTGTGGCAAAAGGTGACAGGGTTTCCCAAGAGCCGGATTTACCGGCTGGATGAAAAAGATAACTTCTGGCAGATGGGAGACACCGGGCCGTGCGGTCCCTGTTCGGAGATTCACTTCGACTTGGGTCCGGAGGCGGCCGAGCCCGGCCATGAGCACGAGCAGTTTCCGAGCGACTGCGGTGGCCGTTACGTGGAGATCTGGAATTTGGTCTTCATGCAGTACGATCGGGACGCCAGCGGCCGCCTGACGCCCCTGCCGCGGCCTTCCATCGACACCGGCATGGGGTTGGAGCGGGCGGCGGCCGTCATCCAAGGCAAGCTGTCCAACTACGATACGGACTTGCTGCGGCCGCTGGTGGACCGTGCCGCCGAGCTGTTCGGCATTGCCTACGGCGAGAATCCGAAGGCGGATGTGGCGCTCCGCGTTGCCGCCGACCACAGCCGGGCCGCCGCGTTCCTGATCCACGACGGCGTTGTGCCCTCCAACGAGGGCCGCGGCTACGTGCTGCGTAAGATCATGCGGCGCGCGATGCGCCTGGCGCGGCGGCAGGGCGTCGCGGAGCCCTTCTTGTACAAACTCACCGGAGCGGTGGCGGAATTGATGCGACCCGCCTACCCGGAACTGATGGAGAGCGTCGCACGCGTGGCGCGCATCGTCAAGGACGAGGAACACCGCTACCAGACGACCTTTCAAGTGGCGGAGCGAGTCTTCCATGACGAGGCGCGCGTGGCCGTTGGCGGAGTGCTCCCCGGCGCGGTGGCCTTCCGGCTTTACGACACCTACGGGCTTGCCTTGGACGAACAGGAGGAGATGGCGCGGGAGTACGGCCTGGTCATCGACCGCGAGGGCTTCGAGCGGGAGATGGAGCGGCAGCGCCAGCGGGCGCGAGCCAGCTGGAAAGGCGCCCAGCTGGCGCAAGCGGCCTCGGTGTACGCCGATCTGGCGGAACGGCGCCGGACGCGGTTCGTGGGGTACGAAACGCTCGAGTCGCCGTCGTGCCGTGTGGTGGGTCTGGTCGTGGACCAGAAGCTCGTGGAGGAGGTCGCGGCCGGCTCCCGTGCGGAGCTGGTTCTCGATGAGACGCCGTTTTACGCCGAGGCCGGCGGCCAGGTGGGCGACACCGGCGCCCTGTACTCGCGGGAGACGGGCCAGTTGGTGGCCCGGGTCGAAACGGCCTATCCGGCCCTGGCGGGGCTTACGGTGCACCGCATTACGGCGCTTGCGCCCCTGCGCGTCGGAGACTATGTGCGGGCCAAGGTCGACGAGGAATCGCGCCGGGCTACGATGCGCAACCACACGGCCACGCACCTGCTGCACGCCGCGCTGCGCTCGGTGCTGGGCCCGCACGTCAAACAGGCGGGCAGCGTGGTGGAGCCGGCGCGCCTGCGGTTCGATTTCACCCACTACGCCGCCACCGATCCGGCGGAACTCGAAGAGATCGAACGGTTGATCAACGAGCAGATTCTGCGCAATGTGGAGGTCCGGACCGAGCTCATGGATCTCGATGCGGCTCTGGAGAGCGGGGCCATGGCGCTGTTCGGCGAAAAATACGGTGACGTCGTGCGCGTGGTCACGGTTCCGGACTTCAGCAAGGAACTCTGCGGCGGCACGCACGTCGGCCGCACCGGCGACATCGGCCTGTGCAAGATCCTTTACGAGGGCAGCATTTCGGCCGGGGTGCGGCGCATCGAGGCCGTCACTGGGGCCGCGGCCCTGCGGCGCTTCCAGGAAAGCCACGAAACGCTGCGCCGCCTGGCACAGATTGTGCGGGCCCCCGAGAGCGAAGTTGCGGAACACATCGAGAAGCTGCTGGCGCAGCAGAAGGCGTCCGAGCGGCAGCTCGCCCAGCTCAAAGAGAAACTTGCGCAGGCGCAAATTGGGGAGCTGGAAGGTCAGGCGCGGGAGCTCAAGGGCGTCAAAGTGCTGGCCGGGCGCGTGGACGGCCTCGACCGGGAGCAGATGCGGCGCATTGCGGACACGCTGCGGAACAAGTGGCGCTCGGCGGTGGTGGTGCTGGCCTCCGCGCAAGATTCCTCGATCGCGATCGTCTCCGCGGTGACGAAGGATCTGACCAGCAAGGTCCACGCCGGCAAACTGGCGGGAGCGGTGGCGCAGAAGGTGGGCGGCCGCGGCGGCGGGCGGCCGGACCTAGCGGAGGCGGGAGGCAAAGACGTCGCAGCGCTTGCGGAGGCGCTCGCCTCGGTGTATCGCGAGGTGGAGGGGCTGCTGTGAGCGTCTACGACGCCGTCATCGTCGGCGCCGGCCCCACCGGACTCGCCTGCGGCATCGAGCTCAAGCGCCGCGATCTCAAGGCCGTCCTCCTCGAGAAAGGCTGCCTGGTCAATTCGATCTACAACTATCCCACCAACATGGTGTTCTTTACGACGCCGGAGCTGCTCGAAATCGGCGATATCCCCATGACCTCGATGTACGAGAAGCCGACGCGCACCGAGGCCCTCAAGTACTACCGCCGCGTGGCGGAATTCTACCGGCTGGATGTTCGCCAGTACGAACGGGTGGAGCGGATCACGGGCCACGACGGCAACTTCGTCGCCCACACGGTGGACCGGTTCGGTTGTCCGCGCGCCTACGCGTGCCGCAAGGTGATTCTCGCCACGGGCTTCTACGACCGCCCGAACCTGCTCGGCGTGCCGGGCGAGGACCTTCCGAAGGTGATCCATTACTACAAGGAGCCCCACCCGTACTACGACATGGACGTGGCGGTGATCGGCGGCAAGAACTCGGCGGCGATTGCGGCGCTGGAGCTTCACTGGACCGGAGCGCGCGTGACGCTCATCCACCGGGGCGAGGGCATCTCGGACAAGGTCAAATACTGGATCAAACCCAACCTCGAGAATCGAATCAAAAACGGCGAGATCAAAGCGTACTTCCGCTCGCGCGTTCTCGAGATCCGGCCGGATTCGATTCGCGTAGCCACGCCAGAGGGCGAGATCTGGCTCAAGAACGACTTTGTGTTCGCTATGACCGGCTATCATCCGGACGTGGACTTCATGGCCTCGCTCGGGATTCGGTTCGACCCGGAAACGCAACGGCCGTACACCGACCCGGAGACGCTCGAAAGCGAGCGCAAGGGCATCTACCTGGCGGGGGTGATCGTGGCGGGGATGAACACCAACGAAATCTTCATCGAAAACGGCCGCTTCCACGGCAAGCAGATCGCGGAGGCCATCGCCGCGAGCCTGTGCCGTACGTAGGCAGCGATCCCTGATCCCGACAAGGGGTGCCCCGCGTCTCGTAATGCCCGCCCAAGCCGAAGGCGGCCAGTTATGCCGAAAGATTTCTTACCGTACGAACCCAAGCCTGCGCAGCGAGGCGGCCAAACCGGGTCCTTCAAAGTGCGTGAACGCTGCGCGCTGATACCCGTTCTCGATGGCCACCCCGTAAGGGACATCGGTGAACGGGAACGTTCTCCGAAGCAGCTCCGTATCGGTGGTGAGCAGCGCCTTCAAACCGCTGGATTGGAGGAACTCGCGGCCGAATTGCGCCAGTTGCGTCGGGGCGGCAACCACGCGCGTTTGCCCCCAATTCAGCCGGGCCAGTTCGCGGGCCGCGCGATCGCAGTGCAGGCACTCCGGATTGAAGAAGAAGATGAAGACGCGACCCTCGGCGAGCGCCAAGGGCCGACCCTCCACCAGGATCGAGTCCGGCGCCTTGATTCCGGTCTGCCGGGCGAGCGCCACCCCCAGGAAGACCAGCGCAAAGACGGCGACCGCGCCGAAAACCAAGGCGGCCGCGCGCTTGTCTTCCGACGGTCGCGCTCCCCAGCCGGCCAGCCACGCCATGGCCAGCATGAGAGCATCGGTGAGGAAAAAGGCCGGGCCGACGGCGCGCTGGATCCACGGGAAGCAGTTGCACTCCTCGCCGCGCAACACGTCGTAGTAGGCGGCGATGTAAATCATGAACGCCGCAAGCAGCAAACCCGTGAGCCAAGCGCCCCAGCGGCGGAGTTTGGGCACCAGCAGCAGCGTGCCGGCGAACGTCTCGAAAATTCCCAGGGTGACCGCAGCAGGAAGGCTCAGGAAATGAGGCACTTGGGCTTGTTGCAAGCGGACGGCGGCGCCGAGGGGATCGGTAATCTTCCAAATGCCGGCCACGATGAACGCCAATCCCAGCAGGAGGCCCGCCGTTCCGCCGAGCCAGGCACGCCAGCGGGGCAGCTCCCCGATGGAGGCCGCCGCGTCGCCGTGTGCCATACTGTCGTTCATGTTATTCATTCTAGCCATGATTTCGGCTGCGTCGGCTCAGCCGCCCGCTGACTTGGTCGTGACCAACGCCCGAGGCTACACGGTGGACCCCGAGCGCCCACGGGCCTCCGCCATCGCGGTTCGAGGAAGCCGGATCGTGGCCGTCGGTGACGACGTCTCGGCGTGGATCGGCCCGAAGACTCGCCTCGTGGACGCCCGGGGGGCGATGCTCATGCCGGGCTTCATCGACTGCCACGTCCACATGCAAAGCCTGGGAGAGACGCTCGAGTCACTGGATTTCCGCTATACGCGCTCGGTCGAAGAGATCGCCGAGGCCGTCCGACGCCGGGCCGCCCAGTTGAAGCCGGGCGAGTGGATTCGGGGCAAAAACTGGGACCAGACCCACTGGGGCGGACAGTTCCCCACGAGCGAGCCCCTCTCGCGCGCCGCGCCCGAACATCCCGTCTACTTGACCCGGGTGGACGGCCACGCCGCCTGGGTCAACCGCAAGGCGCTAGAGCTGGCGGGCGTGACGGCTTCTACACCGGATCCGCCCGGCGGCAAGATCCTGCGCCATCGCTCCGGCGAGCCCACGGGCGTGCTGATCGACCGGGCGCAACAGCTCGTCTCCTCTCGAATTCCTCCCCCTAGCGATGAACAGGTCCGCCGCCGCTTGGAGCTGGCGGCGCGCGAGTGCGCGCGGCTGGGCATCACCACGGTCCACGACGCAGGAGTGGACACCCAGGAACTGGACGCCTATCGCGCCTTGATTCGCGCGGGAAAGCTTCCGGTGCGTGTATACGCGATGATCGGCGGCGCCGGCAAGCTGTGGCAGCAGTATCTGGAGCGGGGGCCCGAAATCGGCGAGAGACTCACCGTGCGCAGCATCAAGCTCATGGCCGACGGGGCCATGGGATCGCGGGGCGCCGCCTTCTTCGAGCCGTACTCCGACGACGCTGGCAATACCGGCTTGCTGCTGCTTTCGCGGGAACAAATCGAAGCCGTGGCCCGGGACGCCTTCCGGCGCGGCTTCCAAGTGAACACGCACGCTATCGGGGACCGCGCCAACCGTATGGTGCTCGAAGCCTATGGCGCAGTGCTCGGCGGCAAGAACGACCGCCGCTTCCGCATCGAGCACGCCCAGGCGGTGGCGCCGGGCGATTTCGAACTCTTTGCCAAGTTCTCCATCATCGCTTCCATGCAGCCCGCCCACGCCACGAGCGATATGCGGTGGGCGGAGGCGCGCGTGGGACCAGAGCGCGTCAAAGGGACCTATGCCTGGCGGAAGTTCCTCTCGCTCGGTGTGCCCGTGGCGAGCGGATCGGATTTCCCGGTCGAGGAACCTAACCCGCTGTGGGGCTTCTACGCCGCGATCACCCGGCAGGACCGGGAAGGAAATCCGCCTGGCGGTTGGTTTCCCGAGCAGCGTATGAGTCGCCAGGAGGCGCTCGAAAGCTGGACAATCGTCGGCGCGTTTGCGGCCTTCGAAGAAAACGAAAAAGGATCCTTGCGACCGGGAAAGCTCGCAGATTTCATCCTCGTTTCGGAGGATCTCATGCAAGCGGAGCCGCGACGCATTCTCGGGGCGCGCGTCTTGCTGACGGTGGTGGGAGGCGAGATCGTCCACTCCAATCTCCCATGAGGGGCTTGCTCGTGTCGCTCGCCATGGCCGCGAGCGCGCCCTCGGCCGCGCTGCTGGACGAGACCGTCCATGTGCCCCCGGGAGACTGGCGCGCTTTCCAAATCCTGCTGCGGCAGCACCCGGCCGAAGTGGCGTGTCGGTTCGAGGTCGTGGAGGGGCGCTCGGGCGTGCGAGTGGCGATCCTGGAAGCGGCGGAGTTCCGGCGCCTGCGGGCCGGCCAGCGGGCGCGACTGGTCGTATCGACGGTCTTCCAGCGCTCGGGCAGCTTTCGCTATCGGCTTTCCGTGCCCGGCGACTACGTGCTGCTCGTGGATAACCGCCGGCAGATGCAAGCGTCAGCCACCGTCCGGCTGCGAGTGGTACTCGAGGTTTCGCCGGTACGAGCGGTGCGCACCCTCCCTCCGGAGCGGCGGCGGCGGATTGTGGTTGCCAGTCTTGCCGGCTTCCTTGCCGTGGTCCTGTGGTCGGGCCGGCGGCTGCTGCGGGCTATGCGGCAGCAAAAAAGTCGCGGATGGCCTTTGCCGTCCGCCTGACGTCCTCCTCGGTGTGGGCGGCGGAAAGGAAGGCGGCCTCGAACTGCGAGGGCGGAAAGTAGATGCCCCGCTCCAGCAGGAAATGAAAAAAACGGGCGAACCGCTCGGTGTCGGCGCGGCGGGCCGAGGCGTAATCGGTGACCGGCTGATCGGTGAAGAAGAAGGTGAACATGGAACCCGCTCGATTCACGGTCACCCCCGCGGGGGCCGCGGCTGCAAGTTCGGCGGCGCGACGTTCCAAGTCCCCGTAGATCTGCGGGTGCGCCTGCAGATAGCGAAGCGTGGCCAATCCGGCGGCCACGGCAAGGGGGTTGCCGGCGAGCGTCCCGGCCTGATACACCGGGCCGCAAGGGGCCACCTGGGCCATAATGTCGGCGCGCCCGCCGTAGGCCCCCACGGGCAGTCCGCCGCCGATCACCTTGCCGAGGGTGGTGAGATCCGGCTGGACGCCGTAGAGCTGCTGGGCGCCGCCATAGCAGAGCCGGAAGCCGGTCATGACCTCGTCGAAGATCAGCAGCGCGCCGTGTCGGGCGGTGACTGCGCGCAGGCCTTGCAGAAAGCCACGGACCGGCGGGACGCACCCCATGTTACCAGCCACCGGCTCCACGATGACGGCGGCGATCTGGTCTCCGTGCTTGCGAAAGGCCTGCTCGACCGCCTCGAGCGAGTTGTACGGCGCGGTGATGGTGGTGTCGGTGAAGCGTCCCGGCACGCCGGCAGTGTCCGGCAGGCCGAGCGTGGCGACTCCCGAGCCGGCTTTTACCAGCAGCGAGTCCACATGGCCGTGGTAGCAGCCGTCGAACTTCAGGATCAGCTCGCGGCGCGTGTACCCGCGAGCTACCCGGATGGCGCTCATGGTCGCCTCGGTCCCTGAGTTCACCAGCCGCACCATCTCCATTGAAGGGATGGCTTGGCGAATCGCTTCGGCCAACTCCACCTCCCTTTCTGTCGGCGCACCGAAACTAGTCCCGGATCGGAGGGCGTCTTCGAGCGCTGCGACGATGGCCGGATGGCGGTGCCCGAGCAGCAGGGGCCCCCAGGAGAGCACATAGTCCAGATAGGCGTTTCCATCGGCGTCGAACAAGCAGGCGCCGTCGCCTCTCACCATGAAGGGCGGCGTGCCGCCGACGCTGCGGAAAGCGCGGACCGGGGAGTTAACGCCTCCGGGAATCACTCGCTGGGCTCGCTCGAAGAGCGCTTGCGACCGGGAGAGGTTCATGATGTGCCTCCGAACGATTCTACGCTTGCCCCGGCACAACCCGGCGCAGGAAAAAACTCGCCAGCGTGTCGAACAGCGTGCCGTGCAGGTTGCGCAGCAGGCGCGACTTGAGATCCAAGTACGGTTGCGTGCCAGCGAACAGATCCTGCATGATCTCCCGGAATCGGGGGCTGCGCTCGATGAACTGGATCATGCGCTTGGGCACGCTGGCCATCAAGAATCGCCCTAAGAAGACGCGCCGGGCCAGCGAGGCGGCAAATGCCAGGTCGGCGGCAAAGTCCCGGTCGAGAAGCCAGCGGTAGGCGGCCGGCTTTTGCTCCGGGCTCAGCTCGGAGGCCAGGGTCACCTGGCTGGCCAGATCGGCCGAGCGGACGGCGTAGTAGAGTCCTTCGCCCGTGATCGGATCCACCAAGCCGCCCGCGTCCCCCACGGCCAGCCAGCCTGGGCCCGCCACCCGATTGCGAGGCCAGGAGCTACTGGCTAGCGACGGAATGACATGACTGTAGAAGACGCCGTGGTTCCAACCGATGCCTTTTTCGCGCAGATACTGCTCCAGGCGCGCGCGGAGCGCGTGCGCCGGCTCGCCTTTGCCGCAGATGCCCACCGAGACGTGCCCGCAACGGGGAAACACCCAGATGTAGCCATGCAAGCCGGGCAGAAACTGGATATCGATGTGGTCCTGCTCGGCAGGCAGGTAGTAACCGAGTGCGATCATAGTATCGGCGGCGGTCCACCTCGTACCGACCTCCCGCAGCGGATTCCGGGCGCCTGTGGCCACGATACAAAAGCAGGCCTCAGCGACCCCATGCTTGGTTTCCAAACGCCATCCGGTTGGAGACCACGCCACCCGCAAAACGCGGGCCTTCTCGATGCGCGCTCCTGCCCGCGCCGCCCTTTCGAGCAACAGGTGGTTGAGGTCGAGCCGAGAGTAGACCAGGAGTGGTTGCCGCAGGGGCATCGGAACCGTGCGTGTGCCCGGCGCCGAAAGCCGCACTTCGCGAATCAGTTTCTTCGGCTTGTCATTGTCGAGGAGGAAAGGGTAGCGGCGGTAGGCTTTGTACGTCAATCCGCCGCCGCACGGCTTCTCCCAAGCCAGCCGTTCGTCGAAGAGGATGACCGGCGCCCCGGCGGCCGCTAATCGCTCGGCCGAGTAAGCCCCCGCCGGCCCCCCGCCCAGCACCGCGATGGGTTTCATTTGGGCGTCGCGCCACTCTGACCGCCGATAGGCGGGTGACCAGGGGGAAGCGCCCCGGGCATCTCACCCATCTCGCCATGGGGCGTTCCGCCCGCTTCCGAGCGGCTCTTGACGACCCAACGGCTTCCCTGCCTTTCCAGGGTGTAGTTCATGGTCATTCCCGGGCTACTCTGATCGTTCTTGGCCCGGAAGTGAACGGTCGCATCGGCCTCGTTCTTGCGGAAGGTGACGGAAGTGACCTCCACGTGCATAGCGGCGACGTTGAGATTGGAGCGCGTGGCCAGATGGTCGATGACCCCCTGGCGCACGGCTTCTTTGGTCTCGATGCCGCGATTGCAGGCGCCAACTGCCAGCACGGCGCACAAGACGGCCCCGCTCCTGAATCCCACATCCCGATTATACTTGGCCCGTGCCGCGGTCCGGTGACAGCGGACCCAGCGAGGCTTTTCGGACCTGCGAATCCTCAGTTCGCGGTCAGCTCCCGAGCCGTGGACTCCGCGATCCGGGCGAGGGATTCGACGAATTCCGCCACCAGGTCCTGTTTGTGGCCGGTTTCCGCCGCCAGCACGATGTAGGGGTTCATGACGGTGGCGCGCAGCACGAAGACGCCGTGCTGCGGGTAGTCGGCTGGATCCACTCCAGCTCGTTCGAGCAAGTCGGCCACGGAGTGGCAGGAATAGCGGGGGAGGCGAAAATGCGTGCGGGAGATAAAGAACGGCTGCGCGTAGCTGTACTCGCGCTGGCCGAGCTCCACTTCGATCGTGAAGTGCTTGTAGACGGTTTCCCCCAGCTGATTCATGCGGGCCAGCGAGCGGTTGCCCTTGATCTGGATGACGAAGCACACGATGTTGGTATCGGGCGGCGGGAGGGTGACAGGCACGAACTGGAAAGCGGTCTGCTCGCGGTTGGCGCGCGCGGCTTGCTCCCAGTGGATCAGGCGTTCGAACAGCTCCCGCGCCGCCAGCAAAGAAGCGCGCATGATCTCGCCGTAGCCGGCTCGGTTGGGCGGAATCATGCGATGCGACAGCCAGCAGGAGGCCGCAGCCGCTCCCGGCTTGGAGCCCTCCAGGATGAACGGTCCCACGTTGACCGGGGGAGCGTAGGCGTGCGGCGGCAGATCGCCGGGCTTTGCCGCGGTGATGTAGGGCGCCTCTTGGGCCAGGAAGAGCCGCACCCGGTCGTTGCGGAAGGCGATCACGCCGCAAGGGTACGGCACGTAGCCCATCTTGTGGGGATCCACAGCGATCGACTCGGCGCGCGGAAACGCCTGGAAGGCCTCGCACACCTCTTTGTCGCCCCAGTGGAGCCGGAGGGTGCGGGAATAGGCGCGGCGCACGAGTTGCAGTTTGCGGGCGGTGAACTCGCTGATGGCCGCGAGTTGCTCGTCCGGAGTTTCCGCAGGCGCCCCTTCCGGAGCAACGAACAGGGAACGCAGGTAGCCGGCCCAGGCGGCGTCCACGTGGAGCCAAAAGCTGGTTTGGGCGTCGCGCTCGAGGCGGCTTCGGAACTCCTCGATCCGATGCAGCGGGTCGACCGCGCCCTCTTCGGTGGTGCCGGCGATGGCGATGACCGCCAGCGGGAAGCGCCCCTGTCGGAGGGCGTTGCGGACCTTCTCCTCCAGATCCCGTACGTCCATGCGGAAGGAGCGATCCACGTCCACCAGCACGACGTGGTCCCGACCGAAGCCGAGCACGTCGGCCGCCTTGAGAATGCTGTAGTGAACGGCGCCGGAGACGAACAGCACGGGCGGTGCGACGCGGAAGCACGAGAGGACGCCGTCGAAGGCCACACCCAGCCCGGTTTCGCGAAGCAGCGCCCACGCCCGGCGGGGAGCCTCTTCGTCCGCAAGGTCGAAGTAGCGGCGCACGGCCTCCACGAAACGAGGCAACAAGAAAACGGCCTCGTTGGGCTTGATGGCTAGGCACTGGTGGTCGTCCAGCTCCCGCAGCGGCCGGGGGACCCGCGTCTCGTCCCCAGGCAGCTTGACGCCGAGAGGAAGACCGTACTGTTCCACGACGCGTTTCACCGCGAGCGGAAAGTAGCGGACATTGCGCGCCACCCAGAGCGCTTCCAGGTTGGCGATCGTGCCCCCGCTGGTAATGTGGGCCCAGCCAAACTCCTCGCGCAGGCGGCGATGGTGAGCGTCGGGCGGCGGAGGCGGTCGATAGCCGAGCATCTTCAGAATGTCGGAGGCGACTTCGAGCTCCCACTCGACCGTGACGGGGGCGGCCTCGGGCGTGACGTTATTGGGGTTGTACAGCATCCCGGCAAAGTAGCCCAGCACGGAGGGAATGGTCTGATCGGACAGCATGTGGGCGATGTAACGCGGGCTGTAGAAGGGGAAATGGCGGCGCAGGCGGGCGAGCATCTCGCTGATCTGCTGGAGCAGCGCGTCGGTCCAGTCCAGGAACTCGCGGCGCATCTGTTGGGTGATGATGATTTCATCGGAGGGGAAATAGTTCCGCCGCCAGTAAAAGTAGTCCCGCAGGATGTGGAGCACCATGTCCTCGACCAAGCCGGCATTCTCCGCCTTCGGACCCAAGAACCAAGCGCCGAGCTGCTTCGTCTTTTCGCGGGCCGTGGGCTGGTCTTCGGCCATGCCGCTTGGGGCCTTTACCAAGTGACCGTTTTGCCGGGTTGGAGGGGCCAGACTTCGACGTCCGGCAGCTCCTTGAGTTGTTCGGCAAGCTGTTCGGGGCGGCCCGTCAGAGGAGGGAACGTGCCGAAATGCATGGGTATGACCTTCTTGGGACGAAGCAAGCGGCAGGCCAGCGCCGCTTCGCGCGGACTCATGGTGTAGAGGTCGCCGATCGGCAGGAAGGCGAGCTCGGGCGAGTACAACTCGCGAATCCACTGCATGTCCCCGAAGACGTTGGTGTCGCCCGCAAAGTAGATGCGGCGCCTGTCGGGCAGGGTGAGCACGTAGCCGCATGGCTCGCCGCCGTACAGGATCCGCCCCTCATCCAGGATGCCGCAGCTATGCACGGCGTCCGTCATGGTGACCGTGACGGGGCCGACCTGCTGGGAGCCGCCTTTGTTCATCGGCAGGGTGTTCTGCACGCCTTTCGATTCCAGCCAGTGGCAGGTCTCGTAAATCGCCACCACCTTGGGCGAAAATTCCCGGGCCAGTCGCACCGCGTCGTGGATATGGTCGAAGTGGCCGTGGGTGATGAGGATGGCGTCAATGCGAGCGAACCGATGGTCCGGCGGGTAGGAGGGGTTCCCCTCCGTCCACGGATCCAACACAAAGACCTCCCCGCCGGCGAGACGCAGCTCGAAGGTGCCGTGTCCCAACCAGGTGATTTCGAGCATGGTTCCTCCCCTACGATCATAAACCGGGGAGTCTGCCGCCTCAGGCGCTTGCGGCGTTGTGTCGGCGCGCCGGCCCCGGTGCGTGCCGGTCCACCGATTTCTTGGCACGACGCAGGCGCAGCAATCGGTTGACGGCGCGGATCAAGCGCGCGATCTCGTTGCCGTCCTTGGGCACGATCGCGTCCGCTCCCGTGTCTTGTTCGGTTCTGCCGAGGGCTTCCAGCGCATCGAGTAGCAGGACGATGCCCACTGCCGGGGCCACTTGCCGCAAGCAGGCCAAGTCCGCCCCCACCCCGCTGTGGTTGACCACCACGATCTCGTAGGCACCGGAGGCCAAAGCCGCCCGGGCTTCCGCCACGTCGGCTGTGGCCGATACGACATGGCCTTGCGTTTCCAGGATGGCTTTGCGCGCGGCCAGTCCGCCGGGGTGCTCGTCTAACACGAAGATTTTCGCCGGAACGCTCTCCCGCCAACGCCTGGTCTGCATCTTGAACTCAGGAGAAAATTAGCAGCAAGCTGCGCGCATCGTCAAGAGTTTCGCAACAATCTGAGTCGAAATGAGATCTAGTGCTTGACTTTTTTCGGAAATTGTGCCTTTTTATTCGACTTCGCGTGGGGCGGTATAGCCGGATTTCGCAATGATCGTGTATTTGATGGGTTTCCCCTTTTCGTCCACGATGCGCAAGGGCTGGTTGGTGGCGGGATCTATGAGTTCTACTTTGATCCTGCGAAACTTCCCATCCCGGGCCTGATTGGTGGGGTGGTACGTGATGAAGTACTGATTGCGGAGGGCTTCCGAAATGGCGCGGAAAATGCCCGGGAATTCTCCATAAAACCTGGGGAAAAATGCCTGTCCGCCCGTCTCTTTTGCAAACGTGCGGAGCTGATTATCGGCTTGCAGGAAGTCCAGCCGTTCGATCGGTCCCAGGTACCCGCGGGCGTCGTACCATTCCCGGAGCGCCTGCATGAGACCGATGGCATAGATGGGGACGCCGGCGTTCTGCAGGATGCGGCGGGTCTTGTCGAAGGTGAGTTTGCTGAAGGTGTCGATGCCCGACGAGATGAGCACGATGGCTTTGCGGCCTTCGATCTGGGACATGCGGTCCGCGGTGTCGGCAATGGCGTCGAAGAGGTTGGCTTCCGAGTAGGCGGCGATGCGCAGCCGGGACATCGCCTCATAGGCTTTGCGCTTGTCGGTGGAAAAGTCCGAGAGAATTTCCGGGCGGATATCGTAGGCCACCACGGCCACGTAGTCTTCCGGTTTGAGAGTCTCGAGAAAGCCGTACGCAGCCGTCAGCGTCTGATACCAGGTCTCGCTCCAGTAGTACTGGAAGAGGTTGCTGAACTCGATGACCAGGCACACGGTCATCGGCGCTTCGCCCACCTCGAAGGTGGCGATCTGTTGGGGGACGTTGTCTTCGAGGATGCGGAAGCGATCTTTCGTGAGGTTCGGGATGAAGCGGCCCTGATTGGTGAGCACGGACACTTCCAGGCTCACGGTGAAGACGTCGGCGCGAAACGTCGGCAGCCCCACCGGCAGATCCGGCTTGTCCTTTTTCTCGAACTTGGACGGAAGTTTCGCCGGCTCGGCTTCCGCTTCCGTTTTGCGCGGCCGGGCCACCGTCTCGGAACGCTGCTGTCGGGGTCCCTCCTGAGCGACCAACAAGGCCGCCAAGACGCCTGTCAGCGTGAGACTCCAAGGTCGCTTCATATCGCCCCCTCGCCTCCGATCATATCAGGCAGCCCGGCGCCGGCTCAATGCATTTGGCGGCGCCGCGATTCCTGCTCCCGGAGGTAAACCTCGAATTTGCGCCGCGCGCGGCGAATCTTCCAAGCTTGGTAGTGCCGGTTCAAGGCGCCAACGAGATCGAAGCGAACCCGCAGCCGCCTTCGGCGCAAGGAAACGTAGCCGAAGATCATGCCGCCCAAGTGCGCCACGTGGCTAACGCCGCTGCCGCTGGCCCCGAAAGAACTCATGAACGCAATCGCGCCAATGATCATGACGAAGTACTTGGCTTTGATCGGGAACAAGAAACTGAACAGGACAATGCGGTCCGGGTAGAGCAGCCCGAAAGCCAGCAGTATGCCGTAAACCGCTCCGGAGGAGCCGATGGTGGGGAACCCCGGCCCGTGGAACAACGCGTCCGCCGCCACCACACACAGACCCGCGCCCACCCCGCACAGGAAGTAGTACTTGAGGAAAAAGGGCGTGCCCCAGTCGCGTTCCAGATCCGTGCCGAACATCCACAGGGCCAGCATGTTGAAAAGAATGTGCCAGAAGTCGCCGTGCAGAAACAGATAGGTGAAGGGCTGCCAGAAGCTGAGCAACGGTTCCTGCCAGACGGCCCGCGGCCACAGCATGAAATCGCGGAAGAATGCTGCCCCGCCAAACACCCCGGCGAAATAGCGGACCACGAAAACGGCGGTGTTCACGATGAGCAACCACTTGACGCCGGGAGGGAGTTCGGGCGTGTAGGCGTACACAGTGGAGCGCTGGTAGCGCATGAGGATTCCCGCTCTTCTCATGCCAGAATAACAGAGGCGGGGTCGGTGAAGCGATGCGAAGGACGGGCGGGCCCGCAGTGCAACTGCCCGGGCTGTTCCGGCGGCTTCTGGAGCGCATCCGCGGCCGCGAACAGCGGTTGGTGCGGGCCGCCGAGCACATGCCGTTGCTGCTGCTGAGCTATCCGCGCGGGCGCGGCGATGTGGCCGCGGAGGTGGAGGCGGCATGGGCGCGCACGTTCCGCAGCTTAGGCAGCGCGGTGCGGGAACCGTACGAGAAATTGTTTCGGGCCTTGCCGCCCGTGGTCGTGGTGTTGTTGCGGCCGCGAAATCTGTGCGGTTGCCTGGGACACCACCACCCTCGGGGCACGGAGTCGAAGATCACGCGGCGCTTGGCGGCTGACTTAGGATCGGCAATCGGGGAGATCGATCTGGCGTACGAAAGCATCCGGGAATGGCAGCCCCAGCCGCTGTCCTCCATGGCCGCCGGCCAGCTAGGAGCGCGGTTGAACGAGCTGCATTTCCAAGCGGCGCTTCTGGCCGTGCTGCTGCACGAGCTGGAGCACCTGGGGCGGCCGGAGGAGCGGGAACGGCACGTACGTTCGCGGAGCGACCGCTTCTATGCCGCCGTGATGGAAGAGCTCGTGTCGGGGGAAACGGGAGGCAGCTATGGCATGGCACGGCCGTCGCCGCTGCCGTGACCGCCCCATCGCGAGGCCAGAAGCTGCGCCGCCACGGCGGCGCCCAACCAGACTTGCCAGCGCAGCCAGACTGGGGGCTCGGCCGGAGCGCCCCGGCGTAAGTCGTCGGACAGGCGCCAGCCGGCCACGAGCAGCGCCACCCCGGCCGTAAGCTGGAGCCAGCGTCGAAGGCGCCCTCCGCGCGGGCGGGACCGGCGCCACACGATACGCACGCGCACCCGCATCGCCGCAGCGGCTAGTTTTCACCTTAGCAACAGGTGCGATAGATTGTGAGGGTGCCATCCTACGGCGATTCTTGGGGAAAGGAGTTTCAATAGCGAGATGCTGCGGAAAGTCAAGACGGCGGTGATTGGCGCGGGCTTTATGGGGCGCACCCACGCGGAGGCTATCCGGCGCCTCGGTCACGTGGAGATCGCGGCGGTGGCCGGCGTGGACGAGGCCGAAGCCCGCCGTTTCGGGGACGCCATCGGCGTCGAGCACGCGACAGGCGATTACCGTACGATCCTCGAGGACGCCTCGATCGAGGCGATTCACATCTGTACGCCCAATGCCTTGCACTATCCGATCGCAAAGGCGGCGCTCGAGCGGGGCAAGCATGTTCTGTGCGAAAAACCGCTGACCATCACGGCGGCGGAAGCGGCGGAGCTGGTGGAGCTGGCCGGCCGCAACGGCCGCGTCAACTGCGTCAACCACAACCTGAGGTACTACCCCGTCGTGCAGCAGATCCGACGGATGATCGAGAGCGGGGAGCTGGGGGAGATACTGATCGTGCAAGGCACGTATTCGCAGGACTGGTTGCTGTACGACACCGACTTCAATTGGCGCATCGAATCCAAGGAGGGCGGTCCGCTGCGCGCCATGGGGGACATCGGCTCCCATTGGATGGACTTGGTCCAGCACCTGACGGGGCTGTCCATCACGGCCCTGTGCGCGGATCTGGCCACCTTCCACAAGACGCGAAAAAAGCCGAAAGCGGCGATCGAGACGTTCGCAGGGAAGACCTTGCGGCCCGAGGATTATACGGAAGTGCCGATCGACACGGATGACTACGGGGCAGTGCTACTGCGGTTGGGCGACCGCGCCCGGGGCGCCTTCACCGTGAGCCAGGTGTCGGCCGGATGCAAGAACCGGTTCCAGATCGAGATCTACGGCACCAAAGCTGGCGTGCAGTGGAATCAGGAAAAGCCCGACGAGCTGTGGATCGGCCAGCGGAACACGCCGAACCAGCTCATCGTCAAGGACCCGTCGCTGCTTCATCCGAAGGCGGCCACGTTTGCCGATCTCCCCGGCGGTCACAGCGAAGGCTACGACGACACGCACAAGCAGGTGTTCCGGCGGTTCTACCGAAAGATTGTCGATCCGGCGGCGGAGATCGATTTCCCCACGTTCGCCGACGGATTGCGCGGCATGCGGCTGCTCGAGAAGGTGCTCGAGAGCGCCCGCAGCGGCGCCTGGGTGACGGTGTAGTGGCATTGGCGAATCGCCGACCGGAGGGCGAAGCCGAAAGCCATCGTGCGCCGACCGTACGCTTGGAGCCAGGTGAGAGCCCTGCGCGCACGCTTGGCCTAGCGCCCTGCCGAGCAGCAGAGACCAACCGCCTGTTCGATTGGAGCGCCCTAGGCTGACGCTCGGGGCCTGATCCGAGCATTCCATTTCTCTGGAGAGCGGGCGCCGCGAAGCAAGCCCGCCGCAGGCTTAGTTTTCGTCCAGCTAGCGGATCGCCAGCGGGCGTAAGGCGAAGCCGGCGGTGGTGCCGCGCAACCGGTTGGTCACCGCGATGTAGGTGAAGCGATAAGCGCGGTCCCGAGCCAGCTCCTCCAGGTAGTGAAACTCGCCGATGTGCACGCCTTGCTCGATCAACAGGTACTCGTGCACGGGGATGACCGCCCCGGGCAGGTCGGGATCCTGGCCCACTTCCAAGCCGCTCGTGTCCGAGCCGATCATGACCGCGCCTTTCTGCTCGACCAGCCACTTGGCGCCGGTCAGGGTCAAGCCCGCCGAGTCATGTTGCGCAATCTTGGCGTGATCCGCACCCGCTTCGCCCCAGTAGCGCAGCGTGCCGGTGCGGATCAGCACCACGTCGCCGGGTTCCACGTCCACCTTCTGCGCCGCCAGAGCGGCCTGCAATTCCTTCGGACCGATGGGGAAGTTGGCCGGCAAGGCCTCGACGCCCTTCCAGCCGGCGACGTCTATCAGAACGCCCCGGGCAATGATGGGTGGAATCGAATCGGCATCGGCGCGGAGAATGCCGAAGTCGGTTCCGTAGTCCTGCTCGCGAAACCCGTTGTACCAGTGGTTGTCCACGCCGCGGGTGATGTGCCCCAGCCCGTCGATTTGCGTGCCCACGTTGTCGTTGATGAACAGCGCGCAACTGTGAAAGCCGAGCTGTTTCGGGTTGGCGGCAAAAGCGGCCAGATCCTTGCCGCGCTTCAAGCCTTCGGGACTGCGAAAGGACATAATTTCGGTCGGGGAGTGTCCGGGCCACTTGTAGGAGCGGCGGTCAACGGGCACGCCTAAGTCGTAAACACGCCCCGTCCGAACCTCGCGCAACGCGCGCAACACGCGCGTGGGCTCGGTGATCGCGTTGAGCGCGCCGACCTGGTCGTCTTTGCCGTAGACCCAGCCGTAGCCTTTGCCTTTCTGCCAGCCTTTCGGCGTTTGGGCGCTGAGGAGCGGGGTAACGGACAACACAATTACCAGGATCCGGTGCAGCATGCGAAGCATTGTAAACCGGCGCGGCTAGCGCACGAAGGCGGCGGCACGCTCGGCGGAGCCCAGGATGAGCGAGGGCCAAACTCCCAGCAGCAGCGTGCCAAAGGCGCAGATCCACAGGGCGACTCGGGTGGCGGACGTGGGCGCAGGCGCCGAAGCGGCTGCTTCGCCCGGCTCGCGCATGTACATCACCACCAGAATGCGCAAGTAATAATAAGCGCCCACCGCGCTGTTGAGAAGGCCCAAGACCGTCAGGCCGACCAAGTCGGCATCGAGCGCCGCTTTGAAAACGTAAAACTTCCCGAAGAAGCCCGCCGTAGGAGGCACGCCGATCAGCGAGAGCAGAAAGATGGCGAATAGCGCGGCGGCCCCGGGCTGCGTGACGGCCAGCCCGGCAAAGTCCTCCACCTCCACGTAACGCTCGCCCTTCCGCGCCAGGTGCGCCACCACAGCGAAGGCGCCAACGTTCATCAGAGCGTAGGCCGCCAGATAAAACATCGCGGCCGCGGCGCCCGCCTCGGAGTGGGCGGTCACCGCCACCAGAACGTAGCCGGCATGCGCGATGGAGCTGTACGCCAGGAGGCGCTTGATGTCGGACTGCACGAGGGCGGCGAAATTGCCCAGCGTCATGGAAATCAGCGCCGACCACCACACGAAGGCCGCCCAACGTTCGGCCGCGGGTTCGAACGCTGTGAGGAAGATCCGCAAGAAAACGGCGAAGGCGGCCGCCTTCGGACCGGCGGACAAAAAGCCCGCCACCGGCGAGGGAGCTCCCTGGTAGACGTCCGGCGCCCAGACTTGAAACGGCCAGACGGAAACCTTGAACGCCAGCCCGGCGAACATCATGGCGGCGGCGACGGCCACCAGCAACTCCGAAGGGGGCGGCGCCGCCACGGTGAGGGCAGCCTGGATTTCACCCAGATGGGTGGAGCCCGTCATTCCGTAGATCCAAGCCACCCCGTAAAGCAGGAAGGCGGTGGCGAAAGAGCCCAGCAGGAAGTACTTCAGGGCGGCTTCCGTCGCGCGGCGGTCCTCGCGCAGGTAGCCAGCCAGGATGTAGCTGGCGATCGAGGAGATCTCCAGCCCAATGAAGATCATGATGAGCTCGTTGGCCGCCGCCATCAGCGACTGGCCTGCAACCGAAAACAGCAGCAAGGCATGGTACTCGCCCGGTTCGGCTTGCTCGCGGCGCAGGTAGGGCAGGGACAGCAAGGCCGTGAGCCCGCCGACGCCGATCACCAGCAGGCGAAAGAACGTGGCGAAGCCGTCCACCTCCAGCATTTGTTGGAAGGCGGGCCCGCGGTGGACATGTGCCGCCACCGTGGCCACCAAGGCGGCGGCCAGCGCCCCAAGAGACAGGACGCCGAAACGGCCGTCACCCTGCCGGCGCCACAACGGCGTCAGCACCATAATGAGCGTGCCGGCCAGCACCAGCACGAGCTCGGGAAGGATCCGCAGGATCTCCTGCGGCGAGGGGACGAAGCTATCGGGCACGAGCGACCTCCGCCGAGGCCGCGCCCGGCGGCCGCTGCTTTACATGGAACTCGACGTTTTGCCGGGTGTGTTCGAGGATGCGCGCGTTGGCGGCGCCAATCGGCGGAAGAAACGTTTGCGTGGCAGTGCCCATCCACACCATCAGCACGACCAGGGGGAGGATTGCGGACCACTCGCGCGGGCTCAAGTCGTGCACGTGGGCGCGTACGGGCTCCGGCGCCGCGCCGAAGAATGCCCGCTGATAAAGCCACAGCATGTAGCAGGCCGAGAGAATGATGCCGATGGCGGCGAAGACCGTCCAGCGGAAATTGACCTGAGCGGTTCCTTGCAGCACCAGGTATTCGCCCACAAAGTTGTTGAGGACGGGCAGGCCGATGCTCGCCAGCGTGGTGATCATGAAGACGACGGCGAGATTCGGCGCCGGCGTGGCGACACCGCCGTAATCGGCGATCTCCAGCGAGTGCCGCCGCTCGTAGAGGAACCCCACCAGGACGAACAACGCGCCGGTCGAGATGCCGTGGTTGAGCATCTGGTAGACTGCGCCGTCGAGGCCTAGTTGCGTGAACGAGAAAATACCGAGCACGACGAAGCCCAAGTGGCTCACCGAGGAGTAAGCCACGAGCTTCTTCATGTTGGGCTGCACCATGGCCACCAGCGCCCCGTAGATGATGCCGATGATGGCCAGCACCGCGATCCACGGCGCATGTTCCCGCGAGGCCGACGGAAACAGCGGCAGCGAGAAGCGCAGCAGTCCGTAGGTCCCCATCTTGAGCATGACCGAGGCGAGGATGACCGAGCCGGCCGTGGGCGCCTCGACGTGAGCGTCGGGAAGCCAGGTGTGCAAAGGGAACAGGGGCACCTTAATGGCAAAAGCGAGGAAGAATCCGAGAAAGAGCAGCGTCTCTTCGAGCGGACTGAAGCGCAACCTTCCTTCCGCCACGAGCGACAGGATCGCCGGGTAGTCGAACGTGGCCGCCTGCGTGTACAGGTAAATGATCGCCGCCAGCATGAGCACGGAGCCCGCCATCGTGAACAGGAAAAACTTCACCGCCGCGTAGATGCGCCGCTCGTGGCCCCAGACGCCGATCAGGAAGTACATGGGGATGAGCGAGACTTCCCAGAAGACGTAGAACAGGAACAGATCCAGCGCGACAAAGACGCCGATCAGGCCCGATTCCATCAGGATCAGCAGGGCGTAGAACTCCTTGACGCGCCGGTCGATATAGCGCCACGAGACCAGGACGCCGACGGGGGTGAGCAGCGTCGAAAGGATCACCAGCCACAGGCTCAGGCCGTCGATGCCCACGTGGTAACGGATGGCAGGGGAGGCGATCCAGGGGACGTTGGTGACGAACTGGTAGGCGGGCAGGGACGTGTCGAAGCGAACCGCGAGACCGAGAGACAGCCCGAAGACCAGCAGGGAAACGGCAAGCGCGGCGGTGCGGATGGCGCGATGATTTTCCTTGGGAATCGCCAGAATCAGCAGAAAGCCCGCCACCGGGAGCGCCAGACACAGGTTCAACAATGTCATTGCCAGCCTCCCCAGAACCCGAACGCGACGACCACCAGCACTGCGCCGAACAGGACCCAGGCGGCGTAGCTGCGCACGTTTCCGGACTGAATCCGGCGGAGCACGTCCCCCAGGCTCTGAGCGCGAGCGCCCAAGCCGTTCACCATGCCGTCAATAACGCTCACGTCGAGGGTGCGCCAGGCGAGTTTCTCGGAACCCTCGACGACCGGCCGCACCACCGCTGCACCGTAGATCTCGTCCACGAAGTACTTGTTGTAGACGAGCTGATACAGCCCCCCGAGCTGTGCTGCGACTCGATCTGCCAGACCTGGCCGCGCGACGTAGAACCACCAAGCCGTGGCGATGCCGGCCAAGCCGGCGATTACCGAAACGACCACCAGCGCGACGTCATGGGCCGGTTCGGAAACGGGAAACATCGGCTCGAGCCAGGCGGGCACACCAAAGTAACCTCCGGCGAGGGAGAGCGCCGCCAACGCCATCAGCGGCACGGTCATCACGGGCGGGGACTCATGGGGGTGATGGTGCGGATCGCCACGGTAGTCGCCGAAAAACGCAAGAAAGAGGGCGCGGAAGACGTAGAAGGCCGTGAGCGCCGCGGTGACGACGCCGATCCAGTAAAGCGCCGGGGAGTGGTGGTGAGCCGCAAGTAAGATGGCGTCCTTGCTATGGAAGCCGGAAAAGGGAGGCACGCCCGCGATCGCCACGGCGGCGCACAGCAACGTCCAAAAGGTCACTGGCGCCTGCTTTCGGAGACCGCCCATCCGCCGCAAGTCCTGCTCGCCGCCGAGCGCGTGGATCACGCTGCCGGCGCCCAAAAACAGCAGCGCCTTGAAGAAGGCGTGCGTGACCAAATGGTAGATGCCCGCCGAAAACGCTCCCACGCCCGCTCCCAGGAACATGTAGCCGAGCTGGGAGATGGTCGAGTAAGCGAACACTTTCTTGATGTCGTGCTGGGCCAGGCCGATGGTGGCGGCAAAAAAGGCGGTGAAGGCGCCCACCCAGGCCACGGCCTCCAGAGCGATGGGCGCCTGGAGGTAGATGGGGGCGCAGCGGGCGGTCATGTATACTCCCGCGGTGACCATAGTGGCCGCGTGGATCAGAGCGGAAACGGGAGTGGGGCCTTCCATGGCGTCGGGCAGCCAGACATACAGAGGCACCTGCGCGGACTTGCCCGTGGCGCCGACCAGCAGCAGAAGCGCGACGAGGGTCAGCAGACCCGCGTCGGTTTCGAGGGGCCGTTCGCGCACGGCGGCGAAAACCGGGTCGAAGTCGAGCGTGCCGAAGTGGGCGACGATCAGGTAAATCGCCAGCGAAAAGCCGAAGTCCCCAATGCGGTTGACAATGAAGGCTTTCTTTCCGGCGTCGGCCGCGCTTTTTTTCAGGAACCAGAAGCCGATCAGTAAGTAGCTGCACAAACCCACGCCCTCCCAGCCGACGAACAGCAGCAAAAAATTTCCCGCCATCACCAGCAGCAGCATGAAGAACATGAACAGGTTCAGGTAGGCGAAGAAACGGTAGTAGCCGCTTTCGTGGGCCATGTAGCCGATCGAATAGACGTGAATCAGCAGGCCCACGCCGGTGACGACGAGCATCATGACGGCGCTCAGGCGGTCGGCGACGAGGTCGAAGCCGATGCGCAATTCCCCACTCTGGATCCAGGTGAAATACCGCTCGATGTGAGGCGTCTCGAGCGGCCCGAGCGCGGCCAGCGTGTTCAACACCCAGAGGAAGGAAAGCGCCACCGACCCGACGCCGACGAGGTTCACGAACAGCTTCGGCGCGCGGCGCCCGAAGAGCCCGTTCAGCAGGAAGCCGGCCAGGGGAAAGGCGGGGATCAGCCAGAGGTGCAACATCGCTCAGAACTTCAACAGGTTGACTTCGTCCACCTCGAGGGTGCGGCGCGTGCGGACGAGCGCCAGGATAATGGCCAGCCCGACCGCTGCCTCCGCGGCCGCCACGACCATGACGAAGAATGTGAAGATGTGACCGTCCGCCTGCTTGAACTGGTAAGAGAAGGTCACGAAGCTCAGGTTGACAGCGTTCAGCATCAGCTCGATGGACATGAAGACGGTGATGATGTTGCGGCGCACGAGGAAGCCGGCCACGCCGAGAGAAAACAGCACGGCGCTGAGAATCAGATACCAGGACAGCGGCACGGCGTTCATGGGGTCACAGCTCCTTCCGGCCGAGGACCACCGCTCCCAGAATGGCCACCAGGATCAGCACCGAAGTCACCTCGAACGGCAGCAGGTACCGGGTGAACAGCAAACGGCCAACCTCCGCCGGAGCGCCACCGTCGAACCCGCCAAACCGCACCGCTTCGGAGGCCGGTAGCATGGACTGGATCACGTAGCTCAAGAGGCCCAGGAAGATGACGAGTACGGGCACGCCCAGGTAGCGGGCCACGACGGAGCGTCCCACGGGCCGCTCGGCGCCGGCGTTGAGCAGCATGATGACGAAGACGAACAGGACCATGATGGCCCCCGCGTACACGATGACCTGCACCGCCGCGATGAATTCGCCGCCCAGCAAAAGGTAGAGCACGGCCAGCGAACCCATGACGCCGATCAGCGACAGGGCGCCGGCGATCGGGTGGGTCTGGACGACGAGGTTGGCCGCGCAGGCGACGGCGATTACGGCAAAGACGAAAAACAGGATCGCATCCATACTCAGCTCACATCGGGAAAGAGAGCCACGACGAGACCCGTGGCCATCAGGTTAGCCATTGCCACGGGGAAAAGAAATTTCCAGGTAAAACGCATCAACTGGTCGTAGCGGAAGCGCGGTAGCGTGCCGCGAACCCAGATGAAGCAGAACAGCAGGAGTCCGGTCTTGGCGGCGAACCAGAACAGGGGGGCCAGAGCGGCCCGCACTTCGGGGAGCAGGAACAGAACGGCCAGCATCCAGAAAACCACGGCGACGATGGGCAGTGTCCGGCGGTCTCGCGGGCGGGCCGGATGGGCGCCATGGTAGAACGCGATGGCGCCCGCGAGGAAAAACACGGCGGCCGGAACGAGGTGGGCGCCCCATTCCGCCGGCCAGAGCGGATGCCAGCCCCCGAGGAAGAGGATCGTGGCAAGAGCGCATCCCGTGATCATGTTGGCGTACTCGGCCATGAAAAAGGCCGCGAACTTCATGCTGCTGTATTCGGTGTGGAAGCCGGCCACCAGCTCGTTTTCCGCCTCTGGCAGGTCGAAGGGCAGACGGTTGGTTTCGGCGAAAGCGCAGATCAAGAAGACAACAAAGCTCAGGATCTGAGGAAATGGGAGGCGGAAAATGTTCCACTTGGGGATCACGCCGAGGTAATACCCTTGCTGGGTGTCCACGATCTCCCGGAGGCTCAACGTGTTCGACAGCAGCAGCGCAGAGGCCAGCGCGACGGCCATCGGCAGCTCGTAGCTGATCATCTGCGCGGAGCTGCGCAAACCGCCGAGCAAGCTGTACTTGCTATTGGAGGCCCAACCGGCCAAGGCCACGCCGTAGACGCTCACCGAAGAGATGGCCAGCAGGAACAACAGGCCGATGTTGAGGTCGGTGAGCTGCACCGGGGTCCGCACGCCGAAGATTTCGATTTCGGGGCCGAACGGCACGACCGCAAAGGACATGAGCGCCAAGGTAACGGCAAGGAACGGGGCCAGGATGTAGAGGAACCTGTTGACATGCGGCGGGATCAAGTCTTCCTTAGTGAGGAGCTTGATGACGTCGGCCAGAGGCTGGAGCAGGCCGTGCGGGCCGACGCGGGAGGGTCCCATGCGCAACTGAATGTGTGCGATGACCTTCCGCTCCACCCACTGGAGATACGCGAGGGTGGTCATGAGAACGGCCGCGAGAATGACGGCCTTGACGACGCTCAATGTTATGAAATCCATCCTCGTGTTGCAAAGCGCGCCGTGCCGGACCGCGATGTGTCCGGGCGGGCTCCCCCTTCAGGAGCGGTATAGAGTGCCGGGCGCCTCCCGGACGGAGCTCAACGTCTTGCAATAACGCCCGAGCGTGCCGGAAGTGAACAGCGTGTCGCCGGCGGATCGGATCAGTTCAGGCTTGGGGCGGACGCTGTGCAACCCACTTGCCGGAAACGTGGGAAATGCGCCTCCCGCCGCCAAAAGAGCCGAAGGCACATTATACCCGCTCACGTTGGCGCGGATTTCTTCCCAAACCTCTTCCGGACGCCAGGGGCCGAACGGCAGGCCCATCCGGCGGGCCAGCAGTCCGAAAATCTCCAAGTCGGATTTCGTTCCCGGGATTTCCACGGCCTTGCGCAGCCGCTGCACTTCTCCGCAGGTGTTGGTCACGGTGCCGGTCTTTTCATAGGCGGAGGCGGCGGGCAAGATGACGTCGGCGCGAGCCGCCGTCTCGGTGAGGAACAGATCCTGCACGACCACGAACGCTTCCTTGGAGGTGAGGGCGCGGCGCGCCAGCGGGTTGGCGCCGATGACCCACAACACATCCAAGTCGGGGGCGTCGAGCATTTCCGGAAGCGTCAGGCCCGGCGGAGCGCCGGAGGCCTCCACGGGAGCGTATCCCGGCAACAGATCGGGCAGCACGCCCATGTCCGCCGCGCCGCGCGAGTTGGAGTAGTCCAGCAGACAGACGTACTGCACCGAAATGCCGAGGGAGTCACCGAACTCCACGAGACGCCGGACCCGCTCGCCCTTCACCGAATCACCGAACAGGATGACCAGTTCCGGCTCGGCGGCCAGGGCATCGCGCAGCGACTCGACCGCAGCCAGTTCCTCTCCGGACGGAGCACGGACGCTCCGCACGGCGTAGGAGTCCTCGCGCACCGGCCCGGGAGTAACGACGTAGACGCGAGCCTGATGGTGGCGCCAGTTGGCGCGCAGCAGGAAGGCCAGCAGGGGATGCTGCTGGGCCAGATCGGCCGCCACGATGAGCGCCGCTTTGCGCTGGTACAGATCGGCGCTCGCCGCCAGCGCGCCCTGGCGGCCGGCCAGCGCCGCCACCAGCGAAACCACGTCGCCGGTACGGTGGTGGTCCAGGTTGTTCGTCCCCAAACCCTGTCGCACGAACGTTTGCAAAACGTAGTTTTCCTCGTTCGTCGTTCGGTTGGAGCCGATGACGCCGAACTTGCGGCCCCGGGCCTTAACCTCGGAGAACTTGCGGGCCACGAGGTCGAGCGCCTCCGCCCAACTGGTTTCCACCAGTTGTCCGTTCCTGCGCACGAGCGGCGTGCGAAGGCGATCCGGGTGGTGCACGAAATCGAAAGCGTACCGCCCCTTGATGCAAAGAAACTCGTCGTTGATGCCTGAGCGGTCGCGGTTGTTGCCGCGGATGATCTGCCCGCCGTAGACCCCCAGGGTGGTCTTGCAACCGTCGCCACAGTGGGTGCAGATGGTGCCGACATGCTTCATCTCCCAGGGGCGGGTCTTGTAACGGTAGATGCCGCTGGTCAGCGCGCCCACCGGGCAGATGTCGATGCACATGCCGCATTCGTCGCACTCGAGATGATCGCCGCGGTTCGGAGCGATCTCGGTCGTGGCGCCGCGGTTGACGACGCCCAGGGCCCGGACCCCCAAACCTTCGTCGCAGATCCGCACGCAGCGATAGCAAAGGATGCAGCGTGGGGCGTCGTAGTACACCACCGGCGACCACTGGGCCTCGGGCACGTGCAGTTTCTCTTCGGTGAAACGGCTCTCGCCGGCTCCGTAGCGGAAGACCGCGTCTTGAAGCTCGCACTCACCGCCTTTGTCGCAGACGGGGCAGTCCAGCGGATGGTTGGTGAGGAGGAACTCCAGCATGGCCTTGCGGGCCTCTCGGACCTGCGCCGTCTCGGTGCGCACCACCATACCGTCGGTGACCGGCAGCGTGCACGCGGCCAGGAGTTTGGGCGCCTTTTCGACTTCCACCAGACACATCCGGCAGGCGGCCTGAAGCGCCAGGCCGTCGTAGTAGCAAAACGCCGGAATGTCGATGCCGGCCTGTCGCGCGACGTTGATCAGTAGGGCGCCCGCCGGCGCCTCCACGGTCTTGCCGTCAATCTGGAGTTTGACCCGATCCGCCATCACACCCGCACCGCCGTCTTGATCTCATATGGGCACGGTTTGCCGTCCAAGTGGGCTTCGAACTCCTCGTAAAACTTCTCGACCAACGAGATCGTCGGCATCGCAGCCGCGTCGCCCAAAGGACAGAAGGTGCGTCCGAGCATGTTGCGCGCCAGCCCGCCGATCAAGTCGATTTCGCTCCGGCGCCCCTGTCCCTCGTGAAAGCGCGTGAGCAATTTCTTGAGCCACAAGGTGCCCTCCCGGCACGGCACGCACCAGCCGCAGCTTTCATGCGCGTAGAATTTCATGATCCGCAGGGCCACCTTGACCATGCAAGTGTCTTCGTCCATGACAATGACGCCGCCCGATCCCAGCATGCTCTTGGCACGGGCCAGCGAATCGAAGTCCATGGGGATGTCGCATTCCTCGGCTTTGAGCACCGGACAGGACGTTCCGCCGGGAATCACCGCCTTCAGCTTCTTACCGTTGCGGATGCCGCCCGCCACTTCGTGGATCATGCGCAACAGGTTGAATCCCATCGGCAGCTCGTAGACCCCTGGCCGATTGACATGGCCGGAAATGGCAAACAGCCGCGTGCCGCCGTTCTTGGGTGTTCCTAAGGCAGCAAAGGCCGCCCCCCCGTCGCGAATGATGGCCGGGATGGCGCAGAAGGTCTCCACGTTGTTGAGCACGGTGGGGCACTGGAAGGCGCCGACCACGGCCGGAAACGGTGGACGGATGCGGGGAATGCCCCGTTTGCCTTCGAGCGATTCCAGCAGCGCCGACTCTTCGCCGCATTCGTAGGAGCCGGCGCCCGTGTGCGTGTAGACGTCAAAATCGAATCCGCTGCCGAGGATGTTCTTTCCCAGATACCCGTGCTGGTAGGCCTCTTCGATGGCCCGGTCCATGATCTCGATCAGATACCGGTACTCGCCGCGGATGTAGATGTAGCCGGTGTGCGCGCCCACGGCCAAGCCGGCGATCAGCATCCCTTCGAGCAGCTGGTGCGGGTCGTTTTCCATCAGCACGCGGTCCTTGCACGTTCCCGGCTCGCCCTCGTCCGCGTTCACCACGACGAACTTGGGCTTGGGAGACTGGCGCGGGACGAAGCTCCACTTCAAGCCGGTAGGGAATCCGGCGCCGCCGCGGCCGCGCAAGTTGGAAATTTTCACCTCTTCGATAATTTGCTCCGGGCTCATCTGGAGCGCTTTGCGGAAGGCGACGTAACCTTCCGTCGCCAGGTAGGTCTCGATGGAGGCCGAGTTCGGCAAGCCGAAGCGCCGGGTGAGCAGCCTGACTTCGAGCGGGCTGGGTTCGTTGTAAAGCATCGCTACTGGGGCTTGCGCAAGCTCTCGATCAGCCGGTCGAGCTTCTCCGGCGTCATGTGGTGGTGATAGTCGTAGTTCACCAGCAACGCCGGCGCCCACGAGCAAGCGCCGATACATTCCACTTCTTCCAAGGAAAACTGGCCGTCCGGCGTCACCTCACGATGGCCGATGCCCAGGCGGCGGCAGGCGTGTTCCCAAAGCTCCTCGGCGCCGAGCAGCATGCAGCTGATATTGGTGCAGATCTGGATGTGATGCTTGCCCGCCGGCGTGCGCCGCAGCATGGAGTAGTAACTAATCACTTCCTCGATCTCGAGAGTGGAAACCCCCAGACGCCGGCCGATTTCCTCGACGACCTCCGGCGTGACGGCGCCGACCTCGTCCTGCGCGTACAGCAGCATGGGCACGAGCGCCGCCCGTTGCCGACCGGGCGGGTAGCTGCGGAGGAGTTTTTCGAACCGGGCCTCGAGTTGCGGAGAGAACGTCATCCGAGTTTCACCGGTCCACGTCGCCCAGTACGAAATCCATGCTCCCGAGGGCGGCGATCACGTCCGCCACCAGCGCCCCTTCGATCATTTTCGGCGTGGCCTGTAAGTTGCCGAAGCTCGGGCCGCGGATGTGCACGCGATAGGGTTTGGCCGAGCCATCGCTGACCACGTAGTAGCCGAGCTCCCCTCGCGGCGACTCGATCACCTGGTAGACCTCGCCCGGCGGCACGCGGAAACCCTCGGTGACGATCTTGAAGTGATAGATGAGGGCTTCCATCTCCGTCTTCATCTTTTCCCGGTCGGGCAGGACGACGTGTGGAGCATCGGCCACCCAGGGTCCGGAGGGCATGCCTTCGAGGGCTTGCCGGGCGATCCGCGCGCTCTGGCGCATTTCTTCCACGCGGACCTGGTAGCGAGCATAGACGTCGCTTTCGGTGCGCGTGGGGATGTCGAAGTCGAACTTCTCGTAGCTCGAATACGGCTCCGCCTTTCGGATGTCCCACGCCAACCCGGCGGCGCGCAGCATGGGCCCGGTAACCCCCAAATCCAGCATGTCTTCGAGCGAGAGGTAGGCCACGCCCTTGGTGCGCCGCAGCCAGATCGGATTGTTCGTCAGCAAATCTTCGTACTGGTCCACTTTGCCCGGGAAGCTGTCCAGGAATTTCTTGACCGGACGGTGCCAGCCCCGGGGCGGCTCCAGGGCGAGACCGCCGATGCGGAAGTAGCTGGTCATCATGCGCTGGCCGGA
>JANWXD010000023.1 GCA_025055455.1 Bryobacteraceae bacterium
CGGCACGATGATCGCGTGAAGCCGCGATTCCGCCTCGATCTCCTCGACAGGCGCCTCGAATTCGTACGTCGCCCGGCAGAAGTAGGCTCCGGCAACTTCGTCGGCGGCGCAGGCGGACTCGCGCAAACTCGCTCCCGCGAACCGTACGCTGGCAAGCAATGCCTTCTCCGGCGCGCGCACGTGCTCGAGCTCGTAGAGCGGCATGCGCAACTCATATCGTGCCAGCCGTCCTTCGATCTGCAAGTGCCCGGTGCTGAGGCTTACCATGTGCCCCGCCAGCGACCACGGGAGCAAAAACACCAACAGCCGCGTCATCAGCGAACCACGGCCACTCGCGGACCATACAACTTTTTCAAGCGCACCACGATCACCCGCAGCGTGGCGAGGACCGGGATCGACAGGAACATCCCCGCGACCCCGCCGATCTGCTCGCCGGCCAGCACGCCGAAGATCACCCAGAGGGGATGAAGCGCCACGCCTGCGCTCATCAAGTAGGGTTGTAAGACGTAGTCCTGAAACAGCCGGTACATCAACAAAAAGGCCAGGATCCACAGCGCCATCTGGACCTGTCCTGCGAGCAAAGCCACAAGCAGAATCACGATCGCGGCCGTGAGCGGCCCGAGCACCGGGATGAACTCCAGCGCGCCTGCCAGCCCAGCCAGCAACGCTGCATAGGGCAAGCCAATCGCCCAGAAGAAGAGCCCGTAGCAGACGAAGGTGGCCGCCGCCAGCAGCACGAGCGCTCGCATGAACTGGCCGAGCAGCACGTGCACGTCCCCGAGCACGTCTTCGACAAACGACCGCCCGGGTCCTTCGGCCACCCACGCCAGCAGCCGCTCGCGCGCGGCGCCGGCATCCTTGAGGAAGAAGAAGCTCAGGATCGGAACCAGGATGACGAAGCCGAGGTTGGTAATGAGGGACACAGCCCGCTGGACGACTTGGCTCAGTAGCGGCAACGCTTCTTTGGCGTGGGCTGCCAGTTGCTGTCGTGCCGTCTCGAGGGCCTGCTCCTTCCACGGCTCGGCCCAGGCCGGCGCGGGAATCCGCGCCGCCAGATCCGGATGCGCCAGCCATTCCGGGACATGGCGTGCCAGTTGTACCGCTTCCGTCGCGATGCGCGAGCCGAGGGATGCGGCCCCGGCGACGACGGCGGCGATCAGGGCCACATAGACTACCGCCAGCCGCAAAGTGCGCGGCAGTTTGCGCGGCGCCACGCGCTCGATGAGATCCACCAGCGGCGCGATCAGATACGCGAGCAGCATGGCGAGCGTGAAGATCAAGACGGTCCGCCGGATTCTGTACACGATGACGACCGCCAGACCGATGAGGAAAACGGTCCAGGCGGCGCGCGCCGCGCGGGCGTCCCATCCCAGCATGCCGATATGCTAACGCACTGTCCGCCAGCTGTGAAGCCGCGCCGCCACGCACTACACTGGGAAATGCCGACAGTGACCACGAATTCTCGAAGTGTGACTGCGGCCGCCCGCGGGGCGCACATGCGCGCGCTGGTGGAAGAGATTCGCCGTCTGGAAGAGCGGTTGCGCGCCGGCGGCGGGCCGACCAAAGTGGAAAAGCAGCACCGCGAAGGCAAGCTCACGGCGCGCGAGCGCGTGGCCCGGCTTCTCGATCCCGGATCGCGCTTCCTCGAGATCGGCCTGCTGGTGGCCTGGGACAAGTACGAAGGGCAGGCGCCGGGTGCGGGCGTGGTCACGGGCGTCGGAAAGATCGAAGGCCGGCCGGCCGTCGTGGTCGCCAACGACGCCACGGTGAAAGCCGGCGCCTGGTGGCCGGAGACGATTCACAAGATCCTGCGCGCGCAGGAAATCGCCATGCGCAACCGCGTGCCCATCGTGTATCTGGTGGACTCGGCGGGAGTGAACCTACCTTACCAGGACGGCATCTTTCCGGGCCAATACGGCGCCGGGCGCATCTTTTACTACAACTCGCTGATGCGCCGGAAACTCAAGGTGCCGCAGTTCGCCGCCGTGATGGGACCGTGTATCGCAGGCGGCGCTTACCTGCCGGCGCTGAGCGACGTGATCGTCATGGTGAAGCGCACCAGCTTCATGGGCTTGGGTGGGCCGAACCTGGTCCGCGGCGCGACCGGCCAAGTGGTGGACGCCGAAACGCTCGGCGGCGCGAGCATGCACACGGCCGTGAGCGGCGTCGCCCATTATGCGGCTGACGACGACGCCCACGCTTTGGAGCTGATTCGCGGCCGCTTCCGCGACCTGCCGCCCGCACCCCTATGCCCTTCAGGACGGCCTCCGTCGCGCGCCCCGGAGACGCTCTACGGCGTGCTGCCGGAAGACCACCGCCTTGCCTACGAGATTGAGGAAGTCACCCAAGCGATCTTCGACGCCGGCGACTGGCTGGAATTCCAGCCCGAGCATGCGCCGGAACTGCTGTGCGCCAACGCGCGGCTCGGCGGGCGTCCCGTCGCGGTGATCGCCAACCGCCGCGGCTTTCTCAAGACGCGCGCGGGAGCCCGCGTCGGAGGCATTATCTACCCCGAGTCCGCTCGGAAGGTGGCTTACTTTGTCGAAACGGCGGAACGGCACGGCCTGCCGCTTATTTACTTGCAGGACGTCTCCGGATTCATGGTGGGCGTCGAAGCCGAAAGCGAGGGCATTATTCGTGCCGGCGCCGAGATGGTCGAGACGATGGCCTGCGCCAGTGTGCCGAAGATCGTTGTGACGCTGAATCACGCCAGCGGGGCCGGTTACTACGCCATGGCGGGCCAGGGATTCGATCCGCACTTCACCTTCGCCTGGCCGACGGCGCGGATCGGAGTCATGGAAGGCGACTCGGCGATTCAAGCCATTCACGGGCCCGAGATCGAGAAGTACAGGAGCGCCGGCCAGCCGCTGCCGCCCGAGCTCGAGGCCCGCATCGAGAAGACCCGGGCCGATTACGAGCGCTGGCTGGACGCGCGCTACGCCGCGGCGCGAGGCCACGTGGACGCCATCATCGATCCAGCGGAAACACGCGAGATTCTAGTGTTCGCGCTCGAAGTTACGGCCTATCGCGGACACCGCCAACACCTGGCGCTCGAAACGTTATGATCCTGCCGCCTGCCACAAGCCACGGGCCACAAGCTGCGAATCTGCGATGATCCGGATTGCGAACGGGCAGGGCTTTTGGGGCGACTGGCTGGAAGCGCCGGTGCGCCTGCTGGAACAAGGACCGCTCGATTACCTGACGCTCGACTATCTGGCCGAGGTCACGATGTCCATCCTCCAGAAGCAGCGGCAGCGGGATCCGAATCTGGGCTATGCCCGGGACTTTCCGCCGCTGATGGCGCGCTTGGAGCGGCTCGTTCGGGAACGTAACGTCAAGGTCATCGCCAACGCCGGCGGGGTCAATCCAGTCGCTTGCGCGCGGGAGGTGTGCCGGATGGCGCCTTCGCTGAAGGTGGCGGTGGTGCTCGGGGACGACGTGCTCGACAGGATCGATGAATTCCTGGCTAAGGGATACGAGATGAGAAATCTGGACACCGGCGAGCCTCTCGAGGCCATCCGCGGCCGGATTCTCAGCGCCAACGCCTACCTGGGCGCCTTCCCGCTGGTCAAAGCGCTGGCAACGGGCGCGGACGTGGTGATTTCCGGCCGCTGCGCCGACGCGTCTCTCGCCCTCGCCCCCATGATTTATGAATTCGCCTGGCGCGAAGCGGACTGGGACTTGCTCGCTGCCGGCACCGTGGGCGGCCACATCATCGAGTGCGGGGCGCAAGCGACAGGCGGCAACTGTCAAGCGGGATGGCAAACGATGCCCAATCTGGCGGACATCGGATATCCCATACTCGAAGCCGAGCCCGACGGCACTTTCGTCGTGACCAAGCCGCCCGGCACCGGCGGGCGGGTGGACTTGCACACGGTAAAAGAACAGCTGCTGTACGAGATCGGAGACCCGCGGGCCTACATCACGCCGGATTGTATTGCCGACTTCACCACGATCCGACTCGAGGAGTGCGGCCCGGATCGCGTCAGGGTCAGCCGAGTACGCGGTCGGCCCCGGACGGACTTCCTGAAGCTTTCCATCAGTTACGCCGCAGGCTGGAAGGCGGTGGGGACGCTGGTGTACAGTTGGCCGGACGCGATCGACAAGGCGCGGGCCGCCGATCGCATCGTGCGCGAGCGCCTGGCCCGGCTCGGACTTCGTTTCGAGGAGGTTCACAGCGAGGTCCTCGGAGCGGGAGCTTGCCACGGGCCGGCGGCAGCGCCCGCGCCCGATCCACCCGAGGTGCAGCTGCGCATCGGCGTCCGCAGCCAGGATCGCAGCGCGGTGGACCGCTTCACACGCGAGTTGATCCCGCTCGTACTGAGCGGACCGCCCACTGCTACGGGCTATGGCGAGGGGCGGCCCGCGGTCCACGAAGTAGTGGCATTTTGGCCGGCGCTGATTCCACGGCACGAAATCCAGCCGCGAGTGGAGCAAGTCCCATGAAGATTCCGCTGGCTCGGATCGCCCACGCCCGTTCGGGGGACAAAGGCGACACGGCGAATATCGGAGTGATCGCTTACCAGGAGCGCTACTATCCCATCCTGGTGCGGGAGGTCACTGCCGAGCGTGTCAAGCGTCACTTTGGCGACCTCGTGCAAGGCGAAGTCGAGCGCTACGAGCTTCCGAATCTCGGCGCGCTGAACCTCGTTCTGCGCCGGGCGCTGCGCGGCGGAGGCACGGTGTCCCTGCGTGTGGATGCGCAGGGCAAGACGCTGGGAGCGGCGTTGCTGCGTATGGAGATCGAAGTCGGTGAGCACGAGCTTGAAGAAGGACCTTGAGCGCGGCGTGCTGCGTCTGACGCTGGCGCGACCCGAGAAGCGCAACGCGCTCACCTTTGCCATGTGCCGGGAGCTGGTCCAGGCGTTCGAGCAAGCCGATCGAGATACAGCTGTCGGCGCTGTGTTGCTGCAAGGGGAAGGGAAGGCGTTCTGCGCGGGGATGGACCTCGAGGAAGCGCTTCAGCCGGATGCCGCGGCTCAGGCCGCCGTGCACGAACCGCTGTTCACCGTGGGGTTGCGCACACGGAAGCCGATCGTGGCCGCCGTGCACGGCCCCGCCTTGGGCGGCGGGGCGGGCTTGGTCGCCAACGCCCACATCGTCATCGCCTCCGAGGAGGCGAGCTTCGGCCTGACCGAGGTGCGCCTCGGTCTTTGGCCTTTCGTCGTTTTCCGTGCGGTGGCTTGGGCCGTCGGGGAGCGCCGGACCTTGGAGTTAGCGCTGACGGGGCGCATCTTCGGGGCGGCCGAGGCGCAGCGGCTGGGCTTGGTGCATGAAGTGGTGCCGGCTTCGCTTTTGGCGGAACGCGCCACAAGTATCGCCGCTACGTTGGCAGCATCGAGCCAGGAGGCTGTACGTCTTGGCCTGGAGTTCGTGCACCGGACGCGGGGCATGTCCGTCGAGCAGGCCGGCGCACTGGCGGGCGAATTCCGGGCCCGCGCCTTCGCCTCGCGAGATTTTGCGGAGGGCGTGCGAGCATTCCGCGAGCGGCGGCCGGCCAAGTGGCCGTCGCTCGCGGGGGGCGACGTCGACCAGGAACCCCGCGGTTGAACTCATGAGCGTGTCCGTCGCTCACAGCGCCCGCGGCCACCCGAGGACGGGCCCGGCCGATTTGTGCCGGGAACGTGATTGTGGTATCCGAATAACCAGGAATGTCCCGCCGCCGAAAACCAAGACAGGAGGAACGCGACCCGAGTGGCGTGGACGTGACCCTTATCCGCTGGATGCTCACTCTCACGCCAGCTCAGCGGCTGCGCGTTTTACAAGACCACCTCAACGCGGTGGCGAGCGTCCGTGAAAGAAATCCCCAGCTGCGACTTCCTGGCGATCCTACGGATCCTTCGCGAGCATGAGGTAGAGTTCGTCGTCGTGGGCGGCGTCGCCGCCGTGCTTCAGGGGGTGCCGCTAACCACGTTCGATCTGGACGTCGTGCACAAGCGTGACCGCGCCAACGTTGCTCGCCTAGAAAAGGCTCTCGAATCCTTGGAGGCTTATTACCGGGCGCCCGTCCGCGGGCGGCGACGCCCCGAAACGTCACACCTGCTCTCCGCCGGACATCAGTTACTGATGACGCGATACGGGCCGCTGGACTTGCTGGGCCAAGTAGGAAAAGGGCGTAGATACGAAGACCTCCAGCCGGACAGTATCTGCACTCAAGTCGGCGAGGGCGTCGAAGTCCACGTTCTGAATCTCGCCGCGTTGACCCGGATCAAGGAGGAGACGGCGGCAGAGAAGGATCTGGCCGTGCTGCCGCTCCTGCGACGCACCCTGAAAGAGCAAGCTTCCAGGGCCTCGAGACCAGATCGCAAGCCCGAAGATGCGTGAGCGGCACAGGCGGCTGCGAGGAACTAGACCTGGAGCCAGCGCGAATTACACCTCGACCACGACGGTGCCGTGGATCTCTAGCCGCGGGATCTCGGTGCTCCAGATTCCATCGCGCCACTGCCCGCGGAGCACGTGACCGCCGGGCTCGAAGCGGACCGCGCGAGGACGCGCTGGTAATCGGATCCGGAGCCGCAACGGGCCCACCGAGGGAATAAAATCGACGACCGCGTAGTCGCTGGCCACTTGCATGCCTGTCGAATTCAGCAGGTGCAGGAGCAAGAGGTCTTTCTGGCGCCGCAGGACGAGCTCCACGGTGGGTGGGCCAGTGAGCTCGACGATCGGCGTGAACAGTCGGCGCACCAGACGATGCACGATTTGGCGCACCGCGGGAGCATGGGTGGTCGCGAACAGTTTTCCGAGCGGCCCGTAGAAGCCCACGATCTCTCCGCTGCCGAAGCGGGTCCAGGTGGCGGCCGCAGCGGCGTCTCGCCGGGTGTCGCAAGCTGGGTGACGTGACTCAATGACTTCCGCTCTGAACGGCTCGACGGCCTGCCACAGTCCGCTGATGTTCGCAAACGTGTCTTCGGTGGGCAGATACGCTGTCTGCTGCGTCGGAGAGCCGAGGAGTTTGACGCCTAACGCCTCCGCGAAAAGATGGGCGTTTTCCGCACCCGCCACGAGGAGCTTGCCACCGCGGCGCGTGTAGTCGAGCAGCGTATCGCGCACCGCGGCGCCGAGCTCGGGCCAGTCTGGCACGACGATCACCGGATACCGCGCGGCGACTTCGCTCAGCTTCCATTCCGGGATCACGTCGGTCGAATAATGATTCTCGACGAGGGCATCGACCATACCGCGCGCGGGATGCACCGCGGCGCCCCAGCTGCCGAACAGCTTGCCGGCCGTGCGATAGAGACTCGTCGTCGAGAAGATCACGCCTACTTGCGGCACGGTCTCCGATTTCCAAGACAACGCCTGGCGATCTCGGCAGAATTTGGCCAGCTGCGCCATGATGCGAATCAGCCGGTGGTCCAGCCAACCAGCGCGCGTCGGATAGTAGTAGACCTGAAATCCACCGCCTTGAGCGAGCACGACCGCGGCCTCCTGGCACAATTGATCCACGGACTTGTGCACATGCAGACCTTCCGGTCCGCCGATGGCCTGAAAGCCCCAGGCCATCAAGTCCCAGGGTTTGCCAGTTTGCGACAGGTAACGGGCTTCCAGCCGCGCCGCGGAGATAGAGGCATTACCGAGATAGTCACCAGAGATAAAATCGACGGGGACTTCAGGTCGTTCGGGTGCATAGGTGGAGTAAAACCAGTTACTGGCAATTTGGAATCCAGGCCGGAACTGGTGAATCGCTTCGACGTATCGTCGCAGGTAACGGCGGAATTGTTCGCGGTTGATCTCGAGAAACTCCAACCATCCGGGCTCGCCGGGTCCCTTTGGCAATGCGCTCAGGCCCGTGGCTTGTCGAAACGCTTGCGCCGCCTCGTCGCGGTAATCGGGGTAGGTAGCCCAGCAGTCGCCATCCACCCAAGCCCCGTCCAGGTCGTACTTTCCGATGGCTTCTTTGAGTTGGGGGATCATGCGGGCGTCCACGTAGGGGCCGAACGTGGAGGTCTGACGATCGTCCGGTGTGCCATCGGGACGACGGCGCGCCCATTCGGGATGTTCCCGCACGGCCAGCGAGTCCCAAACGCCCGAGAAATGGATGTACAGGGCGACTCCGTAACGGGCGGTCACTTTGCGCCAGATGGCCAGTGAATCCTGAACCATCGTTGCGGAGCGACTGACCTGGGAAGGGTAACCGAGAAAGCCGGGGTGGCCCTTGCAGTCGTACTGGACAAAATCGGGTCGGACCTCCTCGAGAAACCGTTCCACCATCGCCTCGCTCAAATCCCGGCCCAGTTCCCGATCTTCCTCGTTGGGATGGAGGTCGAGGTGGACTCCGAAGAAGCAATCCTTGCGCGGGCGGCGAGGAGGCGCCACGGCCAGAAGACCGAGGGCCGGTGCGCCGGATGCCAGACAGAACGCGCGACGAGTCAGGGTCATGCCACGGATTCTACGACAGTTTCGCCGCCCCGTCCCTGAACGGCCGGCTGTCGTGTGCTCCCAGGTCGCTACAATCGAAGTATGCCGGCTCATTCGCCGAAGCTTGCGCTGCGCGTCGAAGGCCTTCGCAAAACATACAAGGACGTCGTGGCCGTAGACGGAGTGGACCTGGCCGTGCAGGCGGGCGAATGCTTCGGCTTGCTGGGGCCTAACGGCGCGGGAAAAACGACGACGATTGAAATCTGCGAAGGCCTGCTCGAGCCGGACGCGGGGGTGGTCGAGGTGCTCGGTTTGAGCTGGCGAAACTCCGCGCGCCAGCTGCGGCAGCGTCTCGGAGTGCAGTTGCAGGACACGCAGCTGTCAGAGAAGCTCACCGTGGAAGAAACGGTCCGGCTGTTCCGCAGCTTTTACCACCGGGGATTGGCCGTCGAGGATGTCATCGCTCTGATGCAGCTCGAGGAGAAACGGAAGGCGCGCCTTAGCGCTCTCTCAGGAGGCCAGCGGCAGCGGCTGGCGATGGCGTGCGCGCTCGTCGGAGATCCGGAACTGCTGTTTCTAGACGAGCCGACCACGGGCCTGGATCCCCAAGCCCGACGTCAGCTCTGGGAGCTCATCGACGCGCTCAAACGTGAAGGCCGCACGATCGTCCTCACCACGCATTACATGGAAGAGGCAGAGCGGTTGTGCGACCGTGTGGCCATCATGGACTACGGGCGCATCATCGCCCTAGGCACGCCGGCGGAATTGATCGCCTCGATCGGCGGAGGGCACGTCGTCGAATTCTCGGTGGACGGCGGCGGGGCAGGGCTCGACCCCGGAGAACTCGCCGCTCTCGAAGGAGTGCGCTCCGTGCGGCGGAACAACGGCCGGTACGAGCTACAGGTGACCGACTGGCATCGGGCCGTGCCCTGTCTTCTTGCGGCGATGGTTCAGCGTCGCATCCCTGTCAGCGAGCTGCGCACCCACTCGGCCACGCTCGAGGACGTCTTCGTCACACTCACCGGGAGGCACCTGCGGGATGAGTGACCGCGCCGCGGTTCTGGACCGACCGTTGAGAGCCGTCCCGCTGGCTTTTCGGGAGCGCTCCCTCGTTCAGCTCACGCTCGTGCGGTTTCGCGAGTTCTGGCGCGAGCCGGAAGCGATCTTCTGGGTGTTCATTTTTCCGATCCTGCTAACAGCCGGGCTGGGAATCGCATTTCGCAGCGGGCCGGCGCAAGCCTTGCCCATCGGCGTCACCGACGACGGCTTGGCGGCCGTGCTGCAAGCTGAGCCGAGCCTCTCGGTGCGTCGTTTGGACGCCCGCACGGCGGAGGACCAACTGCGCTTGGGCCGGATTCACCTGCTGGTGACCCCGGAAGCTGGCGGCGGCGTGCGCCTCCGCTACGATGACACCAATCCCGAATCGCGCACGGCCGGCCTGCTCGTGGAACGGGCGCTTCAGCGAGCGGCCGGCGTCCGCGACCGCGTCCCCGTGACGGCAGAAATCGCTCGGGAGCCAGGATCGCGCTATATCGACTTCGTCGTCCCGGGTCTGCTCGGGATGAATCTGATGGGCAGCGGCATGTGGGGCGTCGGGTTCGCCATCGTGGACGCCCGCCGCAAGCGTCTGCTCAAACGCCTGGTGGCCTCACCCATGTCCCGCGCCGAGTACCTGCTGTCGTTCCTCCTGTCGCGGCTCGTCTTGCTGCTGCTCGAAGTCACGGCCTTGGTGGGTTTCGGCGTGCTGGCCTTCGGCGTGCCGGTAAATGGCCCTGTCTGGCAGCTCGCGTTGCTGTGCGTCCTGGCTTCGCTGTGTTTCAGCGCGCTGGGCTTGTTGATCGCTTCCCGGACGCGCACCATCGAGGCCGCCTCGGGCTGGATGAACTTCGTCATGCTGCCGATGTGGGTTTTCTCCGGTGTTTTCTTCTCCTATGAACGTTTTCCTGAGGCGTTCCATCCGTTCATCCGCCTCCTGCCTCTGACGGCGGCGATCGACGCCTTGCGCGCCAACATGCTTCAAGGGGCGGGGTTGGAACAGGTCGCCCCCGAAGTGGCGGTGATGGGCGGCTGGCTCGGGCTGAGCTTTTTTGCGGCGCTCGCCTTGTTCCGCTGGCGATAAGCCTTCGAAGCCGCCTAGCGGCGCGCGCTACAATTTCGCCATGCTCGCTCGCTTCCTCGCCGTGCTGGTCGTGGTAGCTGCCGCATCGAACGGCGAAACAGTGCGGCTCCCGGGCTTGCAGCAACCGGTGGAAATCCTGCGCGACCGTTGGGGCGTCCCGCATATCTATGCCCGCACGCAGGCAGATTTGTTCTTTGCCCAGGGCTACATGGCGGCACGCGACCGGCTGTGGCAGATCGACCTGTGGCGCCGCATCGGCACGGGCAAGCTGTCGGAAATTCTGGGTCCCGCGGCCCTCGAACGTGACCGTCTGGCGCGCTCGGTGCGCTTCCGCGGCGATTGGAATGCCGAGTGGCGCAGTTACGCGCCGGACGCCAAGCCGATTATCGAGTCGTTCGTCGCGGGGATCAACGCCTACATCGATTCTCTCGGCGGGCGGCGCCCGCTGGAGTTTCGCGTAGCCGGATACGATCCGGGTCGTTGGGTCCCCGAGGATGTGGTAGCGCGGATGGCTGGGCTGGTGATGACGCGCAATCTGTCGAGCGAGGTGCGCCGAGCCGAAGACGCCCGCCGATTCGGACTGGAAACTCTAGAACGGTACATGCCGCCGGAGCCGTTCGTCCGCCTGGAAATTCCCCACGGGCTCGATCTGGCGGACATCACCGGCGAGATCTTACGCGTCTACGAGGAAGCCACGGGCCCGGCGCGTTTTCCCGAAACGGAGGCCAGTAACAACTGGGTGGTCGCCGGTAGTCTGTCGGCCAGCGGCAAACCGCTTCTAGCCAACGACCCTCACCGGCCCATTCTGATTCCATCGCTGCGTAAGACGGTGCATCTGGTGGGGCCGGGATGGAACGCGATCGGCGCCGGCGAGCCGGCTCTTCCGGGCATCGCCCTGGGCCACAACGAACACATCGCCTTCGGTTTCACCATCGTAGGGATCGACCAGCAAGATCTGTACGTCGAGCGGCTTCACCCGGAGGACCCGAATCGATACCTGTATCGCGGCAAGTGGCTCCCCGTGGAGATCGAACGTCAGGCGGTCATTGTGCAAGGCCGCCAGGCACCCGAGACGGTCGAGTTGCGCTATACGAGACACGGCCCGGTGATCCATGAGGATCGTTCGCGCCGCCGGGCCTACGCACTGCGCTGGGTGGGATCCGAGCCCGGAGGGGCCGGCTATCTAGCTGCTCTCTCGGTGGCGCGGGCGCGCAACTGGAGCGAATTTCTCCGCGCCCTCGAGCGCTGGAAAGTCCCCTCGCAGAACATGGTCTATGCCGACACGGCCGGTAACATCGGTTGGCAAGTGGCTGGTCTCACTCCGATCCGGCCAAACTGGTCCGGACTGTTTCCCGTTCCCGGGCATACGGGCGAATTCGAGTGGGCCGGCTTCCGCAAGCTGGAGGAACTGCCGCGCCTCTTCAATCCGCCTTCAGGCTTCATTGCGACCGCCAACCACAATATCCTGCCACCGAATTACCGCGTCGCTCTCGGCTACGAGTGGGCTCCGCCGTACCGCTTCCAGCGGATTCAAGAAGTTCTTTCGACGGGGCGAAAATTCACGCTCGCGGACTTCGAGCGGCTCCAACACGATGTGGTGTCCTTGCCAGCGCGGCGCTTCCAAGGCGTATTGCGCCGCCTCGAGCGGAATTTCCCCGGGCGCAAGGGCCGAATCGTCGACCGATTGCTGCGCTGGGACGGCGCCCTGACGAGCGATTCCTTCGAAGCCGTAGTCTACGAGGTGTGGCTTTCCAAACTTCCCGAAGCGGTCTTCGGCGCCGAGCTGGGAAGCCGAGTCAGTGTGGCGAGGCTGCTCGAAGAACTCGAGAAGGATCCCAAGCCGCATGTGCTCGAGTCGGCGCTGGAGGCCGCCCTGCAAGACATCGAAAGCCGTCTGGGCCCGGACGAGGCAGCGTGGCGCTGGGGGAGGCTCCACACTGTCGAGTTTCGTCACCCTCTGGGCGTGAAAGCCTGGCATCGAGGCCCGTTCGAGCGCCCGGGCGACGCCCATACCGTCAACGCTGCCTCCGGTCCTGCCTTCCGGCAAACCAATGGCGCATCGTACCGGCAGATCTTCGACCTGGCTGACTGGGACCGCTCGGTGATTACTAATGTGCCCGGCGAATCGGGCGATCCATCGAGCAAACATTACGACGATCTCATTGCAGACTGGCTCGAAGGCCGGTACCACCCGCTGCCTTTTTCGCGCGCGGCGGTGGAGGCCGCAACCGTCGAACGGATCACGCTGGAGCCAGTGAGCGGGGGACGGTAACCGACGGCCTCTCAAGCCCGCGCGACCTCGAGCAGGACCTCGCGGAACTTCGCCATCTCCGCCGCTGTCCCGATGGTGACGCGCAGCATATGGTCCAGGGGCGGAAAGTGGCGTCCAGGCGCCACGCCCCTGCGATACATGGCGGGCAGCAATTCCCGGACGTCGCGGCCTACGTCGATCATCACGAAATTCGCCTGCGATGCGATGAAGCCGAAGCCATGCCGCTCGAGCCAGACGTAGAGTTCGTCACGCAACAGCGCGGTGCGGGCCCGTCGCTCGGGGACGAGGGTCGACGCTTCCTCGAGAGCCGCTCGCGCCGCGCGGGCGCCGACGATAGAGATCACGTTGTCACGGAAGGGCTCCATGCGGCGGATCAACTCCGGCTTGGCGCAGCCGAACCCGACCCGCAGGCCGGCGAGGCCGTAGATCTTCGAAAAGGTTCTCGCCACCACCACATCCTTGCCTTGCTCGACATAGGCAATGGCAGTGGCTAAGTCGGCGGCCTCGGCGAAATGGATGTATGCCTCGTCGACCAGAAGTACAGTGTTAACCGGCAGGTTGGCGGCTAACCAATCGAGTTCGCTTTTCGGAGTATACGCTCCCGTAGGGTTGTTCGGGTTGCACAGATAGATCAGGCCCCCTCGGCTGTTTTCGGCCGCGGCGACCAGCGCTTTGACGTCGGCCGCGTAGCCCTCGGTGAGGGGCACGCGGATGACCGGGCGCCCCAGGGCTCGCGTGATCCCTTCCGGCGCTTCGAACGTAGGCCACATTGTGATCAGAGGGCGGTCGGGCGCCGTGAATGCGTCAATCGCTGCGTGGAGGATCTCGCTCGAGCCGGCGCCGACCAGCACCTGCTCCCGGTCCAGCCCTTCGCTGCGCGCCACCGCCGCGCAAAAGTCGCCGAACTCTTGGAAGTGATAACGCCACGCGTGCGGGAGCACCTCGCGCATGGCCTCGAGCGCACGGCGGCTGGGGCCTTCTGGATTCTCGTTGGCGTTGAGCCAAATCATATCGGGGGCCAAGTCGACCCCCGCGAGCGCCCGCTGCGCCAAGGCCCGCTCACTCCAACCGCCAGGAGCGGCCAACGCCGCCAGAGCCCGCGCGAAACCGCGCCGTGTCATGATGGTTCCTTTCCGAGCGATACGCCGTGTTTTAAGATCTTCCTACATCATGGGCGTGCGGGTCGAGCAGGAGCGGGAGTTTTTCGACGAACACTACCGCCGGCTGCTCTCCTATCCCGACCATGCCCTGGTCAGCGACTTAGCCGCTTTCCGGAGATTCCTCGACGACCCGGGCCATCCGTTCTATGAACGCCGGCGCCTCTATGCGGCGGCGCTGGCGCGTTTACTGGAGGAGCCAGTGGCGGGGCTGAAGGTCCTCGACTACGGCTGCGGCCCGGGGGATTGGGGCGTGATGCTGGCGACGCTCGGCGCCACGGTCACGCTGCTCGACCTCTCGCCCGCTGCGGTGGAACTTGGCTTGCGGCGGGCGCGAGCCAATGGCGTAGCCGACCGGGTCCGCGGAGTGGCCTGCGATGCCTCTAATTTGAACTGTTTCGCCGACGGCGAGTTCGATCTCATTTTCGCCGCCGCAGCGCTCCACCATACATTGAAGTACCCGAACACTCTGCAGGAGCTGGCCCGCGTGCTCAGGGTCTGCGGCCGGCTCGTGCTCGCCGAAACCTACGGCAACAATCCGCTCTTGAACCTCGCCCGGCGCCTCCGCGCCCGCTGGAGCCGGGAACCGGCAGAACAGGGCGAGGAAATCCTCTTCGGCGACCGTGAAGTGGTGCAGCTTCGCCGCCACTTCCGCATCGTGGAAGTCCAGCCGCTCAACCTCCTGGCCATGGCGAAGCGGCTGTTCCGGGGCCGCTTCGACAACCCCGCGGTGCGCGCCGCGCTTCGCATGCTGGAAAAGGCGGACAACGTCCTTTTGAGAGCTTTACCCTGGCTGCGCCGCTATTGCGGTGAGGTGGTGATCGTGGCGGTCAAATAATCCCGGCGCTACTTTAGCTCCAAAATCTCTTTTTCCTTCGCCTTCGAGGCCGCATCGATCTTCTGGGTGTAGGTGTCGGTAAGCTTTTGGATCTCGTCCAGCGCGCGCCGCTCCTCGTCTTCGCTGATCAGTTTCTCCTTGAGCAGCTTCTTGATGGCCTCGTTGGCGTCCCGGCGGATGTTGCGGACCGCCACGCGATGCTCTTCGGTGATGGTGTGCAGGTGTTTGACGAGCTCTTTCCGCCGTTCTTCGGTCAGCGGGGGAATCGGAATCCGGATGACTTTGCCGTCGTTCATCGGGTTCAAGCCGAGATCCGAAGAACGGATCGCCTTCTCGATGGCGCCGATTTGCGAGACATCCCAGGGTTGCACCGTGATCAGGGAGGGCTCGGGCACGTGCAAGGTGGCGAGCTGATTGAGCGGCGTCAGCGTGCCGTAATAGTCCACGCGGATGTGATCCAGCAGACTCACTGAAGCGCGCCCCGTGCGGATCCCAGCCATCTCGTGCTGCAGGTCGGTGAGGGCCTTCTCCATGCGCGTTCGGGCGTTTTGTTCGATCTCTTTGACGGACTGAAACGTTTGGCCGGCTGGCTGCGCTTGCTTCATCGGGCTACCTCCTGTCGTGCGAAGCCGGGACTAGGCGTGGATAAGCGTACCCACGGCTTCGCCCATCGAAATACGCATTATATTTCCGGGCTCGTTGAGATTGAAAACGGCGATGGGAAGCCCGTGGTCGCGGCACATGGCGACGCAGGCGGCATCCAGGACGCCCAGGCCCCGCGCCAGCACCTCCTGGAACGAGATCTCCCGGAACAGGACGGCATCCGGGTGCTGCTCTGGGTCTTTGTCGAACACGCCGGCCACGCGCGTGCCTTTCGCCAGCAGTTCGGCCTCGATCTCGAGGGCGCGAAGCGCCGCGGCGGTATCGGTCGACACATACGGGTTGGAGGTTCCTCCGGCGAAGACCACGATGCGCCCTTGTTGCAGGCGCCGCAAGGCCCGGGCTGCGGAGTGCGGCTCGGCGATGCGCGGCATTTCGATCGCCGAGAGCACGCAGGCCGGCGCGCCGGCCGCCTCGAGGACGTCGGCTAGAGCCAGGGCATTCATCACGGTGGCCAGCATGCCCATCGTGTCGGCCGTCACGCGCCGGATGCCCCGAGCCGACACCCCCCGGATCAAGTTTCCGCCGCCGATGACAATACCGAGCTGGACGCCGGCCGCCGCAACTTGCGCGATTTCCGAAGCTAAGGTGGCGGCGCGCTGGGCGCTGAATCCCTGGCCCGCGGCTCCAGCGACTGCCTCGCCGCTCAGCTTGAGCAGGATACGCCGATAGCGGGCCACGAACTCGCCCCGCTCAAGACCGGGGAGCCTCGGCCGCAGCGTCCGGCTCCGGCTGGGAATCCCCCACCTTGAAGCGCACGAAACGCGAAACCGTGATGTTCTCCCCAATTTTGGCGATCTTGGTTTTGATGAGATCGCCCACCGTGAGGGAGTTGTCTTTGATGAACGGCTGGTCGTACAGGCAAACCTCTTCGAAGAACTTGGCCAGCCGGCCTTCGACGATCTTGTCGGCCACGTGGGGCGGCTTGCCCTCGGCTAGCACTCGGGCCCGCTGGATTTCCCGCTCTTTCTCCACCACCTCTGGCGGCACGTCCTCGCGCCGGATGTATTTCGGATCGGCGGCGGCCACCTGCATGGCGATATCGTGCACCAGCTCGCGGAACTCCTCCGTGCGGGCCACGAAGTCGGTCTCGCAGTTGACTTCCACCAGCACCCCGATCTGCGAGCCGGCGTGGATGTAACTGCCGATCAGTCCCTGCTTGGTGCTGCGGCTGGCTTTCTTGGCGGCCGAAGCCAAACCCCATTTGCGCAGGACCACGACGGCCTCCTCCATGTCGCCGCCGGTCTGTTCGAGCGCCTTTTTGCACTCCAGGATACCCGCGCCAGTGCGCTCGCGGAGCTGTTTCACCAGTTGCGCAGTGATTTCCGCCATGGGCGTTTGTCGCTCGTTCCCTCCTCGTTGCTGCAAAATTCTCGAAGGATGGTTCAGGTGTCCGCCTGGGAAGCCGAAGGGCTTTCGGACTGGGTCACGTCCGCCGTCTCGAGGGTCGGACTCTTGCGGGGTAGCGAAACCGAAGGCAGTTCCTCGTCCGAGAGTCCCTCCGACAGGATCTGTTCGGCATAGTGCGGATCCGTGTACTTGTCGACGTACTGGCTGTACTCGGGAATCTCTTCCGTTGCGGCCTCGGCCTCCTCCGGCACGACGCCCGCGGCGGCGAACTCCTGCTCGGTGGCCAGGGCTTTACCTTCGATGATCGCGTCGGCGATCTTGCTGGCGAACAACCGGATGGCTCGCAGCGCATCGTCGTTTCCCGGAATCGGGTAGTCGACCTCGTCGGGATCGCAGTTGGTGTCCACCACCGCCACCACCGGAATGCCCAGCTTGCGCGCCTCGCGCACGGCGATCGCTTCCTTGTTGGAGTCGATCACGAAGAGCACGTCCGGGAGCCGCGTCATGTCCTTGATGCCCGCCAAGTTCTGCTGCAGATGTTTGCGCTCGCGCTCGAGGCGAACGATCTCCTTCTTGGTGCGGCCTTCATAGGAGCCATCCGCCGCCATCGCCTCCAGCTCCTTAAGCCGCTTGAGCGATTTCAGCACCGTGCTCATGTTGGTCAGCAGCCCGCCGAGCCAGCGGTGATTCACGTAGAACATGCCGCATCGGGTGGCTTCCTCGGCGATGGCGTCTTGCGCCTGCCGCTTCGTGCCCACGAACAGAACGGTCTTGCCCTGGGCCGCCTGTTCGGCCACGAACCGCATGGCGTCCTTGAACAGCTTCAGGGTCTTTTGCAGATCGATGATGTAAATCCCGTTGCGTTCGCCGAAGATGTATTCTTTCATCTTCGGATTCCAGCGCTTGGTCTGGTGCCCGAAGTGAACGCCCGCTTCGAGCAATTCTTTCATCGTAATCGACGGCAAACTGCCTCCTTACGCCCTCTGTGTGAGATGCCCGTGCGCGGCCCAAAGCGAAATTTGCGCACGGGGAAAGCAGCCGAAAGCGCCGGCACGATAGCGCCCCTGCACTGCCGCCGGCCGGCTGCCCCGGACTGCATGATTACCGTTTGGAGAACTGGAACCGCTTGCGCGCACCCTTCTGGCCGTACTTCTTGCGCTCGTGCTTGCGCGGGTCGCGCGTGAGAAAACCGAGTTCCTTCAGCTTGGCGCGCAGCTCGGCGTTGAATTCCACCAGTGCCCGCGCGATGCCCAGTCGGGCCGCGCCAGCCTGACCACTGAGGCCCCCGCCATCGGCCAGAATCATCACGTCGAACTTGTCGGCCGTCTCCGTCGCCAGCAGCGGTTGGCGGACCACAGTGCGCGTGGCCTCCGTAGGGAAATACTCTTCAAAAGGACGGTGATTTACCGTGATCTGGCCTTTTCCGGGACGCAGAAACACGCGCGCCACCGCCGATTTACGCCGCCCCGTCCCGAGATACTGTACCAGTGTGGCCACCGAGCAAATCCCCTTTCTAGTTTTCGTTCACTGGGATCGGGATAGGCTTTTGGCCCTGGTGAGGGTGGTGCGGTCCGGCATACACCCGAAGCTTCCGGTACATCTTCTTGCCGAGCTTTGTTTTGGGCAGCATGCCATAGATAGCGTCTTCCAGCAACTTGACAGGCCGACGAGCCCGGCGCTGCCGCGCCGTTTCTTCGATCAGTCCGCCGGGGTAGCCGGTGTGATGCCGGTAAACTTTCTGATCTTCCTTCCGGCCCGTCAGCTTCACCTTCGCGGCGTTGATCACGACCACGTGATCGCCAGTATCGAGAAAGGGCGTGTAGTACGGCTTATGCTTGCCCATTAGCAGGGTGGCGGCCTTGCTAGCAATCCGGCCTAGGACCGCGTTCTCGGCATCCAGCAGGTACCACCGCCGCTCCACGCGCTCCGCGGACGGAAACGTCGTGCTCATGAATAGACAACCCCTCCCGGCGTCTCTAAAACAAACAGCCTAGCCGAGAAAGCACGCCCGTGTCAAATTGTCCCAGCCGCTCTCTGCAAAACAGGACGACCGGCGCAAGCCACGCGCGGGCGCTAGTCGGCTAGCATGGCCTAGGGAGGCGGCGATGGACAAGGCACGCGTGGGGTTCGTTGGGTTTGGCGAGGTGGGGGCAGCGCTGGCTCAGAGGACTCTCGAACACGGCGCGGAGGTATTGGCTTATGACATTCGGCTCGAGGAGGAGAACGGGCGTCGGGAACTCCAGGCTCGGAACCCGGGCGTACGCTTCGCACCGCTTCCCGCTGTGATCTCCGACTCCGCGTACGTGCTGGCCGCCGTCCCTACGCAGGCCTGCCGGGCGGTCGCGGCGCAAGCGGCTTCTTATCTGCGGGCCGGCCACGTCTACGTGGACTTGGCCACGATTCGTCCCAGTTTGAAAAGGGAAATCGCCGGCCTGATCTCCTCGACGGGCGCAGCCTTCGTCGAGGGCGCGATCCTGGACGCCGTAGGGGTCGCCGGCGCCACCGCCGTAATCCTCCTCGGGGGCGCGCGCGGACGCGAGGCTGCGGAGTTCCTTTACCGTATGGGGCTGAACGCGCGGTTCTATTCCACAGAAATCGGCCGAGCCTCGGCGTTCCAGCTGCTGCGCAGTATCTTCTCTAGGGGAGCGGAAGCTCTGGTCTTGGAGATGCTGATTGCGGCCGCTCGCGCCGGTCTCACGCAAAGCCTCTGGGACGATGTCACCGCATTCCTCGACCGCAACCGGTTTGAAACGGTCGCCGGCGATTGGGTGCGAACCCATCCCGCCGCGTGCGAGCGCCGCTACTGGGAGCTCGTCGAGGTGCGCGAGACCCTACGGGAGCTCGGGTTGGATCCGGTCATGACGCGGGCCGCCGAGAGCTTCTTTGAACGTTCCCGCTGGCTGGGGCTTCGGCAAGCCTTTCCCGCAAAGCCGGAAACCGTCGAGCCCGTCGTCCAGCTCATGATGCGGCGCCTTACTGGCTCCGAGGATGCTTGCAAGTAACGGGGTCCTGCCGTTCGCGCCACGCTTCATGGCTCGCGCCGGTTCCTGATTCCATACAGCGCCGGATATGCCTCGCGCATCTCGTGCGCCGCCCGCAGCACGGAGCTCAGCGGCACGATGGGTCCCGCGCCGATGCCGGGGCACAGCTTCGCGGCCTGCCGCCACGCCGTGCGGCTGCTGACCAGCTCCGGCCAGAATGGATAGGCGCGACACTGCGTGGGCTTCACGGGATGGATCGAACAGCCGTCTTCTCGGAGAAAAGGACATTGCGATCCGGGCGGCTTCCGCAAACGCAGTCGGCGGCGCGTGCGGTACACATAGCGCGTCTCGAACTCGCTCGGACTCATCTTCAGCCACGCCGCCGCGCGCCGCAGATCGTCTTCGGTCAAATACACAAACCCGGTGGCGCGGCAGCAGGCCGTGCAGCCCGGCTGGCACGCAAACCGGAGCCCTTCCATGTCATTCAATGGCGATGGTGACGCCATCCTGGCTCGCAGCGCCGCCAACCGAAACCCTGAGCGGCACGCCAGGACCGGACGGGGCTTCGAGCGGCACACGCACATTCAGTTGCACAACGCCCGGGTACACAAGGCCGGCCCAGTTGTCGGCAAAGCGACTCTCGACTCCTCCGAAGGTGACGACCACAGGCAGCGTCGGCGGCGGGTGGTTGGGAAACACGGGCAGGAGCCCGTCTTCGATCTCCGGTGAGGTCGCCCCGGCGCCCGTGATCCACAGACTCACGAACCTCCCCTTCCGGGCTGGCCGCTCGGAGGAGTTCAGAGACGTACTCCCCTCATCACCCACATTGACCGCCGCCGCCGGCCCTCGCCCGGTCGCATCGCGGGTGAACACGCCCGGTGCTGCCGCGGCCACCGGCAAGACGACGGTGTTCGAGCGAACCCCGAGATACTCGACAGCGATGGCGGTAGTGCCGCCGGCGGGGCGCGGCACGACGGCGCTCGCCTGCCCGGCCAGCGCGTAGACCATGGGCGCCGGCAGTCCGTCGAACAGCACGCGCGTGTCGCCGACGATCCGGGGAAGGCGGCCCGAGGTATCGTACTCCGCTACCGCAAGGGAGGCCGGACCGAATCCACGCCCGAAGATGGTCACCAACTCGCCCGGGGCCACCGCGCCGCCCCGGAAGCTGGCTGCGTTGACGATCCCCTCCTCCGTAATCGCGGGTGCCGGCGCTTTGCCGGCGACCAGATGATTGACCTCGCGCGAAGCGACTTTCAGTGGATACGTCCGGGTCGTTCCGCCCGCCGTGATTTCGACTTCGTAATCGCCGAGGAAACCTCGCGTGCGGAAGGTCCCGTCCGCCCCGGTCATGCCCGCAACGTCGGTCCACCATTTGTTGAAAATCAGCTCCTGCCAGACTTCGCCGTTCGGCTTGATGCTCCAGTCGCGGCGGTACATAGCCGCTTCCGGGCGCCAGTGGCGTCCCTCCCAAAAGCCCCAAATCAGAAATCCCGTGACCGCCGGGTGGCTGAAGCAGACCGTCAGGAAATCGCGCGTGTATTCCGCCTGGATCTGCTCGTCGCCGGGGGTTACATCGAACTCCGTGATTTGAAGTTCTTTGCCGAATCGGGCGAACCGGTCGAGGATCTCGAGCACCCGCTCAGGCGGCGTCAGATTCTGGTTGAAATGGCCCTGGAGCCCGATGCCGTCCAGAGGCGCTCCCGCGTCCAAGATCGCCTTGATCGTGTCGTAGTAAAAGTCCTGGTGGCGTACGTCCCAGCCGCCGGCTTCGACGATGTTGAAATCATTGATGTACAGTTTGACGCCGGGGTCGGCCTCGCGCGCCTTCTGAAACCAGACGGCGATCTCCGCGTCCCCCAACAGCGCTTGCACGTCCCGGCTGGTGTACGGCTCGTTCAGCACGTCCCACTCCGTGACTTTGCCCTTCGTCCAGGTCATGATTTCCCGGATGTGATCGTAGATCCGTTGGCGCAAAGCGTCGCGATTGCCTGCGTTCAACAGACTCACGACATCGGGAGGCAGGTTCCCGCGGTCCGGCCAGATCACATTGTGTCCGCGGATGTCGGTAATGCCGCGGGCGGGAAGCCACTCCAGGGCGAACGCGGCGGAATTGCGGCTCCAGGTCTCCCAAAACGGCCACTTCAGGTCATTTTCGAGCACGACCTTGTTGAACAGCTTGGGAATCATCTCCTGGTACTTCTGTCCGGCAGGCGAATTGTCCATCAATCCGTGGCCCGCCACGGCGCTGCCGAATCCGAAGGCATGCCGCTTCATCCGAACGCGCACCTGCGCTCCCGCCACGGGATTGCCCTGGTCATCCCGCACCGCCACCACAATGTCTCCCTTGCGGATCCTCTCGATGCGCTCTTCGGCGGCCTTGCGCCAAGGCGCGTCCGCTTCCCGTCCGGAATACGGCCACACGGTGAGCCCGAGCTGGCGGTAAGGCACGTTCGGCCCGTAGTTGACGACCGACAGCCCGCCGATCTCGATCTCCTGCGGGCCGAACGTCACCCAGAAGCTGATGTTGTATCCCTCCGGGCCCGTTCCCCGGTACGTTTCGCGCATCGTGAACGGGATCTCGACTTTTTTCCACTCGGCGCCGGCCCCGGTCGTGAATTCAGCCGATTTGGTCCACGGCTCGCGTCCTTTTTCCACCACGAAGGTCGTCAGCCCTACGCCGCGCTGCGAGGTCAGCGTCCGCATCCAGAACACCGCGAGCACCGTGTCACCTTGATTGGCCGGCCGCGTGTTAAAGCACCGCGCGCGGATGTCCCAGGGGTTGGCCGAATCGAACGGCGTGCGGATGCGCAGGGCTCGGTCAAAGCCCGGCCCGCTCACGCTCACGACCGAGAGATTCTGGGCCGGCGCGCCGCTCATCGAAAAGCAGGCCAGGGGGTCCCCGGGGATCAGGGAGGTCGGCTGCTGGGCCAGGACGGCGCCGGCGACGAACAATCCCGCCATCCACACCGGCAGCCTCATCATCCGCTACTGTAGCCAACGGGAGGCGGCTTGCGCATGGTTTGGAATTTCCTCCTTACGGGTCCGCCCGGGTGCGGCAAGACTACCGTGCTCCGCCGCGTGGTCGAGCGGCTCGATGAGCTACGCGTGGCGGGATTTTACACCGAGGAGATGCGCGAGCGCGGCCGGCGCGTGGGTTTTCGCGCGGCCGGATGGAACGGCGGCGAGGCAATCCTGGCGCACGTGGATCTGGTGTCCGAGATTCGGGTGGGCAAATACGGCGTCGATCCGGCCGCGCTCGCGGGACTAATCGCCTCCGAACTGGGCCGGCCGCCGGCCGACGTGGATCTCTACGTCGTGGACGAGATCGGCAAAATGGAGTGCTACAGCCCCGAGTTCGTTGCCGCGGTGCGCCGTGTGTTGGACGCGCCGTCGCCGGTGCTGGCCACCGTCACGTTGCGGGACGAGGGTTTTCCAGCCGAGGTCAAAGCGCGGCGCGACGCTGAGTTGTTCGTGGTCTCCCCAGCGAATCGGGACCGCCTCCCGCCGGAGCTGGCCGAGAAGATCCGAGCGGTCGTCGGAGGCTGTCGGTAGCGGCGGGCCTTGTGATCTATTCCCGATTCGCACGTGGGACAGCTTCCGAGCCCTTCGCTGCCCGTATCGACCGAACGCCCGCGTCGCAGGCCGCTTCGGCGCCTCACTTTCCGAAGACGTCGCGGAAGTAGCGCACCCAATTGCGCCCCAGAATTTTCTCGATGTCCGCTTCTTTGTAGCCACGGCGCCCCAGCGCGCGAGCCACCGTGCGGAAGCGGTCCGGGCGGTCCAGCTCGGGAATCCACGGTGGCCAGCGCACTCGGTAGACCGGTTTGAAGATCTTCAGGCGCGGCAAGTACCATGTTTCGCGCGTCTCGGTGGCTTGGATGCCGCGAATGTGAAAGTCGCTGGCCAAACCGACGTGCTCGATGCCACAGACCTTCACGGCGTGGTCGATGTGTCGCAGAAAATCCTCGAGCGAGGTGTCCGGCCTCGGCCCGACAAAGTAGCCCAGGGCGACGATGCCGGTGACCCCGCCGCGGTCGGCGAGCGCCCGGAGCTGCCGGTCCGACTTGGCGCGGACGTGGTCGTAGATTGCTTTGCACATGGTGTGCGTGAAGCAGGGCGGCCGGCGCGAAACCGCGATGGCGTCGTCCGTGGTCTGCTCGCCGCAGTGCGACAGATCGACGGCGATGCCGAGCGCGTTCATGCGTTCGACGCAGGCGATGCCGAAATCCGACAGGCCAGCGTTGGTCCGCTCCGTGCAGCCGTCGCCGAGCAGGTTGCGGGAATTGTACGTGAGCTGGATCACCCGCGCGCCGGCGGCATAGAGCTGGTCGAGATGGCTGAGATCGTCTTCGATGACCGTGGCGTTCTGAAAGCCGAGCAGCACGGCCAGCTTCCCTTCGCGCTTGGCGCGTTCGACATCCGCCGCCGCCGTGCAGTGAATGAGCGTGTCGGCATGTTCGGCGAAGCGGCGGCGCCAGGCTTGCAGCGCTCGCATGCCCACGGCGAAATTCCGGTTGGGGAGACTGGTATGGATAGCGGTGTAGCCGGACTCCCGCCAGGCGACGCGGTCGGCTTCGGCCCACTCGGTGAGGCACAGGGCGTCCACGACGACGGCGCGGTCGAACAGCTCATCCGGGCGCGCCTGCGAGGCCGCCGCAGCGGCTTCGAGAAACTCGCGTCGCGTCAGTCCGGGGGTCGGGCCAGAGGGGGCGCCCAGGTTCCCCGGGGGTTTGACAACCCCGGCCCGGCTTTGGTGAAATAACGGTTGATCCGCCACTCCTCAGTAGCTCAATGGTAGAGCATCCGGCTGTTAACCGGAGGGTTGCAGGTTCGAGTCCTGCCTGAGGAGCCAAATTGCTTGTCGAACGCCTCCCCGCCGAGTTGGTTTACCGCTGTTCCGCGCCGCAAATGCGCAAGTGATGGGCAGTTCGCGCCTTCCGGCCGTCTGTTTCCTAGACCGTCCCCCTGGGCCCGCCAAGCGCGCTCGCCTTCCACGATATCGGAGGCTGCGGCGGCTAGAAACCGCTTCTTACGCCGTCCTCACACAAACCCAGCCGGTGACGCCCACCGTGACGGCGAGCATCACCACAAGACAGTTTCGGAAGAACTTCTGCGTCTTGGCGTCAGCCATGAGCCTCCTCCCGCAGCTGGGCCGGCCGTGCAATCCCCCGGCCTTCATGGCCCAACGTCACTGGAACAGCGCCGCCGCGAAATCCGCAAAATTGCGACGCCACAGCGGCCAGACGTGACCCACGTCGGGCACTTCTGTGTATTTGGCGTGAACGCCGATCGAATCCAAGTACGCCTTGAACTCCCGGTTGACCCGAAGGAGGATATCCGCCGTGCCGCAGGAGAGCCACAGCAGCCGAATTTGCGCGTTGGCGCGGGCATCCAACTTGGGAAATGTTTTCGGAAGTTCGCTCGCCACCAGCCGAAGCCGGTCCGGATTCGGGGGGCCCATGGGGACCGGTTTGGCCTGCGGCGGTCGGGTCCACGGCCAGAGGTTGAACGCGCCGCTGAAGGACCCTACCCAGGCAAACTTGTCGAGGTGATTGAGCCCTGCCAGAATCGCTTGCGCTCCGCCCATGGACAGGCCCGCAATCGCCCGCTCGGTCCGTCGCGTGGAAACGTGATATCGTTTCTCCACTTGCGGCATGACCTCCTCGAGCAGGATGCGAACGAAGTTCGGCAGCATATCCTCGCGGTCAACGTCCGCCGGCCCATTGGCGGTTCCATAACCCAAGGGATTGACCATCACCATGGGCGCGGCCTTGCCTTGGTGGATGAGCGTATCCAGCGTCACATTCGCTGCCCCCACTTCGATCCAGGCGCGCGCATCGTCCCACAATCCATGCAGCAAGTACACCACCGGGTACGGCTGCTTCCGCTTCGGATCATAGTTCGGTGGCGTGTACACGTAAAAATCCCGCTCATCACCGGCCACTGAAGAACGGAACACATGCCGCGTCACGGCGCCCCGCGGCGCGTCGGACAAAGGCGACCAAGGGATGTCGCCTGGTACGAGCACCAGGCTTCCCCGATAGCGGGCGAAGGCCGGTCTCAGCCTGGGGTTGAACGGGTCCGGTATGGTGAGCCCGTCCACGACGAACGCGTATTCGTAGAGATCGGGACGCAGCGGTCCGACGGTCGCCGACCACACCCCCTCTTCATCGTTTTGCATGGGGAGCGGCTGCGAGAAGATGCCGGTTACGGAAACCTCCTTCGCCTTCGGCGCACGGAGTCGGAACGTCACTCGACCATCCGCAGAAACCTCCGGAGAGCGCACCGGGGCAAGGGGGGTCGCGATGCCCGGTTTAGGCCGTGGCGCGGCCGGTGGGTCCTGGGCCACCGCGTTGGCGATCACAAGCAGTATCGTCAGGCAGAGTTCCGTCATCGCTGGCTTCCTCTCCCGCGGACACCTCCGTGCGGCCGCAGTGAATTCACAGATAAAAACCCCAAATCACCGTGAGCGTCAAGGAGTTGGGCACGCGCGGCGTAATGGCGGCGCCGCGCACGTAACTCAACCCCAGCGTCAGGTAGTAACCCTTGGCGACGCGCATCGAGTAACTCAGGGTGCCGGAGAGCGAGTCGTCCCAAACGCTCTTGCCTTGACTCCGTAAGCGATCGGTTACGTAGCGGCTGAATCCGCGGTAGGCGAAAACGAACGAGGCCAGGTCGACTGGCCGGCTGGCAAACGGGCCTCTCTTGTACACTCTCGCTTCGTAGTAACGGGTGTACGAGTTCAACCGCTCCGGGGCGATCATCGCGGAGGCGCCGGCGAACCATCCCTGCGCCGGCGAAAGCCCCAGGGTCTTGGCCAACTGATAGTCGACCAACAGATAGCCGCAGTAATTGCCAGCCTCCCGGGCGCCATCGATCTTGTTGGCGTATTGGCTGGTGTTGTACAGCAATCCCGCCCGCACCCACGTTTGCCGGGACTGCTCGCTGGCCGGCCGCTGATAGCCCACTTCGGAAATTTGCAGTAGCTTCTGCCCAGGGGGGAACAGCCGCAAGCCGGTGCGATTGTGCCGCACCGTAGCCGGCCCGCCTTCCGGATGCAGACTTCGCTGCACGCCGGCTTTGACGTAGATCCCAGCCGGACCTTGCAGGCGCAGGTTGATGCCCGGGGCGACTAAAGGAAAGTAGGACATGCCCACCTGATACGGCAGCACCGCATAAACTCCCAGCGGCGCCGTAGCCAGCACGCCGCCGATTTGCATCCCGATGAATTCCAGATCGTTCTGCACGTATCCGACTTTGAGCTCGGCCCGCCGTTCCCCCCAGCGCTTGTAAACGTAGAGGCTCGTCAGGCCGGCCGTCTTCGGCCCGGCCGGATTCCAAGTGGTCCACCTCCAGCCCGCGCTGGCCTGCAATTGCGCATGGCGCAAACCCAGCTGCCGCATGTCCCAGGAGAAGATGATGTTCATGCCGGCAATCCATGTCGGCCGATGACCGATGTAGGCCTGCTCGGAGGCAGGGACCGGGGGATCGAGCAGGTTGAAGGAGAAACGCGGCAGCGAATCGAAGCGTAACAGCATCCCTTTGGAAAACAGGGCCCGACGGAAGGCGGTGTCCACGCCCAGGATCGAGTCTGCGATCGGTTGCCGCGTCACGGCCGCGCCTACCAGGTTCAAGTCCTCGATCGAGCGGGCGCCCGGCCGGCTCTGGCCCTCCGAGGGTTCGGCGCGCAGCGGTTGGGCCCATACGGCTCCGACGATCCACCCGCAAAGGAGCCAGACCGGCGCCCGCGCGGTGACTTGCCGAAAGAAAAGTACTCGTCGCTGTTCCGTTCTGCTTCTCATTCGTTGGGGCCTCGAGGGCCCTTGTACTGCGGACGGGCCCGCCCTACTGCTGCACCCAACCGACGCTGTCCTCCACGATCAAGGTCTGACCCAGCGGGTGCACGTGCCAGGCCGTTCGGGCGCCGGGCTCGAACGTGACGCAGGCGCCTCAAAGTGGTGAAGGCACGGGGCAGCAAAAAGCCGTTCGATACGAATCGTGCCGGGCCACTTTACAGTTGACGCCTCGCGCCGAGCTTTTGTTACGGGACGCGATCCGAGCCGATGCCCGATCTAGTTGTCCGGGGCGAGAGTCCCCCCATCACGCCGTGTCCGTATGGTGAGCTGTACTTTCCGGCGTCGCGCCCATGGGCGGCCCGGAATCCTTTATGGGCCTAGCAGATGGAAGCTCCGAGCCCGGAGCGGTTCCGGCACGACTACGAGCGTCTCTTCCGGTGACCGCCGCTTCGGGATCGGCAAGGGATGCGAGAGAGCGGGGGCACAGGAACAACACCCGCCCGCCCGTCGCTCTCTGTCACATTCGGGGTGTGGGTCAAGTTCCGCTCGGCCCGCTCAGCTACGCACCCGCCGTCGCGCCCACGCCAACGCCAGGCCGCACGCGACCAAGCCTAACGTAGCCGGCTCAGGCAAAGGCTCGCCCCGCAGACCCATGGAGGTATCGTGGAACCTCTCTTGCCTGAAATTTACGCCAGCTGATCCGCTGTAAACAAACCATTTGTCATCTAGGACAGCGTTCACGCCGTTGGTCCCGCGGGTTAGGTGTAAATAAACCGGCCACCTCCTTGAGTCAAAGTTAGTGCTGAACACTGGCCGGAGCATCAGCCAGTATTCGCCTGGCCCCAATGCGATACTCAATCCCGTCACCGAAAGCCGATACCCGTTCCCCGGGCCGATCATCCGGGACCAACTCGCCGGCACGGCGTAACCAAACGCCACGAGCGTGCCACCATTGCCCGGAGCTAACCCCCTGCGGATCTCGTAGTCAGCACCTAAGAAGTGAGTGGAGAGTGCGCCTTCATCCCACACATCGTTATCGGCGAAAATCTCGCTCACCAGCCACCCCACCGACGGTACGGAAAAGTTATCATAGAGTGCAAAATCTTGGCTCAGATCCCGGCCGTGGGCGACAACGGTCCAAACACCTTCTATAGAGCCGTTATACCACAGGATGGCCGACCCGGAGGCCGGGAAGGCCGCAAGACAAACAGCCAAACCGATCCCGCACCACACGTTTGCAATTCGGAAGCCCGATCTCATGTCTCTACCTCCCAAAGTCGCCCTTGCGACTCCTGGAAAAGCCGCTCCGGAGCTCGCAAGCGCCCGCCACTCGGCGCCCCGTGGGAACGCGGCAGCACCGAATCGGCAATTGCAAGAAGCGAAAGGGTTGGAACATATTCCACAACCGTGGGCCGCCGCCTTCGCACCATCCCGCTGCGCCGAGATTATGCTTAAACGAGAATCTTATGTACCATACAGTCAGAATTGTCGTCAAGGTCTATCGGAAGTTCTAGTACCTTTTGGCTCCCGAGTACTCCCAGCCGGTGCGCGGCAAAACTTGGCTGCTCTTTGGTTTCCCCGCCGCGATGGCGCGCAAGACGCGCGCGTGGCTGGGATCGATGCCTTTTAGTTTGCCATGCGGACCTCGGCTGAGGTATCCCTAATCGGGAAGGAGGATATCGCCATGAACGTGTCGCACCTGCGGCCCTATGCGCTCTCGTTGCTGCGGATCATCGCGGGCTTCGGCTTTTGCCTGCACGGCTTTCAAAAGATGCTCGGAGTGCTCGGAGGCAAAGTGGCGCAGTTTCCCTCGCTGCCCTGGATCGCGGGCGTCCTGGAACTTTTCGGCGGATTGCTCGTCTTGGTCGGTCTATTCACCGCGCCGGTCGCTTTTCTATTGAGCGGGCTGATGGCCGTGGCCTACTTCATGGTCCACGCGCCCCGGGGGTTCTGGCCGATCCTGAACAACGGCGAGCTGGCCATGCTGTACTGCTTCATCTTTCTCTACCTCGTCACGGCCGGCTCCGGTCCCTGGAGCTTGGACCGGCTATTTCGGAAGAAAGGAACGTGAGGCCCAGCGCCGCATGTCGCCGCCTGCGGCGCGGCAACGACCAAGCTACCCCGAGCGCTTGCTCACGCCTCGAAGCGGTCCCTCAACGGCCGTGGGAGCGCCGGACAAACGTCCTGCGGGGCAGGGAAGAGGTGCCCTCGGATCCGGGCGACCCAAGCGTAGCCCGCGTCCCGCAAGGCTCGGGGCGTCGCCGCCAGAACCGCGCCCAGAACCGCCCACGGCCCGCCGAGCCGCCGCAGCACGTAGGCCACGGCGTCCGAGCGCGTGTAAACGGCCCCCGCCGCCGTCCGAACGACGAGGCTTTGCGGCAAACGGGCGCGTTCTTCGTCGGAGAAGGTTCGCAAGAACGTCGCGCCCCCCAGCGGAGCGAAGCGAAAAGAGCCCTTTCGGTCGTGCGTGGCAACCAAGCGCACCAGCCAATGGCACAGACCGCAGCCGCCATCGTAAAACAGCCGATCTACGGCGCCCTGCCGCTCAGCCGCGCAGCTTGCGGAAGTTGGCCAGGCAGCGCTCCACGGTCTCGAGCGGAGGATAGGCGCTGCCCTCCTGCTCGATCAAGTAATATTGCACCCCTCCCACGCGCTCGGCGGCATCGAAGATCTGCCGCCACGGCGCGGCTCCCTCGCCGAACAGCACGTGATAGCCTTTGTTCGGATCCGGCGACCAGTCCTTGCAGTGGATCGAAGTGATGCGCCCGGGATTCTGTTCGATCCACTTGACCGGATCGCCCCCTGCCTCCAGACACGTGCCGACATCGAGCTGGAGCGTGATGTCCTGGCCCGTATTCTTCGCGAGAACTTCGATCGGCCGCACGCCTTCCAGCGGCCGGAACTCCACCTGGTGGTTGTGGAAGCCGGCCCGCAGCCCGGCAGGACGCATCCTTTCGGCGGCGCGGTTCAGCGTCTCGGCCACTTTCTTCCAGCCGTCCAAGCTTTCCACCTTGCCGGCGCTCGCCATGATGACGAACTCGCTGCCCAGAATCTTGTTCAGCTCGATGGCCCGCTCGACGCCGTCGCCTTCGAACGCGCGTGGGCTGTTGTGCGTGGAATAGCACCGGATGCCGAGCTCGTCCAGCAGCTTGCGCACCTCTTTGGCGTAATCCGGCGTCCACTGGAAGTACGGCGAAAAGAACTCCACGCCCTCGTAACCCATCTTGGCCACCGCCCGGACGGTGGCGGGCAAGTCCTTCGCCAAATCCTGGCGCACCGAATACAACTCCAAACCGATGGGAATCTTCCGGCGCCCTTGCGCGACCAGCGTCAGCGGCATGGCCGCCGTGGTGGAAAGAAACGAACGTCGAGAAATGCGGTTATGTGATGTCATGTTCAGCACCCTGGCATGAATTTGAGATGTACTCATTATTGAACGGGCTCTTTATTGAACGGGCTCTCAGGTCGAGGGACGCCCTTCGGTGTCATAAACCTCGACCGGCCCGTACTTCTCCAGTACGCCCCGGATTTTGGCCCCGTCGCCCACCGCCACGATTTGCAGCGCCTCCGGCTGGATGTACTTGCGCGCCACCGCCTGCACGTCGGCGGCGGTCACCGCCATGATCTTCGCCGGATACGTGTCCCAGTAATCCTCGGGAAAACCGTACAGCTTGCGCGTAATGGCGTAGCTGAGCACTTCTTCGGGCCGCTCCAGGGAAAGGGCGAAGCTGGCCACGACCGCGCGTTTGGCTTCCTCGAGCTCGGCCTCCGGGACGAGCTCCTCGCGGATGCGGCGGATTTCGTTCAAAAACTCGGTCATGGCGCCTTCGGTCACCTCCGTGCGCATGTCCCCCCCGGCCCGCCACGGCCCGGGATACTTGGCCGCGCTGAAGAAGCTGTACACGCCGTACGTGTATCCTTTCTCCTCCCGCAGGTTGAGGAACAAGCGCGCCGCCGGTCCGCCGCCCACGATCCGGTTCATCACCACCATCGGGATGTAATCCGGGCTCCGGCGGTCAATGGCGATGTTGCCCATCGCCACCGTCGTCTGGACCGAATTCGGCCGGTTGACCAAATAAATCCTCCTTTCCGGCGCCGGCTTCGGATGGGCCGGCAGCGTTTCCCTCAGTTCGGTCCTCTTCCACCCCGCCAGCCACTGGTTGAGTTTGGGAATCAACTCCTTGGCACGGACGTCGCCGGCAATGGCCAGGATGGCGTTTTGCGGCGCCCAGCGCTCCCGGTGCCAGCGCGCCAGATCCTCGGGGCGGATCCGGTCAAGAGACTCCAAGGTCGGTGCGATCACCGCCGCCGGGTGATCCCCATACACTGCCCGCGCAAACCGCTCCTGCGCCAAAAAGCTCGGCGAGGCGCGTTGCTGCCGCAGTTGCACTCTCCGCCGGTCTTTGAGATTCTTCAGTTCCTCGGCAGGAAAAGAGGGATTCAACAGGACATCGGTGAACAAACCGAACCAGGCCTCGAAATTGTCGCTCAGACCCGAGGCGGTCATGACCGCCTCGGGGGATCCGAAGCCGGCTGCCGCGTTCAGACCCGCCCCCAGGCGCTCGATCTCCTCGGCGATCTGCCGGCTGGAGCGTGTCTTGGTGCCCTCGCGCAGCATCTCCGCGGTAAGGCTCGCCAGCCCGGGGAGCTCTTTCGGATCGTATAGGCCGCCCGCTCCGCTGATCAGCAATTGCAGGCTGATCGTCGGCAGGCGGTGGTCCTCCATGATGAGCACCGTCAGCCCGTTGTCGAGCGTGGCCTCCACCGGACGCGGCAGTTTCACCCGGAGGATCTCTTTGGAGACCGGCGCCCGGTTCTTGCGTTCGATCTTGCTCACCGGTACGGCCTTGCTTTCCCCGGCAGGCGTGGGGACCTGAGCAAGGCCGGACACCGCTGCCGTCACTACCCACAGCCGCCACATCATGTGCGATGTCATGCGCGTCGCCTCCTTCAGCGCCCGTCCGATGCCGGCCGCGCCGCCGGCACCGTGGTCACCACGGTCCGGTTCGTTTCCCTCAAATACCTCGCAGCGACCCGCTGTAAATCGCTCTTGGTGATTTTCGCGACCTTCTCCTCGATCGTGTTGATCAAACCAGGATCGTTATAGTAGACCGCGTATTGCCCGAGCAGAATCGAACGAAACAGCGTGCTCCGCAACGCCTGGGCTCGCTGGCGGCGCAACTGCATGCGGACTTTTTCTAACTCCCAGTCGGCGACCGGCTCTTTCTTCACTCGTTCGATCTCCTCGTAGACGAGTTTCTCGATCTCGCCGAGATCCTTGCCGGGCCGTGCCATCACGGTCACCGACCACAGCGACGGCCCCCGGCGTTCCTGCGCGCCACCGAACACTCCCACCGCCACCTGCTGCTCTTTGACCAACTTCTGATACAGGCGCGAGGACTGCCCGCCCAGCAACACGTCGCCGAGCACGTCGAGCGCGTACCAATCCGGCGTGTTCCCGGGAGGGATCTTGTAGACGATGTCCAGCCGCGGCGTGCGCGCGAAAGCGTCTTCGAGCTGTTTGCGCCGCTCGGCTTTCTGTTCCGGCTCGGCCATGTCCGGCTCTTTCGGCGGCGGCTGTGACGGAATCCCTTCGAAGTATTTGCGGACTTTCGCCAAAGCCTCCTCCGTCTTGAAGTCCCCAACCAGCGTCAGCACGGCATTGTTTGGCGCATAGTAAGTCTTGAAAAACTCCGCCACGTCTTCGAGCGTGGCGGCGTTCAGATCCTCCATCGAGCCGATCGTGGAGTGCTTGTACGCGAAGTTGTCATACGCCGTTTCCAAGATCGCCTCGAAGGTCCGCCCGTAGGGCTGGTTATCCACCCGCAGTCGGCGCTCTTCTTGCACCGCGTGGCGCTGATTGTCCAGATTGGCCTGGTTGATCACCAGCGACCGCATCCGGTCCGCTTCCAAGAACAGACCCAGGTCGAGCTGGTTGGCGGGCAGAGTCTGAAAGTAATTCGTGCGGTCGGCATTCGTCGTTCCGTTCATGTTGCCGCCGTTGTTCTCGATCAGAATGAAGTGCTCGCCTTTGCCCACGTTTTCCGAGCCCTGGAACATCATGTGCTCGAACAGGTGCGCAAAGCCCGTGCGGCCAGGACGCTCGTCGCGCGAACCGACGTTGTAGGTCACGCAGATCGAGTAAGTGGGCGCCGCGTGGTCCTCGGCCAGGATCACGCGCAGTCCGTTCTTGAGCTGGAACTGCTTGAACTCGACGCGGATCGGTTTGGGTTTGGCGCTCTGGGCGCGGCCGGCGGGAACAAGCCAAGCCGCACACCAAAGTCCGGCGAGGAGAAACGCTCTGCGGCGCATGGGAACCTCCGACCTGAGGCTGAATCCGACGCCCGCCTGCGGACGTCACCCTTCTCGATTCTCGTTCAATCCGGCCATGGGCGCAAGCCCTATTCGTCGCCGCTCATGACGTATCCGCGGCGGGCAATCCGTTCGCCGGAAGCGCGATGACCTTCCGGAGACATCTCTTTCACGCCCGCCGCGTCCACCCAGCGGTTGAAAAAGTTGAACAGCGCGCACACCGTGATGGCGTCGAAGATGGCCTCGTCGCTCCAGCCGGCGGCATGGAGGGCTTCGATGTCCTCCTGTCGGATCGATGGAGAGTCTGTGTTAACTTTCTCGACGAAGGCCAGCAGCGCCTTTTCGGCGTCGGAGATGGGGGCCGAATGGTAGTCTTCTAGCACGGCGCGCACCAGCGCCTCGTTTCCGAGCAGGGCCGCCGCACCGGCGGCGTGACTCTCGGTTCAAAACGGACAGTGGTTCCGGCGCGAGGTGAACGCCGCGATCAGCTCCCGCCAACCGGGGCTCAGCGGCGAGGGCCCGCGCATCACCGCTTGGGTGAGGCGTTCCAGGGGTTTGCCCACCTCCGGCTTGAAAGCGAAAAGATACAAGATGCCAGGCACCTCTACCCTGCTGGCCCGCAGCGTCTCGATCGCACGCCGGTACCCGCCTGCCGCCTTCTCCCGCGCCTCTCGCAGGTAGAGCTCTTTCACCGGTTGGTCCCCGTCTCGAAATACGGATCCGGCTCCGGCACCGCGGCGCCGTCTTTGCGCGGGCACGAAGCCCCGTAGTTGACGCGCGTGGCCGAGTCGTGCATCACGGCCTGGCCGCCGCCGACCAAATCGTCGAAGTCTTTGCGCTCGTCGAGAATGTGGCCCCGCCGCTTGAGTTCCGCGCGCACCTCCGCCGGCACCCGGCCCTCGATGAGCAAATCGCAGCCTCCGAAATTCAGCTTGGTGAACCGCGGGGCTTCCAACGCCGCCTGCAAGTTCATTCCGTGGTCCACGATGTTGGAGACGAACTGCGCGTGGGCCTGGGCCTGGCTGAGGCCGCCCATGATCCCGAATCCGATATGCAGGTGATCCTTTTCCATGAAGGCCGGTATGGTGGTGTGAAACGGGCGCTTGCGCGGCGCCAGGGCATTAGGATGTTTTTCGTCGAAGTGAAACAGGCCGGCTCGGTTGTGCAGGTGGAACCCCATGCCCTCGACCACGATGCCCGAACCGAAGGGCAGATAGATGCTCTGGATCAGCGAAACGATATTGCCCTCCCGGTCCACCACTGACAAGTAGACCGTATCGCCGGAGGAAGCAAGAGGCTGGCCCGGCGAGACTTCACAACGGGCCCGTTCCGCATCGATCAGCGCGGCACGTCGGGCGGCATAGTCCTTGCTCAGCAGGCCCGCTACCGGCACGGAAACGAATCGGGGGTCGGCGACGTAGCGCGCCAGGTCTTGGTAGGCCAGTTTCTGCGCCTCGATCTTGTAGTGGAAATCGTCCGCGCTGCCTGGCCTCAGCGCGCCGATGGGAAACCGCTCGAGGATATTCAGCATCTCTAGCGCGGCGATGCCTTGGCTGTTGGGCGGAATCTGGTAGATTCTCCAGCCGCGGTATTCCGTCCAGATGGGCGTCACCCATTCGGCCTGGAACTCGCTCAAGTCGGAAGCATCCATCGTGCCGCCAAGCCGGCGTGAGGTCCGCAGGATCGCCTCCGCGATCGGGCCTTTGTAAAAGGCCGCCGCGCCTTGCTCGGCCACGAGCTCGAGGGCCCGGGCCAGTTCCGCGTTCCGCCACACTTCACCCACGCGCGGGGCGCGTCCCTGGGGCAGGTACAGGCGCCGGGCGTGTTCGTCTCGCCGCAACTTGCTTTCCGAAGCCGCCCAGGCCGCCTGGATCAGTTCCGTGACCGGAAAGCCGTGCGTGGCGTAGTAGATGGCCGGCCGGAAGAGCTCCCGCCACGGGAGCCGCCCGAAGCGCTGGTGCAGCTTCGCCCATCCCTCGACGCACCCGGGCACCGTCACCGAATGGATGCCCTCCTGCGGCATCGCGGTGAATCCCTTGCTGCGGAGAAACTCCAGACTGAGCCGTTTGGGCGCCCAGCCGCTGGCGTTCAGCCCGGTCGGTTCCTTCGTCCGGGCGCTCCAGTGAATCGCGAACAGGTCGCCCCCCATGCCGTTCATCATCGGCTCGACGACGTTGAGAACCGCATTGGCGGCAATCGCGGCGTCGACGGCGGAGCCCCCGCGGGCCAGCACCTGTGCGCCTGCCTGCGACGCCAGGGTCTGGCTCGTCGCCACGATGCCGCGCTCCGTGATGACCATGGAGCGGGCGTGCGTGCGATCCACGGAAAGCGCCCGAGCCGAGAACATCGTGACAAGATAAATCATCCCAACGACGCCGGGACCTGCCCTCCGCATGGGAGTCCTTATTCTATCTCAGCGCGCAGGCCGCGCTACGCTAGAATGGAATCACACGCTTCCCTATGCTCAACCGGCTCATCGCCAAAATCTTCGGCACCCACCACGAGCGGCAGCTCAAGAAACTCCAGCCGTTGGTTGCGGCGATCAACGACCTCGAGCCCCGCGTCCGTCAGCTCTCCGACGACGAGCTCGCCCGCAAGACGATCGAATTCAAGGAACGCCTCGCCCAGGGGGCCAGCTTGGATGATCTGCTCATCGAGGCCTTCGCCGTGGTGCGCGAAGCCGCTCGCCGGACCCTCAACATGCGCCACTTCGACGTGCAGTTGATCGGCGGCATCGTGCTCCACCAAGGCAAGATCGCCGAGATGAAGACCGGCGAGGGCAAGACGCTGGTGGCCACGCTTCCGGCCTACCTCAACGCGCTGGAGGGCAAAGGCGTCCACATCGTCACGGTCAACGATTACCTGGCGAAGCGCGACGCCGAGTGGATGGGCAAGATCTACCGCTTCCTGGGGCTGACGGTGGGAGTCATCGTCCACGACCTCGACGACCGCCAGCGCCGCGCAGCCTATGCCTGCGACATCACGTACGGCACCAACAACGAGTTGGGCTTCGATTACCTGCGCGACAACATGAAGTTCCGCCTGGAGGACTGCGTCCAGCGCGGCCACCATTACGCCATCGTGGACGAAGTCGACTCCATCCTGATCGACGAAGCCCGCACCCCGCTCATCATCTCCGGCCCGAGCGAAGAATCCACCGACAAGTACTACAAGGTGGACCGCATCATTCCCAAGCTCATCCGCGGAGAGGTCATCGAAGGCAAAGAGCCCGGCGAGAAGTATTACACCGGCGACTACACCGTGGATGAGAAGCACCGCACGGTGGCCCTCACCGACGAGGGATTCGAAAAAGCGGCGCGCCTGCTCGGTCTGAAGAGCCTCTGGGACATCGAGACCATCGAGTGGAAGCACCACGTCGAGCAGGCCCTCAAGGCCCACGTGCTGTTCCACCGCGACAAGGACTACATCGTCAAGGATGGCCAGGTCATCATCGTGGACGAGTTCACGGGCCGCTTGATGCCCGGCCGCCGCTGGAGCGACGGCCTCCACCAGGCCATCGAGGCGAAAGAAGGCGTCAAGATCGAGCGGGAAAACCAGACGCTGGCCACCATCACCTTCCAGAACTACTTCCGGCTGTACAAGAAGCTGGCGGGCATGACGGGCACTGCCGAGACCGAAGCGGCCGAATTCAACAAGATTTACAACCTGGACGTCGTCGTGATCCCGACCAACAAGCCCCTGATTCGCCGCGAGTACGACGACATCGTCTACCGCACCGAGGAAGAGAAGTGGCGTAACGTCGCCAAAGAGATCAAAGCCTGCCAGGAGCGGGGCCAGCCGGTTTTGGTGGGCACCATCTCGGTCGAAAAGTCCGAGAAGCTGTCGGCCATCTTGAAGCGCATGGGCGTCAAGCACGAGGTGCTGAACGCCAAGCACCACGAACGCGAGGCGTACATCGTCGCCCAGGCGGGACGCAAAGGCGCCGTCACCGTCTCCACCAACATGGCCGGCCGCGGTACCGACATCCTGCTCGGCGGCAACCCGGAGTTCATGGCCAAGGAAGCCTGCCTGAAGGACAAGCTCGCCGAGCAGATCCCCGAATCCCAGTGGAAGTTCCTGCCCGACGAGCAGTTCTACTACTTCCAGCATCAGGGTCACTACTACCGCGTTCCCCGCGCCAAGTGGGAAGAAATCTACAGCAAGTTCAAAGAGCAGTGCGACCGCGAGCACGACGAAGTCGTGGCGTTGGGGGGGTTGCACATCATCGGCACGGAACGCCACGAGGCGCGGCGCATTGACAACCAGCTTCGCGGCCGCGCCGGACGCCAAGGCGATCCCGGCTCGTCCCGTTTCTACCTGTCCCTGCAGGACGATCTGCTGCGCATCTTCGGTGGCGACCGCATCCAGAACCTCATGCTCCGCCTCGGCATGGAGGAGGACGTTCCGATCGAGTCCCGGCTCATCACCAAGCGCATCGCCAAGGCCCAGCAGGCCGTCGAGGCCCAAAACTTCGCCGCGCGCAAGCACCTGCTCGAGTACGACGACGTCATGAACAAGCAGCGCCAGGCCGTCTACGGCATGCGCCGGCAGCTGCTGGAGGGCAAGGACCAAAAAGAGCGGGTCCTGGAAATGGTGCGCGGCATCGTTAGTTCCTTCGTCGCGACCCGGTGCCCGGAGAACGTCCATCCCGATGAATGGGACCTGCTCGGGCTTCAGACCGACGTGCTGAGTCAATTCGGCGTCAAGATCGCCATCGAGGAGCTTCGGAACCTCAACGCCGCCGAGATCGAAGACCACATCTACGACCAGCTGGTCCGCAAGTACGAAGAAAAGGAACGCATGATCGGGCCCGAGGTCATGCGGGAAACCGAGCGGTTCATCATGCTCCACGTCATCGACGAGCAGTGGAAGGATCACCTGCTGTCCATGGACCACCTCAAGGAGGGGATCGGGCTGCGCGGTTACGGTCAGAAGGATCCGCTCGTCGAGTACAAGAAAGAGTCCTTCCTGCTCTTCCAGGCGATGATGGACCGTTTCGAGGACGAGACCGTCCGCTACCTGTTCTTCCTCAAACCGGTGGAAGCCCCTCCGCTCCCCTACCGCGAGGAGCCCAAAGAGTCGGAAGAGTCCCTCGAGCTGGCGGGCGTGGTGGAGACCCAACGGGCCGCAACGCACGCCTCGATTCAAGATTTCACCCGTAATATCCAGCGCAAAAAGGAGCGGGAACTGGCCGAGGTGCAGTTTGCCGGCGCCGGGGCTGTCGCCACCCAGACCGTGGTGAAGGGCAAGAAAGTAGGACGCAACGAGCCGTGCCCCTGTGGCAGCGGCAAAAAGTACAAGAAATGCTGCGGAGCTTAGTTCTCGCCTTGCTATTGGTGCTGCCCGGCGCTCAGGCTGGAATCTGGCCGGACCAGTTCGGCGTGTTCACCAAGGTCTCGGCCCGCCCCGTTGCCCCTCCCGCTGCCGACCGCGCCATATGGGAGGAGTACGGGCTAGAAGAGGCGGAGGAGGTGGAGTACGCTTCGGGAACCCTACGGTTTTCCGCCGTCGCCTGGCGCCTGAAAGATCCCACTAGCGCCTTGGCTGCGTTTCAGTGGCAGCGTCCGCCCGATGCCGAACCTTCCGAAATCGGCAGGTTGGCCGCAGCCACTCCCCAAGCGTTGTGGCTCGCCTTCGGCAACTATTTGTTCCGGTTTCAAGGCCGCAAGCCGGAAATCGCGGAACTGGCCGGTTTGTTCGACCGGCTGCCACGGCTGGACCAATCCTCGCTTCCTACTCTCACCGATTACTTGCCGAAGGCGGATCGCACCCCCAACTCGGAACGCTTCGTCATCGGGCCGGCCTCGCTGGAACGATTCGAACCGCGGGTGCCGCCTTCCGTAGCCGCGTTCCACTACGGCACCGAAGCGCAACTGGCGCGGTACCGCAGCCCGCGAGGCGAAATGAGCCTGGCGTTGTTTTCGTATCCCACTCCCCACATCGCCCGCGAGCGGCTGGAGGCCTTCCAGAAGCTCGACGGCGCCATAGCCAAACGCGCCGGGCCATTGATTGCCGTGATTTTCTCCCCGCCCGATCCCGATGCCGCTGAGCGTCTGCTGGCCCGGGTGCAATACCGCGCCAGCTTGAGCTGGAGCGAGCTGATCCCGAGCAAACGCGACGACCTTGGAGATCTCATCCTGACCATTCTGGCGTTGGTAGGGGTCTTGGTGCTCATCGCGCTGGCGGGAGGATTGGTCGTCGGCGGCGTTCGCTGGGCTTCCCGCGCGTGGTTCGGCGTTTCCGAGTCCGACCCGATGATCCGCCTTCACTTGGAGGATCGAGCGCCAGGTACCGGGTCGGGGCACTAGCGCCCTCGTGTCGAACAACTTCAACGGCGTCCGTAACTTAGAGCGGAACTTGTCGGGTTTCTTCGTCCGTTTTCAGCTGGCGGCGGCTGCTGAGCCCGGGCGCGGGTGGCCGCTAAGCCGTTTCAGCCAAACGGCTTGCCGCTGCCAACTTTCCGGTCTTTTTTTGCTTGACTTGCACCTCGGCTCGGACTAATATCCGAATCACACAGGTTCTGACGGTTGTGTTTCCGTCGAGCTTGATTCTCCCAACACAACGAGTCCTGCTGCGGCAGGGCAAATAAATGCTCACCTCCCTGAGAGGTGAGCATTTTTATTTCAAGCCGCATTCCACGTTTTCATTATTAACTAACTGAAAAGGAACTACTTTCCGAAAGGGGAGCGGAGTCTGCCGGCAAGCTGTGCTACGCTAAAGTGTTTCCTATGGCCTCTAACGTCCTCCAGGTGATTCCGTTGGGCGGCTTGGGGGAGTTCGGCATGAATTCCCTGGCCCTCCGCTACGGTGACGACATCGTGGTCATCGACGCCGGCATGATGTTCCCCGAGGACGAGCTGCCCGGCGTGGACATTGTAACGCCCGACTTCAGTTATCTGGTCCAGAATCGCCAGCACGTCCGCGCTCTGATCCTGACCCACGGCCATGAGGATCACATCGGCGCGGTACCCTTTCTGCTGGCGGAGTTGAATTTGCCCGTTTACGGCACGCCCTTCACCCTAGCGCTGGTCGAGCGCCGCCTCGAGGAGCACGAGCTCGAAACGCAACCCGAGCTGCACCCTGTCCGGCCTGGCGACAGGATTCGGATCGGGCCTTTTCAGGTGGAATTCATCCACGTTACCCACTCGATGGTCCACTGCGTGGCCCTGGCCATCACCACCCCGCTCGGCGTCGTCATCCACACCGGCGACTTCAAGATCGATCCGACCCCCACCGACAATGAGCTCTTTGACTTGCACAGCTTGGCCGATTATGGGCGCCGGGGTGTGCTTCTTTTGCTTTCGGACTCGACCAACGTGGACCGCCCCGGCTACACCGAGAGCGAGCGCGCCGTGCGTCCGCGCTTCGAGGACATCCTCAACCGCGCCGAGCGCCGCGTCGTCGTGTCCTGCTTCAGCTCTTCGATTCACCGCATCCAGCAACTCGTCGACTTGGCGGTGGAATTCCGGCGCAGGGTCGCGTTTGTCGGACGCAGTATGCTCCATGTCACCGAAATCGCCCATTCCCTGGGCCTGCTGCGCATCCCAAACGGACTGCTCCTGCGCCCGCAGGACATCATGCAAGCCCCGCCGTCGAAAGTCTTGGTGCTGATCGCCGGAAGCCAAGGGGAGCCCATGTCGGCGCTGTACCGCGTGGCAGTAGACGACCACCGCTACCTTTCGGTCGAACAGGGCGACACTGTCGTGCTGAGCGCTCGCATCATTCCGGGCAACGAAAAGGCGATTTATCGCATGATCAACCACCTGGCCCGGCGCGGCGCCGACATCTGGTACGGCGCGATGAATCCTCCCGTCCACGTCTCCGGGCACGGCAGCCAGGAAGAGTTGAAGCTCATGCTGAACCTCGTGCGACCCCGTTACTTCGTACCCATCCACGGCGAGTACCGGCAGCTGGCCCGGCACGTCTCTTTGGCTGCCCATCTGCGGGATCAAGGCCTCGAAGAAGCCTTCGTTCTGGAAACCGGAGAGACCCTCGTGATCGACGAACGGGGCGCCCGCAAAGGCGAGCGCGTTCCGGTGGGCCGAGTCTGCATCGACAGCGGCTCGCTCGATGAAGTGGTCGAGGACGTCGTGATTCGCGACCGCCGGCATTTGTCCGAAGACGGCTTCGTGCTGCCGATCATCGCCATCGACAAGCACACGGGCAAGACCGAAGGCACGCCGGAAATCGTGAGCCGGGGCTTTGTGGCCGCCGAGGACGGCTCCGGACTGCTCGAGCGGGCCCGCAAAGTGGTGCTGCGGACTCTCGAGTCTTCCACGCCCGAGGAGCGGGCCGACTGGGGATTGATGAAGGAAAAGATCCGTACGGATTTGCGCCGTTTCATCGCGCGCGAAACCTCACGCCGCCCCTTGATCGTCCCCGTCATCCTCGAGGTGTAACCGGCGTCCGCGCGCTCACCGGTAGTCCGACGGGCGCAGCCCCTTGCGGTATCCGCCGAATCCGAAGGGAGTGGCCCGATACTCACCGACCAGCGCGACGTCGCCGCGCGGAGCGATCTGGTCCTCCAGCCCCAGGGCCCAGTAACAGGCGTTGACCAGCAGTCGCCGGAAGCCTTCGCTCAGCAGATCCTGCGAGGAACCCATAGTGGTCGTGAATACGCGGGCCGGCTTGCCGCGGGCACCAGTATAGGTCCGCACCCACGCGACCGGCATCATCGGGTCGTTCTGCCCGCCGGCGACGGGAGGCGAGGAAGGTTCCATACCCTCCAGCACTTGGCCGAGCACCAGCGGACGGCTATCGCCGGGCAACGGCAGGCGCACGGCGTAAACATCGGTGGGTCCCCAGATGTCGCCGTCGGAGATGCCTCGCAAAATGGGATGGTTGCGCTCACTGGGAACCACAATGCCGCGCGTGCTCTGCTGGCCGTGACGCCCGTGGTGGCGGATCCAGGTTTCGCCCAGCACCCGCCGTCCGAAGCCCCCTTCCCAGCCCGGCTCCTTGCTGTTCCAACTCCACTGCCGGTACGTCGGACTGGCGCGTAGATCGAAGGCGTGCGTGGAAGTGCGCAAGGCGACGATGGGCCTCCCGGACTCGACGTAATCCACGATGTGCTTCATCTGTTCGTCGGGCAGGTCACGGAACCGCACGAACAGAACCATCAGGTCCGCGTGGCGCAAGCTTTCCAAGCCCGGGATGTTGTTCCGCCGATCCGGATTGATGAATCCGGTCTCCGGCTCGATGGCGAACAGCACGGTGCAGCGGAATCCGTGGCGCACGGCCAGAATTTTCGCCAGCTGCGGCAAGGCCTCTTCGGAGCGATACTCTTCGTCGCCACTGACGAGCACCACGTGTTTACCCGCTCCGGGACCGGACCGGCCCTCGAGCGCCAGAAACAGCTCCTGGGCATCGGCAGCCGCTGTGACGGCAGCTAGCAACAAGGCGCAGAGTCGCATCGCCGACGATCCTACCACCCCGAGCACGTCGCCGGCTTCGCCAACGGCGGGCTCCGGGCTCTAGGGTTGGGTTGCGGCGCTGCACGGCGCGCGAACTGGAAGTCGCTGACCGCCGAGCGCTGATCGCGGGTCGCTATGGCTGATCGCTGAACGCTGACAGCCGAGGGCTACCCTCCCCGATTCGTCCGCGGCCAGTCGATGCGCCAGCGCCCACCGGGCATAGGCAGCCAGAACAACCGCTTGCGCGGCGTGCCGCGGGCGTGATGGTACAGAGCCGCCGCCCGCTCGTAGAAACCCCGCGTGTGGGGCGTGTCGCGAAACCCAAGCAGCACGCAGTCCAGATGGTGGCAGAACTCGTGGCAGAGCGTGCTCAGGAACGTGCCGTAGGAGGTCACTTGCTGCCGGATGGCGGTCCGCATCCACACTCGCATCGTTGCCGTGCGAGGGTCGTAATCGCCGAACAGCTCCGTGGCCCAGCCGCCTTCTCGCACACGGAGGGGCCGGGCCGCCAGCACACGCACGCGGGGCGCCGGGACTCGGTAGAACGCTGCCGCCTGATTCAGAAAACGTTCGCAAGCCGCGCGCACCGAGGCCACCAAGCCAGTCTGCATTGCCACTTCAATGGCGCGCGCAGCCTCCCGCAGCCGGTCATCCTCCGGCAGGACCAGCGTGTCCATGGCGTCGCTGCGAAAATACTGCTCCCGCAAGGCGCGGGATCCTGGCACGGGATCCGTGACCACTCCGGATCCGATTATAGGAGGATCGGCCGCCGCCGGTTCCGACTTTGCCAGGCGGCGCTACAGTGAAGGTATGGAGACACTCGAGACCGTCGTGCGCGCCCCTCGGGGCGGGGCTTTGCGCTGCAAGGGCTGGAAGCAGGAAGCGGCCCTCCGCATGCTGATGAATAACCTCGACCCGGAAGTGGCCGAGCGCCCTCAGGAGCTCATCGTCTACGGCGGAACCGGCAAGGCCGCCCGCAACTGGGAATGTTTCCACGCCCTCGTGCGTGAGCTGGAGGCGCTCGAAAACGACGAGACCCTCCTCGTGCAGTCCGGCAAGCCCGTCGGGGTGTTCCGAACCCATGAGGAGGCCCCCCGCGTCCTCATCGCCAACGCCAATCTCGTCGGGCACTGGTCCAACTGGCAGCACTTCCGCGCCTTGGAGCGGCTCGGCCTCATCATGTATGGCCAGATGACCGCCGGAAGTTGGATCTACATCGGCTCCCAAGGCATCGTGCAGGGAACCTACGAAACCTTCGCCGCCGCCGCCCGCAAGCACTTCGGCGGCTCGCTCGCCGGCAAGTTCGTGGTCTCCGGCGGCATGGGCGGCATGGGCGGCGCCCAGCCTCTGGCCGCCGTGATGAACGGAGGCGCCTTTCTCGGCATCGAGGTGGATCCGGAGCGCATCAAGCGCCGTCTCAAATCCGGCTATTGCGACATCATGGTCAACTCGCTGGACGAGGCGATTCGGATCCTCCGCCACGCCGTCCACGACAAACAAGCGCTTTCCGTCGGCCTGGTCGGCAACTGCGCCGAAGTGCTTCCCGAGATGGTTCGGCGGGGAATTGTCCCGGATCTGCTCACCGATCAAACCAGCGCCCACGATCCCCTCCACGGCTACATTCCCGCGGGCTTCACGGTGGAACAGGCCGCCCAGCTCCGCAGCCGCGATCCGGAAGAATACCTTCGCCGTTCCATGGATTCCATCGCCATCCACGTCCGCGCGATGCTCGACCTGAAGCGGATGGGATCCGTCGTTTTCGACTACGGCAACAACATCCGCCGCATGGCGGCCGATCGCGGGGTCGAAGAGGCCTTCACCATCCCGGGTTTCGTGCAGGAATACATCCGGCCGATGTTCCTGGAGGGCCGGGGCCCCTTCCGCTGGGTTGCACTGTCCGGGGAACCTTCCGACATTGCGGCCACCGACGAGCTGGTCTGCCGGTTGTTTCCCGCCAACGAGACGCTGACCCGCTGGATCCGCCTGGCGCGCTCCCGGATCCGCTTCCAAGGTCTGCCGGCGCGGATCTGCTGGCTCGGTTACGGCGAACGGGCCCGTTTCGCGGTCGAGATCAACCGCATGGTCGCGCGAGGCGATCTGCAAGCGCCGGTCGTCATCGGCCGCGACCATCTGGACTGCGGCTCCGTCGCCTCGCCCTATCGCGAAACCGAAGGCATGCGGGACGGCAGCGACGCCGTGGCCGACTGGCCGCTGCTCAACGCCTTGCTCAACACCGCCGCGGGCGCCAGCTGGGTGGCGATCCACAACGGCGGCGGCGTGGGCGTCGGCTATTCGCTCCACGCGGGCCATGTCACCGTGGCCGACGGCACACCCTCCTCGGCGCGGTGCCTGGAACGCGTCATGACGTGCGACCCTGGCCTCGGTGTCCTGCGCCATGCCGACGCGGGCTACGACGATGCGATCCGTTTCGCCGAACGCGTCGGGCTCCGGATCCCCATGCGTCGGCCTCCGCAGGGCTAATGCCCCGTTTCAGTTCCCGCGAACAGCAGGAGGCTCCAAGCCGCGGTGACGCGCTGCTCGTCCGGGGTGCCCGGCAGCTACTCACCCTGCGCGGCCCGTCGGCTCCCCGGCGTGGCGTGGCGCTCCAAGATGTCGGACTCGTCGCCGACGGAGCCCTCTTGATTCGCGACGGCCGGATTGTCGACGCCGGGCCAGCCCGACGGGTGGAAAACCTCGCCGCGGCGCGGCAGGCCGAAGAACTGGATGCCTCCGGCCGCGTGGTGATGCCGGGTTTCGTGGATTGCCACACGCACCTGGTCTGCGGACCGCCCCGTCTGGCCGATTACGAAATGCGGCTGGCCGGCGCTTCCTACCATGACATTGCGGCGGCCGGGGGAGGGATTCTCTGGAGCGTCAAGGCCGTGCGCGCCACCTCCTCCCGGCGTCTCCTTCACCAGGCGCGCCAGAGCGTGGCGTGGTTCGTCCGCCACGGCACCACGACCATCGAAGCCAAAACCGGTTACGGCCTGGATCGCACCGGCGAAATGAAAACCTTGCGCGTGCTGGCGGCGTTGCAGGGACAGCCTCTCGATATCGTGCCGACCTACCTCGGGGCTCACGCCGTGCCGCCGGAATTCGAAGGCCGGGCCGAGGACTACATCGACTGGATGTGCGCCGAGATGCTGCCGAGGATCCGCCGCCGGCGACTGGCGCGCTTCGTGGATGTGTACTGCGACCGCGGAGCCTTCAGTCTGGATGAGGCGCGCCGCTACCTGGAGGCCGCCCGGCGGATGGGCTTCGCGCTGAAAGTCCACGCCGAGCAGTTCTCCCGGACGGGCGCCGCCCGCCTGGCCGTGGAGCTCGGCGCGATGAGCGCAGACCATTTAGAACAGGTGGACGCCTCGGACATCGCCGCGCTCGCCCAGTCGCGAACCGTCGCTGTCCTGCTGCCCGGCTCGGTGTTCCACCTCGGGCTCGACCGGTACGCTCCGGCTCGCGCCCTGATCGATCAAGGCGCGGCGGTGGCTCTGGCGACGGATTTCAACCCCGGCACCAGCCCTACCTGCAGCATGCCGATGGTGATCGCCCTGGCGTGCGCGCACATGCGCATGAGCCCGGCCGAGGCCATCGCCGCTGCCACCATCAACGCCGCCTGCGCTATCGGCAGCGCCGACCAGGTCGGATCCCTGGAGCCGGGCAAGGCCGCCGACTTGATCATCCTGGACGTGCCGGATTACCGCGAAATCCCGTATCATTTTGGCGTCAACCTCGTAGCGCTCACCATGAAACGCGGCCAGATCTTGTACCGGCAGGGGGAAATCCATTGGCCCGAAAACTCGTAGAATGTGTCCCGAATTTTTCGGAAGGCCGCGATGCGTCCCGTGTGGAGGAAATCGCGGCCGCCATCGCTTCCGTCCCCGGAGTGGTGCTGCTCGACCGGGAGATGGACGCCGACCACAATCGTTCCGTGCTCACCTTTGCCGGGCCGCCCGAAGCCGTCCTCGAAGCCGCCTTCCGCAGCGTCGAACGCGCCGTCGCGCTCATCGATCTGAATCGCCACCAAGGGGTCCATCCGCGCATCGGCGCCGCCGACGTGGTGCCGTTCGTGCCGATCGAAGGCATCACTATGGAGGATTGCGTGCGCTTGGCCGAGCGGCTGGCGGAGGCCGTCTGGCAGCGGCTCGGCGTGCCCGTGTACTTCTACGAAGCCGCCGCACGCCGGCCCGACCGCGTCCACCTCGAAAACATCCGCCGGGGACAGTTCGAAGGGCTGCGCGAGGAAGTGTTGACGAATCCAGATCGTGCGCCCGACGTGGGCGAGCCCCGGCTGCACCCGACCGCGGGCGCGGTCGTCATTGGCGCGCGCAAGTTTCTGGTCGCTTACAACATCAACCTGGGCACGGCCGACGTGGAAGTCGCCAAGAAGATCGCCCGCGCCATCCGTTTCTCTTCGGGAGGCTTCCGCTACGTCAAAGCCATGGGCGTCTTGCTGCCCTCCCGCAATCTGGCCCAGGTTTCCATGAATCTGACGGACTTCGAGCAGACGCCGGTGCACCGCGTCTTCGAGGCGGTGCGCACAGAGGCCGCACGCTACGGGGTGGACATCGTGGGCAGCGAAATCGTAGGCCTCATCCCGCGCCGGGCCCTGGAAATGGCGGCGGACTTCTACCTGCGCTGCGAGAATTTCTCCTCGGACCTCGTGCTCGAAAACCGCCTCGCCGCCGCCATGGAATCGGCCGGGCTCGAGGAATTCCTGGAAGCGCTCGCGGCGCCGACAGCCACGCCGGGTGGTGGCAGCGCCGCAGCCGCTGCCGGGGCCATGGCCGCCGCCCTCGGCGCCATGGTGGCGGGCTTGGCGAAATTGCCCAGCGACGAATTTGCCCGCGAGCGGCTGTTCTTCAGCGCGGCCGTGCGCCGTGACGCCCAGGCCTATGACGCCGTCGTGGCGGCCTACCAGAAGCCCAAGGGGGAACGCGGACCGTTTGTCGAACGGGCGCTCCAGCAGGCCGCGGCGGTGCCCTTGGAAGTCGCCGAGCGCGCAGCCGCCTTGGACAAGCGCCTGGAGGAGTTGAGCCGACAGGCGCCCGCCAAGTTGTCCTCGGACATCGAGACGGCCCGCGCTCTGGCCCGCGCCGCCTTCACCGGCGCCGAGGCCAATGTCCGGATCAATCTCGCCTCCCTTCAAGACGAAAACTTTCGCCGCTCCGTGGAGGCCCGCCTCGCCACGCTACAATCACAATTTCGGTGACAGGCTACGCCATTCCCAATTTCGAGACCCCCGCTCCCGGAAAAACTGGGGTGGCGTTACCCGCAACTGAACTTGTGGTGCGTCCAGCCTGGCTGCGGGCGCCGGCCCCGGCCGGGGAAAACTATCGCGAGCTCAAGGATCTCGTCCGGCGCTTGCGCCTCCACACCGTTTGCGAGAGCGCCGCCTGCCCCAATGTGGGGGAGTGCTGGAACCAGCGCACCGCCACGTTCATGATCCTCGGCAACGTCTGTACGCGCCGTTGCGGATTCTGCGCGGTACAAAAAGGTGCGCCCTTGCCGGTGGATTACGACGAACCCCTGCGCGTCGCGGAGGCCGTGGCCGCCCTGGGCTTGCGCTACGCGGTAATTACGAGTGTCAACCGCGACGACCGAAAGGACGGCGGCGCGGAGTTGTTCGCCCTGACGATCCAAGCCATCCGCCGGCGCGTCCCCGGCTGCCAGGTCGAAGTCCTGATCCCGGACTTCCAGGGCTCGCACAACGCGATGGACATGGTCCTCGACGCCGCACCGGACGTCTTGAACCACAACATCGAGACCGTGCCGCGCCTCTATCGTCAGGTCCGCTTGGGCGCCCGTTACGAGCGGTCGCTCGACATCCTGGCTTACTCGAAGCACCGGCGCCCGGACATCCCCACCAAGTCCGGCTTAATGGTCGGACTTGGTGAGACTATGGAGGAAGTCCTGGCCGTGATGCGCGACCTCCGCGCCGCCGGCGTGGACATCCTCACGATCGGGCAGTACCTCCGCCCCTCGCCTCGCCACCTGCCCGTGATGCGGTTCGTGCCCCCGGAAGAATTTGCGGAGCTGGGGCGCGCGGGCCGAAGCATGGGGTTCCGGCATGTGGAATCCGGCCCGCTGGTCCGCAGCTCCTACCATGCCCGCGCCGCGGCAGACTCGGTTTCCGACTAGCGCAGCGATCGAGCAGAGAGGAATGCGTCGGATTTGCGTGGGGCCGATTCGCGCATCGCTAGTGTTCCGGAGTCCCTCTTCGGGCCGGGAGCAGCTCCATACACTTGGTACACTATGACGGCAATGGCGTTCGTGTTCCGTCATTCGATCTGCAACGAAGTCTTCGACAAGTGGCCCTTCACGGACGCGTGCCGGGCTATCCGCAGAACCGGCTATACGGGCATCGAAATCGCCCCCTTCACCCTGGCCGAGGATCCCAACAGCCTCACTTCCGACCAGCGCCGCGAATTCCGTAGCGCCATGGAAGGCGAAGGTCTCACCTTCGTCGGTCTCCACTGGATCCTGATGGCGCCGAAGGGATTGCACGTCACCACGCCGGACAAAGCCGTACGCCAGCGCAGCTGGGAGCACGTGCGCCGCCTCGTAGATCTGTGCGCGGATCTGGGTGACCATGCGGTGATGGTGTTCGGCTCGCCCAAACAGCGCTCGACCACCGGTGGTTCGAGCGTCGCCGACGCCACGCAGCGTTTCATCGAAGGCCTTGCGGGCGTGGCGCCCCACGCCGCCCAACGCGGCGTCACCATCCTGGTCGAAGCCTTGCCCAAGCGAGATTGCGACGTGGTGACCTCCCTCGACGAAGCCGTACGCATCGTGCGGCAGATCGATAGCCCGGCGGTGCGCACCATGTTCGACACCCACAACGCCATAGAGGAGGTCGAGCGCCACGACGTGCTCGTGGACCGCTATTTCGACCTCATCCGCCACGTCCACGTCAACGAAATGGACGGACGCCATCCGGGCACTGGGGACTACGATTTCAAGCCGCTGCTGCGCGTGCTCAAGCGCCGTGGATACGCCGGCTGGATTTCGCTGGAGTGTTTCGACTTCAGCTTCGGGGCGGAAAAAATCGCCACTGACTCGCTACGGTATTTGGAAGCGGAGATCGCCCGTCTGTGAGCCGCTACGTCGTCACCGGGGGAGCCGGCTTCATCGGTTCGGCTCTGGTCCGCGCTCTCCTCGCCGAAGGCTCGGGCGAAGTCGTCGTCGTGGACAATTTCGCCACCGGCCGCCCGGAGAATTTGCACGGCCTGAACGGCCGCATCGAAATCCATCGGGCCGACGTCCGGTGTTACCAGGAAATCGAGCCGCTGCTGCGCCGTGCCGACGTGGTCTTTCACCTGGCCGCCATTCCCTCGGTCCCGCGCTCGATCGAGGATCCCGTGCCCTCCCATGAAACCAACATCGACGGCACCTTCCACGTGCTGCGCGCGGCGGCCGCGGGAGGCGTGCGCCGCGTGGTCTACGCGGCCTCGTCGTCAGCTTATGGCGGCAGCGAAGCGCTGCCGAAGCGGGAAACGATGCCGCCCGAGCCCAAGTCGCCCTACGCCGTGCAGAAGCTCACCGGTGAATACTACGCCGCAGTTTTCGCCTCCTGCTTCGGCCTGGAAACGGTCTCGCTGCGGTACTTCAACGTCTACGGGCCGCGGCAGGACCCATCCAGTCCGTACTCGGGCGTGATCTCGATTTTCATGCGTTGCCTCCTCGAACGCCGTCCGCCCACCATCTTTGGCGACGGCGAGCAGTCCCGCGACTTCACCTTCGTCGAGGACGTCGTGGACATCACGCTGCGCGCGGCGCGCGCCCCGGGGGTTTCCGGACGGATGTACAACGCCGGCGCCGGAGGCCGGCACACCCTCAACGCCGTCTGGCGCACGCTCCAGCAAATCGAAGGCATCGCCCTGCCGGCAGTGTATGGGCCGCCGCGCCCCGGCGACGTGCGCCATTCGCAAGCCGACATTACGGCGGCAGCTCGCGATCTGGGCTACTCGCCACGCTTCAGTCTGGAAGAAGGACTTCGGCGAACGCTTGAATGGTACCGCTCCAACCGGAGGCCGTCATGACTCCGCTGCTGTGCCTATTGGTCGCCTTTCTGACGGGCAATCCCTTGGCCGGCATCCTCAGCCGCGACAACCTCGCCCGGGCGGACATCTCGCGCGTCTTGGTTGAACCCGGCCAGCGTCCCGACACCGTCGTGCTGCGCTTCCAGTCCGCCGAGCAACCGGGCAGCCTCGTGCTCCCCGTGCCCGAAGCGGCCCGCGACTGGACTCGCTGGGGCGGCCTCACCTTCGAATTCCTCTCCGACTCCACCATCCGCTGGCAGCTCGAGATCCGCAACCGTCGCGGGGAGACATTCACCTATCGCATCCATCCCTATCAGGGAGTCCGCGTCAAAGCCTCCATCCCGGCTTCGTTTCTGCTGCGCGAGTACATGAACAACCGCCCTTTCAAAGGCTACTGGATCTCGAACTGGGGCAATCACATTGACCTGAGCGACGTCGTGGCGCTCGCCATCCGCATGCACCCAAACCGCACCGTCACCTTACACCTGGGCCTGTTCGCGCTGACGCGGGATGTCGAGCCAGACGAAGTCTACCTCGATCGGCCCGTCGTGGACGAGTTCGGCCAGTGGGCACCGCTCGAGTGGCCGGGCAAGGTGCGCTCTGTGGATGAACTGCGCGCCGCCTGGAAGCGGGAAGAGCAAGAGCTGGCTCGGACGCCGGACTTCGGCTATTGTGACTACGGCGGCTGGAAGGAGCGCAAACACCGAGCCACCGGCTTCTTTTACGCGACCGAGATCGCGGGACGCTGGTGGCTGGTGGATCCCGACGGACACCTGTTCTTTTCGACCGGCATGGATTGCGTTCGCTATCGTGACCCGAGTCCGCTGCTGTCCGGCCGCGAGAAGCTTTTCTTCCAGCTTCCGCCCGAGTCCGCGGAGACGGTGGACTTTTATCACGCCAATGCGCGCCTGCGCTATTCGGAGGCGGACTTCGTTGGGCGGTGGAAACAGACCGCGGCCCGCCGGCTTCGCTCGTGGGGCTTCAACACCGTGGGCAATTGGTCGGATCCTGCCCTGCATCAGGATCCGCCGCTGCCCTTCGTAACGAACGTGCGCATCGGACGGACCAGGAAGTCGTGGCAGGGCTATCCGGACGCCTACTCCGAGGAGTTCGCGCGCACTTGCGAGGAGGACGCCGTGGCTCAGTGCGGCCGCTTCCGCCAAGAGCCCCGGCTGATCGGCTACTTCATCGGCAACGAGCCCCGCTGGCCCCAGCGCAACCTCATTGACCTGATTCTGCGGGATCCCGAGCCCACGGCGACCCAGGAGTTCGTCCGGAAGTTTCTGCGGGACCGCGGCGATACGGACGCCACGCGCGCTGCGCTGCTCGAGGAGCTGAGCCGGAAATATTTCCGGACTGTGACCGCAGCCATTCGCAAGGCCGACCCGAACCATATGGTGCTCGGGATCCGGTGGGCCGGCAGCGCCCCGGATCCGGTCCTGCGGGCCAACGACGTTTTCGACGTCTTCAGCATCAACATTTATCGCTTCGAGCCGCCCGCCGACCAGATCCGCCACATCTACCGATTGGTGAAACGTCCGGTTCTCATCGGAGAGTTTCACTTCGGCGCTGCGGAACGGGGCCTGGCGCCGTCGCTCGTCATGGTGAAGGACCAGACCGAACGGGGCGTGGCCTATCAGTATTACGTAGAGCGGGCCGCGGCTCAGGCCGCGATCGTGGGCACGCACTACTTCCAGTTATGTGACCAGCCGGCTACCGGCCGCTTCGACGGAGAAAACTACAATCTCGGCTTCGTGGACGTGGTGGACCGGCCGTATCCGGAGCTGGTCGAGTTCGCCCGCCGGACCCACCGCCGCGTGTATCGAGTGCACGCGGGCGAGGTCCCCCCCACCGACCGGCAGGCCCAGGTGCGCTAGCATCGCGGAGCACGCATGCAGGCCCGTGCTCTCTTGAAAGCGGTCCTCATGGACACCAGCAACTTTCTGGACGAAATCTTCGCGCTCCTCGACTCGAGCGGCATTCGTTACTGCGTCATCGGCGGTCAGGCGGTAAACGCCTACGTAGAACCGCTGGTGAGCCTGGACCTGGATCTGGCCGTAGCGGCGGAGCAATTGGGTGCTGTCGAGAGCCTGTTGCGCGACCGCTTCCGCGTGGAGCGCTTCGTCCACAGTCTGAATGTCTCCGCCCCGGGTTCCGGTCTCCGTGTTCAAATCCAAACGGATCCGCGCTATGCGACGTTCGTGGAGCGAGCCGGCGTCCGGGAGATTCTTGGCATGAAACTTCCGGTCGCACGGCTCGAGGATGTGCTGGAAGGGAAGGTTTGGGCGGCGCTGGATCCGGAAAGGCGTCCGAGCAAGCGCCGCAAGGATCTGCTGGATATCGAGCGGCTGCTCGAAGCTTACCCCGAGCTCAAGTCCCGCGTCCCGGACGAAATCCTTCGCAGGCTGTCGGAGACTTAGCCTCTACACCTTCTCCGGCACTACGAACGGCTTACGGTACTCGCGCCGGAACATGCGGTTGGCTTCTTCGTCGCCGATGACCTGACCCGTAGCTGGGTCGACTCGCAGCGAGCGGCCCAGCCGGTAGGAGATATTGCCGAGGTGCATCAGGTCGCAGGAGATCGCCCCCTCCTCGACCGGCGCGTTCAGGTCGGAGACCTTCCGGCTCCGTACGGCTTCGATAAAGTTCGCCCAGTTGTTGCCTCCCTCGCGCCGCGCCGGCCCCGGCTGCTGTTCCTTACCGAGATAAGTCCAGTATTTGTCGTATCCGTCGATCACGAGGTAGCCCTTGGAGCCATAGAAAATGTTCCCGATGGTGTTTCCCGGCTTGTCGCCCCCGATGCCCGCTTCGTGGTTGCTGATCCAGTGGCGCACTTCGAAAACCATCAGCTTCTTCTTGCCCGCAGCGTCGAATTCATAAGTGACGACCATCGTGTTCGGCGTCTCCTGGTCGTCGTCGAACATGAAATGGCCGCCCATGGCGCTCACCTTAGTCGGATAGGTTACCCCCAGCCCCCACCGGCAGATGTCCAGCTCGTGGATGCCTTGGTTGCCGAAGTCGCCGTTGCCGTAGTCCCAGAACCAGTGCCAGTTGTAGTGGAAGCGATTCCGCGTGAAGGGCCGCTGCGGGGCAGGGCCCAGCCAAAGATCGTAGTGCACCCCTGGCGGCACCGGCTCGGGAGGCGTCCGCCCGATCGTGTCACGCCACTTGAAACAGAGGCCGCGCGCCATGTAAACGTCGCCGATCAGGCCCTCCCTCAGCTTCTCCATGGCCTCGCGCAGCGCAGCGCTGGAGCGGCTGTTGGTGCCATGCTGCACGATCCGGTTGTACTTCTTGGCCGCCGCCACGATCTGCCGCGACTCGTAAATGTTGTGCGACAGCGGCTTTTCCACGTAGACGTCCTTGCCTGCCTGGCAGGCCCAAATCGTCTGGAGCGTGTGCCAATGGTTCGGCGTCGCGATCGAGACCACATCGATGGACTTGTCCTCGAGCAGCTTCCGGTAGTCCACGTAGGCCTTCGGGCGCTTGCCCGTGAGCTTCTCGGCAAGCTGAAGGCGCTCGTTCAGCACGTTTTCATCGACGTCGCACAGCGCCGCAACCTCCACGTTGGGCATCTTCGAATAGACCTGAATGTGCGCGCGCCCTTGCGCCCGTACGCCCACGCACGCCACGCGTACCGTATCGTTCGGGCTGGCAAGCGACTTGGCCGCGGAGGCGGCCGCTGCGGCCGAACTCATCAGAAAATAGCGGCGGTTCATCGTGATTTCACACTCCCCAGTCCAAATATAAACCAAGACTTTCGCCAGGAGGCGTCAGGTTACTGGCCCGCGGCGCTTTCCGTCCCGCCACTCACCCGGCCCGCCGCCAGCCCGACAATGGCTCGCGCGGCCTCGACGGCCTCCTCGGCGTCCTCTCGCGCGTACGCTTCGGCCGGAATCACCGGATCCGGCAGTGCGTCCGGGTAGCGGCTGGTCAGGTAGTGGCGGTCCAAACGCCGCCCCCGGTCGATCAACGCCGAGAACTCCACATCGAATCGAGCGGCTTCCCGGGCGAGCTCCGCCACCGAGTGAATCATCACGGACCGGCGGCCGCGCGAGATCAAAAACGCCTTGAGCGCCTTTTGCGCCGCCTGCTCGGCAAGAAACGCAGAGTACGCATAGACTTGCTGCTCCAGGAGCCGTTGCGCCTGCTCGAGGTCGTAGCGGGCCTGGCGCAACCACCGCGCCGCCTGCCGCGCGGAATCCTTCATCCGTCCCCGCCCGCCTCGTACAGCACCACCGCGTCACGGAGCGCCGTGAGGACAAACGGATTCTCCTCGGCCTGCATCTCGGCAAACTCCTCCGGCGTATAAACGAACACATCGGCAGGCGTCCCTAAATCCGGCACGGAAACCAGCCGCCGCAGAAAACGTTCGGTGGTGCGCTTGATGACAATCAGATCGAGATCGCTCGCCTCGTCCTGCTCGCCGCGCGCCGCCGAGCCGAACAGCAGAATCTTCTCCACCGGCCCGTAACCCTCCACGATCCGGCGCACGGCCTCCGCCACGGTCGCGCGCAGACCGGCGGGCAACCGCTCGATCCCAACGCCCGGCACGAGACCCATCTTAGCGCGGGCGTCGCTGCAAACTTCTTGCCGACGAACGACAGCGGTCGCGGGTTACAATCGTGCTCGTAGGTTCCCGGACCTGTATGAAGCTCCGCGTTCCCATCGCCGTACTTGCCGTCGCCGGCACCGCGTTTTTGTTTCTACGAGGCGCGGATACCGCCGCCGTTCGCGAGGAGCAGCTGGCGCGCCACCGCAACCTTGGCAAGGCCTACTACGAGAGTCCCACCACCCAGATGGAAGCCGTCGAGGAGCTGCGCAAGGCTCTCGAGCTCGCTCCCGACTCGGCCCGCGACCGCCTCAACTACGGCCTGGCGCTCTTGCGGGCTGGCAAGACCAAGGAAGGCGTCGCCGAGCTCGAGAAAGTGCAAAAGCAGGATCCGAACCTGCCGCACACCTGGTTCAATCTGGGCATCGTGTTCAAGAAAGAGGGCGATTACGCCCGCGCGGCCGAGCAGTTCGAACGCATGGTCCAGCTGGTCCCGGACGAGGCGATTTCGCACTACAACCTCGGCGTGCTCTACCGGCTGCTGAACCGGCCGGATGAGGCGTTGCGCGCCTTCGAAAAAGCCCGCGACCTCGACCCGAATCTGGCCGCGGCGCGCTTTCAGCTCTACAACGCGTACCGCCGCATCGGCCGCGAACAGGAGGCCGCCCGCGAGCTGCAGATCTTTCAAGAGATCAAAAAGCGTCAGGAAGGTTCCCCTACACCCGAGGACGTCGACTGGAGCTTTTACGCCGAGCTCTACGATGTGGTGGATCCGAAAGCCTCCGCCGACGACACACCCGCCGCCGAGCTGCGCTTCCAGGTGCAAAAGCTCACCGGCGCGGCGGATCCCAGGACTGCGGGCGCCACCGTGGTCGACGTCAACGGCGACGACCGGCCTGACCTCCTGGTCTGGAGCGAGAAAGGCGTTGCGATCTACACCGGCGGGTTCACGCTCTTGGCCCGCTCTGGTCTTGAAGGGCTGGCGAGCGTGATTTCCGTCGCCCCGGCCGACTTCAACAACGATGGCTTAGTGGACGTGCTCGTCCTACTACCCACCGGGCCATCCCTCTATTTCAATCGCAAAGGCCGGTTCCAGAAAGCGGACGTGCCGGGCTTGGCCTTCGGCCGTTTCGAAAAAGCGGTTTGGCTCGATTACGACCACGACTACGACCTGGATCTTTTTTTGTTCGGCGACCGCTCCGTCCTGCTCCGCAACCAAGGGGAGGCGGGATTGGCGGACCGCACCAGCGAGTTCCCGTTCGCCCCCGGCCGCGCGCTCGACGCGGTCGCCTTCCGCTCCATCGCCGACGGCAAGGGAATGGATCTGCTCGTCTCCTACGCAGATCGCCCGGGCGTGCTGTACCGGGACCGTCTCGCTGGCAAGTTCGAACAGGTCGCTGTGGACGGCCTGCCGGCGCAGGCGCGCCATTTGCTCGCCGCCGACGCGGACAACGACGGTTGGATGGACGCCGTTGCCGCGACCTCGTCCGGCATTGTGTGGTTATGGAATCGGCAGGGCCAGTTCCAAGCGGCCGCCGGGCCGCGGTTCGACGGGGCTTTCACCCTGGCCGACTTCGAGAACCGGGGCTTGGCCGATCTGCTCTCCGGCAGCTCCGTGTACCGCAATCAAGGCGCCCGGCGCTTCGTTCCGGGCAAGACCCCTCAGGGGCTTCCTGCGGCCGCGGCATGGACGGCAGCGGATTTCGATCTGGACGGGCGGATCGATGTGGCTGCCGCGGGCACTGACGGCGCTATCTACCGCCTGCTGAACCGCACCGCGCTGACAACCCAGTGGCTGCGCGTCAAGCTGAAAGGCGTGAAGAACTTGCTGCTGGCGCCTGGAGCAGAAGTTGAAGTTAAATCGGGACTGCTTTATCAGAAAAAGATTTACACTGGGGCACCCCTGCTGTTCGGGCTGCGCACCAACAAAGAAGTCGACACCGTACGCATCACGTGGCCCAACGGATTGATCCAGAACGAACCCAAGCAAGTAGCTGGCCGGGCACTGGCCTTCGAAGAGGCGCAGCGGCTGTCCGGATCGTGCCCGATGATCTTCACCTGGAATGGCCGCGAATTTCAGTTCATCGGGGACGCTCTGGGCGTGGCGCCCCTCGGCGCACGGGCTGGCGATGACGCCTACTTCCCGGTCGATCACGACGAGTATGTCCAGATCCCGGCCGGAGGATTGGTGCCCAAGGACGACTACTACGAGGTGCGTGTCACCGAGGAACTCCGGGAGGTGACGTATTTGGACCAGATCCGTCTGCTGGCGGTGGATCATCCGGCAAATGTCGAGGTGTTCACGAACGAGAAATTCAAAGCGCCGCCGTTTCCTGAATTCCGCCTGTTCGGCGTGCGGGGCCGGATCTACCCGGTGCGGGCCCGGGACGGCAAGGGAAACGACATGCTCGACGAGCTGCGGCGCGCGGACCGCGTCTACGCCGCCAGCTTCCGTCGCGATTTCACGGGCGTGGCCGAAACGCACTCCCTGGAGCTCGACTTTGGGCCGGACGCCGCGCGCGACAACCGCGCGATCCTGGTGCTCCGCGGCTGGGTCGACTGGGCCGATGGCAGCACCTTCTTCCGCCTGGCCCAGCAAGGCCACGGGGCGCTATTTCTGCCGTATCTCCAAGTCAAAGACGCCCGCGGCCGCTGGCAAACCGTCGTCGCCGACATGGGCATCCCCGCCGGCCAGCTCAAAACCATCGTGGTGGACTTGACGGGCAAGTTTCTTTCGAGCTCCCGCGAGGTTCGCATCGTGACGAACCTGTGCCTGTACTGGGACGAGATCTTTCTGGCTGAAGACTCCAGTGCGCCTCCCGTGCGCCTGACCGAGCTCGGCCCACACGAAGCCGAATTGCGCTTCCGCGGCTTTTCGCGCGCCATCATCCACCCGCAGCGCGCCCAGCCGGAGGCCTTCGATTACGCACGCGTATCGCCGGTCTCGATGTGGAATCCCACGCCCGGCCTTTACACCCGCTACGGCGACGTGCGGGAACTGCTCGAGGCCGAAGACGACCGCTACGTGATCATGGGCTCGGGCGACGAGATCCGCCTACGCTTCCGGGCTGCATCGCTGCCACCGGTGCCCTCGGGCTGGCGCCGCAACTTTCTGCTCAAGCTCGACGGCTGGAACAAAGACGGCGATTTCAATACGGCCTATTCCCAGTCGGTCGAGCCGCTGCCGTTCCACGGCATGTCGCGCTATCCCTACCCGCCCTCGGAACGCTTCCCGGACACCGAAGCGCACCGGCGCTGGCGCGAGCAGTACCTGACGCGGCCAGCACGGCTGCTGATTCCACCCCTCAGCCGGGCTCTGCGCACGGCGGGCATGCCATGATAAAGACGATGGCGACCACGCTTGCGGTGCCGGTCGAAGAATATCTCCACACCGAGTACGAGCCGGACTGCGACTACGTGGACGGCCAGCTCGAGGAGCGCAACGTGGGCGAACGGGATCACGGGGAGTTGCAAGGGGAAATCTATGCTTTCTTCAAGCTTCACTCGAAGGAGTGGAGGCTCTATCCTTTCCTCGAACAGCGCCTGCGAATCACTGCCACCCGCTTCCGCGTGCCCGATATCTGCCTCGTCGCCGGCACCCGGCCGAAGGAGCAGATTTTCACCCAGCCGCCGTTGGTGGTCATCGAGATCCTTTCCCCGGAGGACCGCTTCAGCCGCATGCAGGAAAAGATCGCCGACTATCTCGGCTTCGGCGTCCGCTACGTTTGGTTGATCGATCCCAAAACGCGCCGCGCCTGGGTCTGCACCGCCGATGGGATGCGCGAAGCCCGGGATGGAATCCTGCGCATCCAAGACCCACCGGTGGCGCTCCCGCTGCCGGAAATCTTTCAGGCCATTGATTCTGTCCAATGAAGTAGGCTGATTATATTTCCCCGACTGGCCAGGTTTGGCATCCGTTGACCCTCGAGCCGATTGGGGGATTTCGTTCGACCGGCCCTCGATTGCCTAGCCAGAAGTCCAGCCTCTCAGTCGCGTGTCTCCTCAATGGCGTCCAGCACCTGCTTGACAACCTTAATTCGAAGCCGGCTGGCGCTTGAGCGTCGGTCCGCAACGCTGCCGAGGGAACACCCGCCCGTCCCGGTGCCAATCTCAGAAATCTTGTAGGCCATTGACGCGGCCGACTGAAGCGCGGCCGCCACCTCGATCAGCCCTCTTCGGCGAGGGTGCGGAGGGGCACCGTCGGATGCGTCGCCCACTCCCGCTCTAGCTCGCGCAACTCGCGGTCCACAATGCGCCGTTCGATTGCCCAGCCCGCTCCCGGATAGCCGGCAGCACGCCGCCGGTCAATCGCCTCCAAAATCCGCAAGCCGTTTTCGAGCCGCTCCTTGAGCTCCTGCCGTCTGCTCATCCGTACTCCTCTCAGCGTGCGCATATTCCTCTCGGGGGACGCGGGAAAAGCTGGAATTATAGTGCGCTGGAGGAATGGATGCAACCGGGCCGTCGTCCGCACCGCATCGGAGAACTCTCGGCTCCCCGGGGCGCACCACTCTGTCTCCCTGTGCCCGTCTCGAGCCCGCCTAACGCCACACCGTCCCCACTGCGCTAGAATCCTTGCCGTGATGTCGCGCGTCCTTGTCGGACTGTGCTTGGCCGCCGCACTGGCCGCCCAATACCGGCCCGGCTGGACCCTCGTCTGGAGCGACGAGTTCGACGGCCACGGCCTGGATCCCGCTAAGTGGGAGTTCGACGTGGGCGGCCACGGCTGGGGCAACAACGAGTCGCAGTGCTACACGCGGCGCACGGAGAATGCCGCCGTCGAAGATGGCAAGCTCGTCATTCGCGCCTTGCGCGAAACCTACACCGGCCCGGAGGGCATCACGCGGCCGTACACCTCCGCGCGATTGGTCACCCGCGGCAAGTTCTCCCGCGCCTACGGCCGCTTCGAAGCGCTCATCAAGCTCCCCTACGGCCCGGGCATCTGGCCCGCCTTCTGGATGCTCGGCGACGACATCGCCACCGTGGGCTGGCCGGCCTGCGGCGAGATCGACATCATGGAAAACATCGGGCGCGAACCGTCTACCGTCCACGGCACCATTCACGGCCCGGGATACTCGGGCAGCCGCGGAATCGGAGCTTCCTACACCCTCCCCGGAGGCCGGCGCTTCGCGGACGACTTTCACCTCTTCGCCGTCGAATGGGAACCGGAAGTCATCCGCTGGTACGTGGACGACGTCCTCTACCAAACCCGCACACCGAAGGATCTTCCCTCCGGCGCCCGGTGGGTCTTTGACCACCCGTTTCACTTGCTGCTCAACGTCGCGGTGGGTGGCAACTGGCCCGGCTATCCGGACCAAACCACCGTGTTCCCTCAGACCATGCTGATCGACTACGTGCGCGTCTACGCGCGGGCGGCGAAGCCCTCCGTGCGAGCGCCCGGCGGCGTCGTCAACGCCGCCAGCTTCCGTGAAGGATTCGCGCCCGGCTCGTGGGTGACGGTTCTGGGAACCGAACTGGCCGGCGCTCCCAGACCGTGGCGCGACGCCGACATCGTCTCGGGAAAGCTCCCCGAACAGCTCGACGGCGTCGGGGTGCGCTTCAACGGCAAACCTGGCTACGTAGCCTACGTCAGCCCGGGGCAGATCAACGTGCTCGCCCCGCAGATCCATCCCGGCCCTGTGGAGATCCGGGTGATCCGCGACGGCGTCCCCAGCGATCCCGTGACCGCCGAGGCGCGCACCTTCGACCCGGCTTTCTTTCTGTGGGCAGGCAAGTACGTTGTCGCCACGCGCACCCATTTCACGAGCCTCGTCGCTCCTCAGGAGCTTTTTCCCGGCCGGGATGCTTCGCCAGCACGCCCTGGAGAAATCGTGATCCTCTGGGGCACGGGCTTCGGGCCCACCGATCCGCCGGCGGAGGAGGGACGCGCCGTGAGCGGCGAAAGGCGATTGCGGCACGAGCCCGAAATTCGCATCGGCGGGCTCCACGCCGAGTACCTCGGCGGCGCGCTGACGCCCGGCTCTGCCGGTTTGTACCAGATTGCCGTCCGTGTGCCGGAAACCGCTCCCGACGGCGAACTGCCGCTGACCGCTGCGGTCGGAGAGGCCCGCTCGCCCGACAATGTCTTCCTTGCGATCGAACGATGAGCACACGAGACAGGAGGTCCCATGATCATCGTCCACGTGCACGCCCGCGTGAAACCGGAGTTCATTGACGCCTTCAAGCAGGCCACCATCGAAAACGCGCGCCAGAGCGTGCAGGAGCCTGGCGTGGCCCGCTTCGACGTCATTCAGCAAGCCGACGATCCGGCGCGCTTCGTCCTCGTCGAGGTGTACCGCACCCCGGAGGCCCCGGCTCAGCACAAGGAAACGCGCCACTATCAGGTCTGGCGCGACACGGTGGCGGAGATGATGGCGGAGCCGCGCACGAGCGTCCGCTACGCCAACGTCTTTCCGCCCGACGAAGGCTGGTAGCCGATGCGCTTCGAG
>JANWXD010000024.1 GCA_025055455.1 Bryobacteraceae bacterium
CAGCAGCCCGTATAAACCTTCGACTGTGGCAAGTAGAGCGGATTTTCCCGCTCGATGTCCCAAGCCGAGACGTCGTTGGCCAGCGTGTAGCCGAGCACCTTGCCCTTGCTGCCCAGGATGAGCGCCAGTTCGGGCTCGGGCGCTGTGAAACGGGAATCGGGGCGAATGCCGATCGGGCGCCCCGGACCGACGCAGACGCGCGCCGTGCCTTTGAAGAAAATCTCGGGGCGCGGCTCGCGGTAGGCGGCGGCGTAGAAGCCCTCGCGCGTGCCATGTTCGGCGTCACGGAAAGCCGCGCTGGCCTCGTACGTGCACCCGCAGGCCCACACCTCCACCGGCTGGAGGGGAATGACCGGCTCGACGGGTTCCGCGTGGTGGCTGGCGTTCTCGGCCGCCAATTCCGCCAGTTCCACGCCCTCTTTCTCGGATTTATGAATCAGTTCCAACACCGTGTAGCCCGGAATCGGCCGGGCCGCGCCGTTTTCGAAAACGGCCGCCGTGACCTTGCCGTCCAGACGAATTTGTCCCAAACGCATAGCGTCTCAATATTTCACGTAAACCGTCTTGTAGTCGCTGTAGAACTCCAGGGCCGCCGGACCCTGTTCTTTCGGTCCGAAGCTGGAATCTTTCGTGCCGCCAAAGGGGAGTTGATACTCGACTCCTGCACTCGGCAGGTTCACCGTGAGAAGGCCCGCCTCCATGCGGTGCACGTATTCGAAGACGCGGGACAGGTTGGTGGTTTGTAGCGACGCCGACAGCCCGAAGGGCACGCAATTGGCGATGCGGATGGCGTCGTCGAAGTTTTTGGCGCGCATCACGCAAAGGATCGGGCCGAAGATCTCTTCCTGGGCGATGCGCATTTCCGGGGTGACGCCGGCGAAGATCGTCGGCTCGATGAAATACCCTTTGTCGTAGCCGTCGCCGGTCAGCCTGCGGCCGCCGACCACCGGCGGGCCCGCTTCCCGTGTGCCGATTTCGATGTACCGCAAGTCCGTGTCGAGCTGGGCCTGGTCGATGGCCGGGCCGATGTCCACGCCCGGCTCCAGTCCGTTGCCGACCTTCAGCTTCTTGGTGCGCTCCACCAGGGCTTCCAGGAAGCGGTCGTAGATTGGCTCTTCGACGATCACCCGGCTGGTGGCGGTGCACTTCTGGCCGGTGGAGAAGAACGCGCCGTTGACCACGTTCTCGACGGCCTGATCGAAGTCGGCGTCGGCCAGCACGATGGTGGGATTCTTGCCGCCCATCTCAAGCTGAATCTTGAGACGCCGTTTGGAGGCCTCACCGTGCAGCCATGTGCCCACTGCGCAGGATCCGGTAAACGATACCGCTTTGACCGGCGGCGCATGGACGAGTGCCCGGCCCAGTTCGCCGCCAGCGCCCGCCACGAAATTCACGACCCCCTTGGGGATGCCGGCCTCGTGGCAGGCTTCGACGATCCGCCAAGCGCTGAGCGGGGCGGCCGAAGCCGGCTTGAGCACCACCGTGTTGCCGCAGACGAGCGCCGGCGCGAGCTTCCAGGCGGGGATCGCACTGGGGAAGTTCCAGGGCGTGATCAGTCCCACCACGCCGATCGGGCGGCGAATGGCAAAGGTATGCACCCGTTCGCGTTCGGAGGGGACCACGAGGCCCGGCAGGCGCGCCCCTTCTCCTGCGAAGTAGCGGAAGATGTTGACCGAACGCCGCACCTCGGCGCGGGCCTCCGGCAGGGTTTTGCCCTCCTCGCGCGTCATTTCCTCAGCGAGCTGTTCGAGCTTTCGTTCCAGGATCTCGGCCACGCGGAACAAGTAGGCCCCGCGGGCCGGCGCCGGCAACGACGACCAAGCCGGCAAGGCCGCCTGGGCGGCCTCCGCCGCTGCCTGGATGTCCTCCGGTGTGCCCCGGACAAACAAACCCACCACCTCGTCAATGTTGGCTGGGTTGCGGTTCTCGAAGGTGGCGCCGGTGCGCCACGCGCCATTGACATAATTCGGATACGTGGGAACGCTCATTTCCGCCGCTCCTCAGAACGCCACTTTCGGCACGGTGCGCGCCGCCGGCTCGGCGCGGAAGTAGTCGTCATTGCGGGTGAAGCCAAACACGGATGCCACAAGGTTGTTGGGGAACAGAGCGATCGTCGTGTTGTACTTCTGTACCGCCTCATTATACTTGCGGCGCTCGACCGCGATACGGTTCTCGGTGCCCGCCAGTTCGTCTTGCAAGCGGAGGAAGTTCTCGTTGGACTTCAGTTGCGGGTAGTTCTCGACCACGACGAGCAAACGGCCGATGGCGGCATCCAGCTCCTGGTTGGCGGCGATGCGCTCCCGGGGGGTGCGAGCGGCCAAGAGCGCCGCCCGGGCGCTGGTGACCGCCTGCATCACCTGAAGTTCCTGTTTGGCGAAGCCCTTGACGGTTTCGACCAGGTTGGGGATCAAGTCGGCCCGCCGTTGGATGGCTACGTCTACCTGCTGCCACTGTGCGGTGATGGCCTCCCGCTGCGTGACCAGCTCGTTGTAGATGCCCTTCATGCTCAAGCCGGCAATCAGCGCCACGGCTAGGAGCGCGATTCCCACAACTGCCGCAACTTTCATCCCTTCACCTCACCTTTCCAGTCGATCGACCGCGCCGAGGACCGTCTCGATGCCCCGCAAGTAGGCTTCGAACAGCGGCAGCGGTTCCACCTCTCTGAGCTTCAGCTTCTGCTCGCGCAGATCGAGGATCCGATGAAAAGGGGTCGGATCCAGCCCGAAATACTGTTGCGCCTGCTCGAGGATTCGCCGCTTTTCGAAGGCGGCGCTCACGCCGGCCAAGCGCAGCGCGTGGCGGAACAGGATGCAGAACGTCGAGACGGAATCGATCAGCAAAGTGCGCAGCAAGTCCTTATCCTGAAGCACGCCGGCCGCCTTCTGGCGGAGACGGAGCAGCTTGGCGCGAAGCTCGTGTTCGACCTGGGCGCGGTAGAAGGCGTCGTCGATCTCCAGCCCGGCGATGACGTCCTCGCCGTACAGCACGCGGCGGCGTTCCTGGATGTCGTGGAACTCGATGGGGAAGCAGTCCGTCGAGGTGCGCACCTCGTCGCGGCCCAGCAACAGCGGCGCGGGATTGCCGAGCGCGCGCCACCAGCGGAACACAGGCGCTGACTCGCCCAGCTCGCGGGGCGTGACGCGCTGCAACACGCACAGGATGTTGAGGTCGGAGTACCGGCCGTGGTGGTCGCCGACCGCCGCCGAACCGTAGAGCACCACGGAAACCAAGCGGTCTCCGTGGCTTTTCTTGAGACGTTCGACCAACTCGTGGAGCACCCGTTCCATGTTCTTCACCAGCTACTCGAAGCACCGCCTCCTCCGGCATCACCCCCGCCGAAGCCGCCGAAGCTGTCAGAGGAGTCGAAACCGCCGAAGCCGCCGCTGGCGCGGCCGAACCCGCGGGGTCCGCTGAGAACTTGGGCTGCCAACAGCGCCGGAACCCAATCGTTGTCATAGGCGCGGTAACTGCGATACGCCCACCGGCGCCGGTTGGTTCGGGCAGCAGCCAGAACGAGAGCCAGTCCCGCCAGCCCGGCCAGAAGAGCGGCCCACGGAAGATCCGGGTTCGGCGGCGGACTCCGCCGGGGCAGTTCCACCTCGAGGCGGACCCCCTTGGCCGCCGCAATCCGCTCGCCCAAGGTTTGAGCTGCTTCCACCAGCGCGTCCCCGTAGCGTCCTTCCCGCAGCGCGGGCCGCATGGAGCGCAGCACCTGCCCAGCGAAACCATCCGGGATAATCGGTTCCAGCCCGTAGCCCACCTCGAGCCGCATGCGCCGATCCTGGATCACGAGCAGCAACAGCAGTCCCTCGTTGGTCTCTTTACGCCCGATACCCCATTTTCGGAACAGGAGGTTAGCTACGTCCTCGACCGGTTCGCCACCGAGCGTGGGCAAGGTGACCAGCGCCATTTGCACGCCCGCGCGGTCCTCGAGCCCTTTGGCGTACCGTTCCAGTTGAGCCCGAGTCGCCGGATCGAGCACCCGGGCGAAGTCGCTGACGTAGCCTTCGGGCTTGAGCGCGCCGAAGTCGGCCGCGGCGGCCAGGGTCGTGGCCATCAGGATCGGCAGAGCACACCGCAACCCACCCGGCATGGCCATGGAGCCCTCAGTGTAGCGGAGCCGGCGCGAATTCAGCACGTCAAGTCTTCGCGTCGGATGCGGAAACCTTTCAAGTTGCCCAGCACCGCCAGCGCCACATGCTCGGAGCGGAAGAGATCCTGGGCCACTTGCTGCACATCCTCAGCGGTCACCTGTTCGATGCTTTCCATGAGTTCGCTCACCGAGAAAAATCGGCCGAAATACAGGTGCTGACGCGCGAGGTTCGACATGCGGCTGTTGGTGGACTCCAGTCCCAGCACGAAGGACCCTTTCAGGTGATCCTTGGCCCGCCGGAGCTCCTCCTCGCTCACCCTCTCCTGCTTGAGTTTGCGGAACTCATCGAGGATGAGCCCGATCACCTTACGGCCGCTTTCCACCGAGGTTCCGGCATACACGGACAAGCAACCCGTGTCTCGGTAGCTGGTGATCTCCGAGAAGACGGCGTAGGCCAGCCCCCGCTGCTCGCGGATGTTTTGGAACAGGCGGGAGCTCATCCCGCCGCCGAGCAACGTGTTGAGGACGTAGCAGGCATAACGTTTTTCGTGGGCGAAGGGGTAGCAGGGCACCCCAACGCACAAGTGCAATTGCTCCAAAGACTTGTTGTTGCGCTGCGTGATCCGCGCGTGCACCGAAGCCGGCGGACTGGGAGGAACCTGTCCGTTCGGGGCCAGAGCGGCGAAGCGCTCGCCCGCCAACTCCACCAGCCGCTCGTGCGTGATGTTGCCGGCGGCCGTAATCACCATGTTGGATGGAACGTAAATCTTGCGATAGTACTCCTCGATCCGGTCTCGACAAAAACGGCGCACCGTTTCCCGGGTCCCCAGAATCGGCTTGCCCAAGGGATGGTCCTTCCAGAAGTTGTTCGTGAAGATTTCATGGATGAGGTATTCCGGGTTGTCCGCCTCCATCTTAAGTTCCTCGAGGACAACGCCCTTTTCCTTTTCGATGTCCTCGGGACGGAACAGGGGATGGAGCACCATGTCGGAGAGAACGTCAAAAGCCAGGGGAAGATGCTCGTCGAGCACCTTCGCACTGTAGCTGACCATCTCCTTGGCCGTGAAGGCGTCCAGGTTTCCCCCGGTGGAGTCCACCGCGCGGGCAATCTCTTCGGCCGTGCGGGATGTGGTTCCTTTGAAGAGCATGTGCTCGATGAAATGGGAGACCCCGTTTTCCTCGGGCCGCTCCTGGCGCGAGCCTGTCCCCATCCAAATCCCGATGGAGACCGAGCGGACCTGAGGCATGGTCTCGCTGATGAGGACCACGCCGTTGGGGAGCCGAGAGATTTCAATATCCCTGGCGGTCGTGGTGAGGTCTGGCATGGCTCGGGGGGAGGGCTGACGCCCCTCTATCCTTCTAGCATGTCCCGGGAGCCCCTGCAAGTCGGTGCTTTCGCCTTTTATTTGCCCGAAAGCGCGCCCCCTCGGAGTGGTAGACTCGGAGGTGATGCCGGAGGCGTTGCTCGGCAAGGACGTTGCGGATCTTCGGGAGCTCCTTGGCTCCGGCGAGCGGCCGTACCGAGCCCGTCAGCTCTACCACGCGCTCTACCGGCAGCCGGCGAGGGAGATCGAGGAGATCACGACGTTGCCCGCAGGATTACGGCGCGAGCTAGCGGAGCGATACTGCGTGGGCTGGCCGCGGATCGAGCAACGCTTCGATTCCGTGGATGGAACCCGGCGGTACTTGTTGCGGCTCGCCGATGGGCGCACCGTCGAGGCCGTCTATATGCCCGAGCAGGTCCGTCACACGTTCTGCATTTCCACCCAAGTGGGCTGTCCGGCGGGGTGCAAGTTTTGCCTGACGGCGCTCATGGGATTGGAGCGCAACCTCAGCGCCGGTGAGATCGTGGGGCAGGTTCTCGTTCTGGCGCATGACAACCGGCTCGAACTGGGCCGCGACCGGGTCAACATCGTGATGATGGGGATGGGGGAGCCGCTGCTCAACCTGGACAACGTGCTCAAGGCCTCGCGGCTGCTGATGGATCCCGACGGCGTGGGGATTTCGCCGCGTCGGGTAACCCTATCCACGGTGGGGATCACCCCGAAGATCGTCGAGTTGGGCCAAGCGGAGGTGCGGCCAAAGCTGGCGGTTTCGCTCAATGCCTCCAGCCAGGAGCAGCGGCTGCGGCTCATGCCCGTGGCGAGAAAATATCCGCTGGACGAACTGCTGGAGGTTTGCCGGACCTATCCGCTGCGACCCTGGGAGCGGCTGACGTTCGAGTACGTGCTGCTCAAAGGAGCGAACGACTCGGAGGCGGACGCCCGCGCGGTGGTCCGCTTGCTGGCCCGAATCAAGTGCAAGGTCAATTTGATCGCGCTCAATCCCGGGCCGGGCATCCCGTTCGAGACTCCGGAGCCGGAGAGGGTGCTCGCGTTCCAGCGCATCCTCCGACGCTCGATGCCCTGCTTTATCCGCAAGCCGCGGGGGCGGGATATCTACGCCGCTTGCGGGCAGTTGCGGCGAATGTCGGTGGAAGCGGCGGCGTGAAGTCGCGGGCGCGGCATCCGGAGTGATGTGACGGCGCATGCCGAACGCCTCCGCCATATCCTCCGGTAAAGTGTCGAAGTCGGGGGCGAGCCAAATTTCGCCCGCCATCGCGCCCGGCTTTCGAGGACCCGCGGCCCCGCGATAGGGTATCGGACGTGCGACCGGCTGGCCCGCCTTGGCGATGATCACCTCGCCGCCTTTTTGGACTTCCTCGATCAGGGCCGAGAGCTCCGCTTTGGCCTGACTGATGTTCCGAACCTTCACAGCCCCGAGGTTAGTAGACCAGACTAGATCTGGTCGAGCCCTCCCCGAACCTTTCGGTGACGCTTTCGAGATTTAGGTCGCAACCCTAGGCCTCAGTGGATCATTTCACTGGCGCAGCAACAGCAGCCAGTCGCCCTCCGCAGGCGCTTTCAGTTCGACCCCGCGGATGGGCTCCCACCGGCCGGCCGGCGAGCGCGCGCCGGTGCGCGGGTCGATCCATTCGCCTCGTACGGGGCCTCGAAAGGAGGCAAGGTCGAGCTTGACCGTGGGATTCGCCGGCAAGTACAGCAGCGCGAAGCGACCGTCCTCGGAGCGCGCCGGCATGATGTAGGCACGAAACTCTGGGTCTTGCACGTCTTCGGCGAGCAGGGTGCGGTCTGGACGGAGTTTCCACCACTCGACCGAGTCGAAGACGTCCCGCAGAATTTTCATCTGGTGCGCCCCGGGGTAGTCGAGGCACTCCCACCACGGATCGGCGACCCCGGTGTTGGGGTGATCGAGCGGCACCTCGGGCTTGCGGGCCCAGAACCAGATGCCGTGGGCTCCGTAGGAGACGCCGGCGGGGGGCGCGGCCAGCAGGCTGTAGTAGACGGCGCGTCGGACGTCGGCGTCGGTGATGCGGGCGCGGGCGTGGTAGGAGAGGTGTCCCTCGTAGTTCGGCTCACCGTCGATCACGGGGCGCGGTGGGTCGAGCCTCCAGTCCTTGGCTGGTCCTTCGGTGGCGTTCCAGCGCCATTTTCGGGCGTCGCTTCCGTGACCGCTCTGATACAAAAAGAAGTCCAGCCACGGCTCATCCTTGTACTCCGGCCACGGCGACTGCATACCTTGGGGGTGCAGCGTCACAGGACGCCGCGGCTCGCCGGGCGGGAAGACAGCACGGCCGATCGCCTTCCAGCGCTCGGCATTCGCGCCCCGGTAGTCGCCGTCGCCGCCGAGGAACCAGATCACATGAAAGGCGCCGTAGCGGGCCACCATGTAGCGCGCCAGTAGGATGGCTTGGTCGGTCGGCAGCCATGCGCCGGGGCTCTCTTTGTCTTTCGAGCTGAGAGCCCATAGCAGCACGGGCACGGCGACCAGCCCGTGGCGGTTGATGGCCTCGAACTTGGCATCCATGCGCTGAAAAAAACGAGGATGGATTTGGATGCGGTCGGTTCCAGTGAAGGCCACCTGACCGAGCTCGTCGGCTCGCCCGGCGCGCCATTGGGTCAGGACGAACTGCACCGCAGTGAAGCGCTTGGAGACGCGATGGGCGAGGTAGCGCTCCCACTCTTCGCGGGTCGAAAGCAGGGCCCCGTTCCAGGCGGTGTCACTCAGGAAAAACCACGGCGTGCCGTCAGCGTGGACGAAGTAGCGACGGTTGGCGGACAAGCGGGGCGCCCCGCGCCGATACAGCTCGTTGGGGCCGCGGTAGGCGGTCACGCGGAAACGGCCCGTGCGGCCCTCCAGACCGGCGTCCGAAGGATTCGAACTTCGGGAGCGCCACATCCATTCGCCCGGGGTTTCCGGCGAGAAACGGACCTTCCAGACGCGCTCACCGTCCCAGAAAGCGCGGGCCTCATGCAAGGCGCCGCCAGGACCACGGAACTCGACCGTAACCTCGACGTCGCGCAGCGGGTCGGCGTAGTCCCTGGCCGCGGTGAGGGCGGCTTCGAAAAGCCCGTGCCGGTGGACCTGAGCTGCCGCCACATAGGCCAGGGAGAGGCCAAATATGCAGACTGCGGCGGAGCGGCGTGCCACTCGCATGGCGAGCATTATCCCACCGACGAGGAGATAGCGGAGACCGGCCCGAGTCAGGCCGAACCGGGAGGAAAGAGGTTTTGCACAGAAGGGAACGACTTAGCTTGCACACGACACCCGTATCGCTTCCCGGAAGCGTAATGCGGGTCGCGGCGACACGATGACCGCCCTTGCCCTGTGCGTGCCGTGACGGCGCGGGTGCAACCGCGTCACGGCCGGTTCGTCCCCTAGCCTCGCACCCTGAGAGCCGGCGCGGCAACCGCCGCTGCGGTGACGGAGACCGGGGCACGGCTGAGTGGACTCGAGCGGGCCGCCGGTCAATAGGCGCCCGAGCGGGTGAGAACGGCGCGTGCGGTTCGCGCCAGGATGTGAAGGTCCAGCCAGAGAGACCAGTTGCGGATGTAGTAGGCGTCGAGGGCTCGCAAGACTTCGAGGTCGCCGTCACTGCGCGGGCCGACTTGCCAAAGGCCGGTCAGTCCCGGTCGCACCCGGCGCCGCAGGGCGCGAAAGGCGCCGTCGAAGCGCTCCAGGTGATAGCTGGGCAACGGCCGGGGCCCCACTAGGCTCATCTCCCCTTTGAGCACGTTCCACAATTGGGGCAACTCGTCCAGGCTGGTGCGGCGCAAGAAGAAGCCGACTCGCGGCAGCACGCGCGGATCGCGCCGCAGTTTCACGTAGCGCTCCCATTCGGCACGGGCGGCCTCGTTCGACGCCAGATAGCCGCGGAGGCGCTCGTCGGCGTCGGGGTACATGGTGCGCAGCTTGCAGATGCGGATCGGACGCCCTCCCTCGCCTTCGCGCTCCTGCCAGTAGAAGGCCCGTCCGGGGCTGACGCGCTTGATCCACAAGGCTGCGACGGCGATCACCGGGGCGGCAAGGAGACCGGCGGCAACAGCCAGAGACACGTCGAGCAACCGTTTGACGACACGGTTCGCGGGGACCAGGAGGTTTTGCCGCACCTCCAGGCCGAGCATGCCGCCCAAGTCGCTCGCGGAAACCCAGAGCGTGCCTAGGCCGTCGAGCTCGGGAACGATCGTGAGCCGGCGAAAGGCGTGCGCTGCGCGTTCCACCACCTGGTCCCAACGGGCGGTCGTCGCGGGCACAGCGAGGACGGCATGCCGAATGCCGCACTGGGAGGCGAGCGCCGTGGCGGCGTCACCATCCACGCAAGCCACTGGACGCAGGCCTAGTTCGGGGCGGTTCGTAAGCTCACGGGCGATGCGCCGGGCGGCTGGCTCCGAGCCGAGTACGAAGACGGGGACGCCCCACCAACGTCGGCGGGAGCACCAGTCTCGCGCGACGGCGCGCGCGCAGGGTACGAAAAACAGCGAAAAGGCCCATGACGTCAAGAAAATGCCGCGCGAGGTGGAGGCGGCGCCTTTGGTCAAGAACAGCAAGGCGGAAGCCAGTAGGTAAACCAGGCTCGCGCCGAGGACCGTGCGGCGCAATTCTTCGACGGGGCTCAGGCCGGCGGCGGGGTATAGACCGAGCCACGAGTAGACCAACAACGCCGCGACCCACACGGGCATCAGACTCGGGGCGGGCTCCAAACCGATACCAGGTTTGACCCAATTCCAAACCAGGATGCCGAGGCCGGCGGCGACGCCGAGCGCCACGGCGTCGCTCACGAACAGCGGCAATCCGGTGAAGAACGGACGGAGGGCCGCGACGCGTCGCGACGCGACGGTCAACTGGCGCGGCGCAGCGGACTTGACAGCGGTTGCCACGGCGGGCTCAGTCCCGGAGCGGCTAGACCAAGAACAATGCGACGGAGCGGGGATTGTGTTCGCGGTAGCGGCGCCACAGCCGGCGCGGCTCGGTGGCCAGGCGGAACAGCCACTCCAGGCCCGCCCCTTGCATCCAAACCGGCGCCTGGGACTTGGTGCCCGCCAGAAAATCGAACGCCGCCCCAACGCCCAGCATCACTGCCGGGATGCGGCCGCGATGCGCCGCCATCCAGTGCTCCTGCTTGGGCGTGCTCGAGCCGACCAGCAGAAGCCGCACTCCCGAGGCTCGGATGGCGGCCGTAACGGCCGCGTCCTCTTCGGGGCGCAAGGGGCGGAAGGGAGGCGCGAAAGCGTAGCGGATGGCCGGCTGGGGCCAGCGCCGTTGGACTGTGGCCCGCAGTTGGGCCAGCACTTCGGCCGTGCACCCATAAAAGCCCACCGGCGGGCCTTCTGCGGCGGCCGCTGTGAGCACGTGCTCGGTGAGCCGGGGGCCGTAGACCCGCGTCGCCTCGGGAAGGCCGAGCCGCCGCTGGGCCCACACGAACGGCATGCCGTCGGGAGTGACCAGATCGGCGATGTTCGTGACGGCGCGAAGGTCGGGCGAGTCGCAGGCCTCCATGACGTTGTTGACCAAGGCGAAGCCGACGTAGCGCGGCTCACCGCGCTGGGCCCAGGCGAGAATACGATTTGTGGCCGCACTGTACGTGCAGGCATGGAGCTGCATGCCCAAGATTGGACGCGCCAGCATCTCACCACCTAGTAGAACGGTTCCCGGACGAGGTAAAGCATGCGATGCAGCAGTTGGGCGAACGGCGACTCATAGGCGAGCCATGCCAGGCTCCGCCATCGGAAGGCCAGCCAACCAGGCAGGTCGGTCCAGGCGCGTTCCAAGCGGAACGGCGCTTTGCGGAACTCGTCCAGCTGCCGGTTGCATTCGGCCTCGGCCAGCGATCGAACGCCTTGCCGTCGGCAGCCCTCCCGCAGATGGGGCACCTGCCTGGGCGAGAAACCGAGTAACTCGGCCATGGCTAGATCTGCAAACAGCACGCTGTCGCTCACGAGCAGCCAGTTGAGTTCCACGGGCTCCCCGCGCATGGGCCCGTTGCGGTTCAGGCCCCAGCGGCCGTCCATCACCACCAGCGTCCGCGGCAGCGCTTGGTGAATGGCCCAAATTACGGCACTGAAGCACGGGTGCAGCCGCAGCCGCACGGTCGGATCGGGGATCACCCCCCACTGATTCTTTACCGCCCCGCTGAGGACCGTGTTGGCATGCACCTTTGGGACCGGCACGGTCACCAACAGGTCAACCTCATGTAGCAGCCAGGCAGGCAGCGGCACCTCGAGCCTGCGCCAGCGTGTGGGGACGCGGATGCGCTGCTGGGGCAGCCGGCTTAGGTTGAGCAAGCGGATGCCGTAGCGCCGCGCCAGATCGTCCAGTCCGGTGGCCCGAAAGACGTCTTCCACGCAAAAGCGGTTGTAACCGCCCGAGTCCGCCTCGCAGATCGAGATCGTGTCCGTGTACTCACGCAGCCCCTCGACGACCGCCTGGATGGCTTCCAGCGTCGTCATGACACCCGGGCGGAAATGCGGGAAGGTGAGGTTGGGCTTGACGGCTACGCGCACGCCGGGCCGCAACCCGGTGGCCGGGCCAAGAAATTCCAGACCGGCGGCCAGGACCCTCCGATAGCCGCCGTTGAGCCAGTCAACGAAGACTTTCGGCATAGGCGGAGGCCGGAACGTCAGCGGAGTGGTCCAGCACATCGCTGTAAACGGCGAGCATGCGCCGATAGAAAGCCTCGAATTCGAACTCCTCCAGGAAACGCTGGCGGCCGGCGGCACCCATGCGGCGGCGCAAAGCAGCGTCAGCTAGGAGCCGATCGAGAGCCTGCGCCAGATCTTCTGCATCCCCCGGTCGGACCAGAAATCCGGTTACGCCATCTACGATTTGCTCGGGGGTTCCCCCGGTGGCCGTGCCGACCACCGGTTTGCTCATAGCCATGGCCTCAATGACGATGTTGGCGAACGGCTCGGGAAGCACCGAACACAGCGCCACCACGTCCAAGGCGGCGTACACGACGGGCATCTCGCGCACTTCGCCGGCTAGCACCACGTGTCCTTCCAGGCGGCGTTGTTGGATCCTGCGCACGACTTCTTGGTAGTGCTGTTCGTTGCCCGGAAATGGGCTGCCGACGATGAGAAACCGTGCTGCCGGATGTCTTTCCCGGAGCTTGGCAGCGGCTTCCACGAATACTTCCTGTCCTTTTCGCCGAAGCTTGATCCGCCCCGGCAGGCCCACGAGAACGGTTGCTGTGCCCCCGTAGCTTCGCCGAAAGCCGGAGATGCGGGAAGGTAACGGCGCCTGGAACTCCGCTGCGGGGCACCCGTCGTGGATCGCAAGGACCTTGCCCCGCAAGGAATACCGTTTGAATTGCGAGGCGACAGCTCGAGAGACTGCGACAACGCGGTCGGCCAGAACCGTCATCAGACGCCCGTGGACTTCCCATAGCCGCGGAAATTCGGTGAAGAGCTCCCGGATGTGCCAGACATGAGGCACCCGACACACACGGCTCGCCAACGGGCTGGAGAGAATCAGGGCGGTGTTGGTGTGCACGAGCTCCGCCCGATAGCCGCGGATTAGCCGAGTCAGGGCTAGGACGGAGGACGGAAGACGCGACAACTTTGCAACCATCTGGCCCGCGCTCAACCAGCCGCGATCCACGTAAACTAGCTCGGGCAGGCACTCAGTCCTGACGTCGGCTCGCGCCAATTCCTCATTCAGAGGACCGCGGCCAGGCAAGACCACTGTCACCTGGTGCCGGTCCCGGCGCAGCCGTACCGCGAGACGCAACAGAGCCCGGCTCGCACCGTAGAGGTCCACAGTACTGTGTACAAGCAAGATGTTCATAGCTGATCCGACCAGCTAGTTCGCAAACGCCCGCGTCCCCCCGGGGAGCAACCTGTGCCGCGGAACATAGCCGAAACCGGAAACCCGACGTTGGATGACTGGGAGGCGCCTCTGAAGGGATCCGCTACCTGAGAAGGCATACGCTAGCAGCATCGCATACGCGACGCCCCCAGCCGTTGAGGAAGCCGAGAGGATGTTCTCGACACTCAACGCCAAGAATATTCCCGGTAGAATCGCGATCCCCGCCCACGCGTCGCCCCCTCCCCGTATCGCACAGAGAAACAGTTCGAGGGTCAAAGCCGCCGACAGTCCGACGACAAGACTCACACCAATGAGGCCCCACTCGTATGCCGCGCGTAAAAACTCGTTGTGCATAATCCGATTCGCGTCGATCCTCTCCAAAGGGACCCGAGGATTATAAGTGAGTAAGAAGCTGATACTGCTGCCAGTTCCGAGTCCGAAAATCTGGTGACGTAACTCGCGTGTGGCGAGAGCCGCAGCTGCCTCTCGATAGATGCTCAAACGCCACACCCAGGTCCCTGTGCGCTCCCAGACCTTCCGGCCGTAAGGATCCGGTCCAAAGATTGTCGCGAAGCGATTGTTTGGAAACCGAGCGATATATGCCTGAAACAACATTGCCACCGCCAGCAGCGCAAAAATTCCCCCGCGAACGCGTGCGGACAGGCCTCGAACGCGGGACAAGCGAAACAGCCACATGAGCGCCGCCAGCAACGCCCCGATGCCCGCGGCGAGGCTCGCGTAGCGACTACCTGAAAGAAAGATGCCGACGATAATCGCGCACAAGTGAATCCACCGTCGCCGGATGCGGCATTGTGCAAATAAGAGCCAGATGAAGAAGGCCAGCAGGAATCCAGCGAAGCTTTGGGGAGAAATGAACGATGTAAACCGCCCTTCGGTATTCCGCAACACGCCAGGCGTCAGATAGGTTTGCACCATCGCTAAGATCAACGCAATCCACAATGCAGCAAGTAAACCGTTGGGTGTGAGGTGGCCAGCGTTCCAGGCGCGCCAAAATAGACAGAACAATAGAGCGTAGCCGACCAGGTATCCTAGGGCTTTGCACGCAGGAAGAAAGAAAGGACTCCACAGCGCTGCCACGCCGGCATAGATCGTGAGGAGTATCCAGAAGGTCGTTGTCCAGCGACAAGAGTTCATGGGCGTTTTTCTCATGCGTAACAGAAGCAGAGCGGGTAGCCCTAATAGCTTGATAGTATTTTCGATGCCGAGGTGTGTGGCTGCAGAATGGCTCAGGGCAGACAAATCGAGATGCGCCAGGGTCAGATAGGCAGGCAAGGCGAAGCGCAAAGGGAGGCAGAGCGCGTGTAGGGTGATGGCCCAGAAGACTAGTCGAAGGGCTAGATGGAGGTCAGTTGCCATGTCGCGTAGTGCCAGGGGGGTGCGCGTGATCGGTGAGCTTGGCCGCGTCAATAGGGATGTGGGTCGGCCGCGCAGTCGGGTGCCGGAGCTGGGCTGCGGCGGCGCCGGCCAGAGAACGGTGCTCCAGTTGCCGGGTGAGGACAGCGGCCCACGCGGCGGCGAGGGCGTCTTGCGAGTAAGCTCGGACGGTGTGGTACGCGGCTGAGCCCATCGCTGCTCGGCCGTGTGGGCCCAGTTCGAGGAGGATTCGCAAGCCGCGGGCCACAGCGCTCGGCGTTCGTTCTACGACGATCGCGTTACGTCCTGGGCAAACGAAATCAGCGACGCCATGTACAGGGGTGACGAGAAGCGGGAGGTGGGCGGCGGCGGCCTCGAGAACGACCAGTGGAAAGACCTCATAGGACGACAGCAGAGCGAGGGCATCGCTGCTCCACAGGTAAGGCCGCACATCCATCTGGAAGCCGACACAGACAAGTTGAGCTGCCACGTCGAGGCTTTTGGCTTTGGATCTAGCTTCACGGATGGCGTCCCACGTGCCCCCGACCACCAGAACCTTCAATCGGCGTTCTCCAAGCTCGCGCAGAGCTTGGAGAAGCACCCCTAAACCTTTGGCTTCGAAGTCTCCCAGCGCGACAAATGCTATGGCGACGTCACTAGCCTCCAGCCCTAAGCGTCTGCGAAACTCCCAGCGGTCGAATTCCGGAGACGGAGCAAAATCAGGCGGTATGGCGTTCGGTACCACGGTCAACTTAGGAGCCGCGGCGGGGTAAACCTGGGCCAGCTCCCGCGCCAGTCCCGCCGACGGGGTGACGATTTCTCGCGCACGCCGGAAAACAAAAGGCTCGATCGCGGCACGCAACGCGTGATTAACCCATCGCGCTAAGCGATGCATACCCCGGCGGCCTGATTGAGAAAATCGAGTTTCGATGTAGTAGCGATGACAGAAGTGTGCATAACAGATGTTCGGTAGGAGGAAATTGCTCTCGACACTCAACACCAGGTCGAAGTTGCGCCCGCGCGCCTTCTCGATGAGATATGCCAGCAGCGCGGTAACGTGGAAACACACAAAGAGCGCCCCCAGAGGCCTGCGAAACCAAACTGGCACGCGCACCCACCGGATGCGGCTTGGCCGCGGATTGTCAAACTCTACAGCGAAGACTGTGAAGTCAAAGCTGTCCGCCAGCTGCCGAAGAAGCCCCAGCCAGCAATTCCCGCTCGGGCTCGTTCTGGTAACGAAATAATCGAAAATAGCAATGCGGGGGCGGGTGTCGCCGAGGGAATTAGCGGACGTGGCTGGCAAGGGAGGATCTCCCGTGCTGCACTTCGAAGTAGATGTGGGGGGCAAACAGAGTAGGCCAAAGGCGGCCCAACCAACCTAAGCCGAGTCCCGCGCCGGCAAGCCGCCGTGGTGCTCGGTCTGCGAGCCGATAGAGGACCGGAAGCGCGGACCAGTGGAAATGCTCCCCGGTCAGCCGGCACTGAGTAAAGCCTGCGTCGCGGAACAGCCGACGAAGCGTCGGAAAGGTAAAAAAGCGCAGATGTGGGTCCCGCCACGGCGCATCGAGGGAGGTGTATGGCGAGCCTCCTGGGTTAAAATAACCGCACGCCATCAGTAAGCGGTTGGGCCAGAACGCGATGTTCGGCACTGACCCCACGAGCCACCCGTCTGGGCGCAAGATGCGGCGAATGTCCGACAGGCAGCGTTCTGGCAGGAAGAGATGCTCAAGGAGCTCGAAGCCCAGCACCACATGAAATTGCGCCTCGCGAAATGGCAGCGACTCCTCCACGTCCGCGACGCACGCGACGGCGCCTCGCTTGCGGCACGCTGCAGCCGCCTCGAAAGCAAGGTCGACGCCAACATAGTTGGCCCCCAGTTCCAGCACCTTACCTGCGAGGCGCCCGTCACCGCACCCGACATCGAGAACTGTCATGCCTGGGCGGAGGTGCCGTTGTAGGAGGCGAAGCTCTTCGGGGCGTGCCGGACAGTTTCCCGGCGTCCAGTTGCCAAGCCCCTGGCGCCAATAAGCCTGGTAGTAGTGTAAGGCGCGCGAGCGAAAGCCGGCCTTAGCGCTGCAGAGCGTGGTGGCACTCATGGATCGTCCCTGAACGAACCGGGTCGCCACGACAGCTGGGGGCTTGCACGCTGACGCTCCAGCCAATCCGCTGCCTCCGACGGGGTGGCCAGCGCACCGCGCAAGATGGCAGCAACCAATTTTCCCGCGACAATCGTGTTGAATTCGCGTCGGTACACAATCGCGTCCGACATGCCTGGAAAGCGCAGGACAAACGGGATTCGCGGGTCGTACGCCTGTCGGAGCGCTCGCGCACCACGAAAGCTGTGGTCCGAGGTGAGTAACACAGCCGTCCGATCCCACAAGCCTGCTCGTTGGAGCGCTTCTCTGATTTCTCGGACTGAGTGATCCACTACCTCTAACTGATCTAAATAACCTGCCGCTAAACTGTTGCCGCGATCGAAACGCTTTCGCACGCGATCATAGAAATATGGGGCGTGCGGCACCGGTAGGTGAGCAAAGATCAAGTGAAGCGTCGGGTCTCCGAGCAATCGCACGAGGTGGTCCATCATCGAGCGCCACGTTTGGTAGTGATCTGCCGCGAGTCCTGACTGCCCGAAGGGCGAAAAATTAGTAGTCTCCACCAGACTTCTTAGCTGCCAACCCGTAATCTCGGCAAGGGTGCTGCCTTTGCTCGTGTGTCGGACGCTGGTCTCCCACCAACAACACTCGGCCAATAGGGCGCGGTAGAGCCGGCAGTAGGGAACCGCCCAGCCGACGACGGCGACCCGATCGCCGGAGGCGGCGAGTTCTCGGAACACACTGCGAGCCTCGGACCATTTGACCGGTTCGGGTTGGCCGTGGAGTATGAGCCACGCGTCGGTTCGGCTGAAAGGTTGCACGCGCCAGACCGGCAATCCGGTGAGCATTGCGCTGATCGAAGTCAGCGTGTGCCGACCGGGCGGGAGCGCGTGGCTGGCGAAGAGGGATTGCTGCCTCCATAGGTCGAGCTCGGGCAGTGCGACTCCCGGAGGGCGCCGTTCAAAAGTCAGTCGATAGTCCCATTCGTCGAAAACGATCCACGCCAGCCGTCTGTTATGGTTCAGCGGGGTGCGCGGCAACGAGGGCGAAAGCCTTTCAGGGGCTGGGTGCGCCGTCTTGGAACTCCGAAGGGCGCCCCAAAGGGCTTGGCCTATCGTAACCGGCAACAGTGGCAGGAATGTCACGGCGACGGCTAGCGGGAGTCGGTGAATCACGCTGCGAAAGCGCCACACTGTTAGGACTGCAAGGAACACCAACAGCGCCGCCAAACCTACCACCCCCGCAGTACCGACGACTCCCACGAGTGGTTGGCGGAGGTAGACGTAGAGCGATGGTGCTTCTTCGGATATGACGATACGGAGGGCGTTCAGCGGCACCACCAGGCACCCGACCGACGCGAGACGGATCAGCGGAGCGAATAAGCCAGACCGTATGCGTCGAAGCAGCAAGATGAAGAAATACGCTGCAAATCCCAGACTCAGCACGCCAACTAGAGCGGCGACATAGTGCGTCCGTGAAAATTCAGTAAGTCGAGTGAATTGGGTGTCGACCTTGTGATTGAAGAGTTCCGACCACACTCGGAGGTAGCACAAATTCGCCCACGACAGGCAACACAGGAGCATCGTTGTGTGTTTGATCGTCACAATGTAAGTCGAGCGCGTATGCTATAGTGTCGTTTGTCGGTAATATCGGTAGTATTTCTTATAGTGGTAATAACTTTCGACATCTGCGCCTACCTCGTTGAGCACAACACCTAGGACGCCTGCCCGCAAGCGTTGGAGAGCGGTGAGCACCGAGCCCACTGCCTTGCGGCTGGTCTCGCCGGCACGCGCTATCACGATCACTCCGTCGACGGCGCGGGCCATCTCCAGAGGTTCGGCAAAGCCCAGCAGGGGCGGTCCATCGAGCAGAATCAGGTCATAATGACGCGCCGCCTCCTCCAAGATCGCGGCTAGTGTGTCGCCCACCAGATCTGGGGCCCGACGTGAGGGCGGGCCGGCCGGCAAGAGATCGAGCTCGGGGATGAGGGCCGCGGGCACGATCGCTTGCCGCCAGGAAACTTCCCCCAGCAGCACGCTCGAGAGTCCCGGGGCCGCGGGCACATCGAAACGCCGATGCACGCTCGGCCGGCGCAGATCGCCATCGATGAGGAGCGTCCGGCGCCGCTGCCCGGCATGGGCTAGGGCCAGATGGACGGCGATCGTCGACTTGCCTTCCCCTGGCGCGGCGCTGGTGATCAGCAGCGACCGCAGGCGGCGCTCGAAGTCCACGAGCAGAATGGAATTGCGCAAGGTGCGGATGCTTTCGTCGTAGCCGACGGCGCCCGCGTCCGCTGGCGTGAGCGCCACGCCCTTGCCGTTGGTGCGTGCCGCCACCGGCACCGGCCGCCCGCGCCAGTCCTTCACAACCGGCAGCGTTCCGATCACGTCGACGGCCAACAGGCGGGCAACCTGCTCGGGATCCCGCACGGTGTCGTCGAGAGCGTCGCTCACGACCGCCGCCCCCACGGCAATCAGCAGGGAAAACAAGAACGCCAGCGCCAGGTTGAGCTTCATTTTCGGGAAGACCGGCTTGACCGGCGGTCGGGCCGGGTCCGCCAGCCGGATGGAGCTGTCCTGGAAGCTGGCATTGATTCCCGCCTCCTTGATTTTCCGCACCAGCTCCTCGTAAAGCTTCTTGTCCGCTTCCGCTTCGCGCTTGAGCGCCTGGTACTCGAAGGAGCGCGCGTTGAGCCGGTCGAATTCCGCCTTGGTTTCGTTGACTGCCCCTTGGAGCATCTGCTCGCGCCGCAGCGCCTCCTCGTACTCGATCTGGACGCGCTCGCGGATGTTCCGCCGGGTCTGATCGATCAACCGCTCAATCTCGCCGAGCTGAGCTGCGGCCTTACGATATTCCGGGTGGTTCGCGCCGTAGTGGGCTCGCACGCGGGCGAAGTTTTCCTGCGCCTCTTGGAGCCGTTCCACCAGCCGCCGGAGGGATTCGCCCTGGCTAGAAGCCTGCGCGGCTTCCAGGTCCCCGTCGCGCACGGACTGCCAGGCCGCCTCCCGGCGCAGACGCTCGGCTTGAGCGTTGGTGTACTCGGTGTTGAGCTGGAGCAGACGGGCCGAGAGGATGCTGGTCTTCTCCTCCGGGTGGATCACGTTCAGCTCCCGCTCGAATTGCGCTAACGCCGCGCTCGAGCGTTCCATTTTGGCTTTGAGCTCCTCGAGTTGCTTCTCCATGAAGGCCGACAGACTCGCCGAGGAGCGGAACCGGATTTTGTAGGTGTGCTCGAGGTAGGAATGGGCGATGGCGTTGGCCACGTCGGCGGCGAGTTTTGGATCCGCCGCGCGGTAACTGATCAGCAGCAGATACGTGTTGGTGGGGCGCGTGACCTTCAGCCGTTTCAGCACCACGGGCGCTTGCGCGGCGCGACCCGATCGAACGGTTTCCTCTCGGGCGTCCCAGCCTTCCAGTTCCCGGAGCCGATAGGCCTCGGCCACGGGCCGCAAGACGCTGTCGGACTGGATCAGCTTGATCTGCGTGGCCAGAAACTGGTCGGCGTCGTTGGCGGGAATGCGGAGCGCTTCCTCGCCGACAATGCCCGAAGGCGCTTCCCGGTCCACGTCGATCGTCGCCGTGGCCTCGTAGAGGGGCGTCAGGCGCGCCGAGATCACGGCGGTCGCCACCACGCTGGCGGCCACAAAGGCCAAGATCCGCCAGCGGTGCCGCCGCAGCAGCCACAAATAGTGCGCCAAAGGCGTCCCCTGCTCGGCGAGGCCGGTCTCGGCCCCCCATGCGGGTGTCGGCGGGCCGGCAGCGGGAATGCGACCGGGCAGCGCTACGGAGCTAATGCTGTCCTGATTTCGGCTCATCAACCCGCGTCACGAGGCGTCGCGCCCTCAGCGCCGCCAAATGAGGATCCCGGAAAGGGTCGCCGCGCCGAACCCAGTAATGCGGTCGAGCACGGAGGCGGTGAGGCGGCGGTTGTTATTATCCGGAACATAAAAGATGTCGCCAGCTTCGAGAGGTGCGTCGGGCGCCTTGCGTTCCAAGATGCGTTTCAGCTCGACGGGTATTTCCCGACGCACACCGGTCTGCGGATCGCGGCGGTAGATGTAGGCCCGCTTGGCGGCATACGGCGCCAGCCCCTCGGCCAAGGCCAAGGCGCGCAGCACGGAGCTGTCGGCGTCTTCTTGCAGCACGAAGGCGCCCGGCCGGCGCACGCAACCGACGACGAAAATCCGTCCGGCTTCAGGCACGCGGATCTCCTCGCCGCCTTCCAAGGTGAGGTTGAAGGCGGGATCGGCCGCCTCGATCAACTCCTTCACCGGGATGCGAGCCACCTCCGATGAAGGACCTTCGTCGGAGCGGCGGCTTACGAGGATCACCGGTCCGGCTTCCGGACTCAAGCCGCCGGCTCGGGCCACGGCGTCAAGCAAGGTGATGCGGCCGGCGGCCTGAAAGGTTACTGGATGTTTCACCGCTCCCACCACACGCACCGGACGGCTTCGGTACTCCACCACCGTGACCGTGACGACGGGCTCCACGAGCAACTTCTCCGCGCGCAGGGCTTCACTGACCGCCGCTTCCAGTTCCGACGGCAGCCGGCCTGCGGCCAACACCGCTTGCGCCAGCATCGGGAGGCGGATCCGACCGTCGGCGCCCACCCGCACCGTACGGCTGAACTCGGGCGCCTCGTAGACCGAGATCCGCAGCAGGTCGTGGGGCCCGATGCGCTGCGCGGGCAGGTTATCCGGCTCCGGCAGCCCCCCGTTTTGCGCCACAGCCAGCAGCGCGACGCCGAACAGACTCAAGGCCGCCGCCACGGTCCTCCGAAGGCTCCTCATCCGAGTCGCTCCAAACGCTCGAGCAAACGCGCCACGCGGGATTCCAGCTTGCCGATGCTCCGCGCCAGCCGCGCGATGCCGGCGCGCGCCGCCGCAGCGCCCGGCTGACTCACTTGCTCCAGAACCGCCAGGCGCACGAAATCCGACAGGCTCCGCGCGCTGTCGCGACGGCAGGCCGCCAGCAGCCGCCGATACTCGGCCTCGCTCAGCCGGAAAATCACCAGCCGGTTCCTTGGTTGCCAAACCACCATGGGGCCAGCGGATCCAAGCCGGTGCGCGGAGGCGTAAGGCTGGCGCTCTGGCCGTGCGCGAGCACAGCTTGCGCTCTGTGAGTCCCATTACGGAACCCGCGCACACACTCTGACTCTCGGGGGAGGATGCTCAGGGGGAGGTTCGGGCCGCTGACGCCGCCGCACGCATCTTCGCGCCGCAGCCCGTGCGTCTTACAGGTAGTATACGGAACCCTGACGCAATGTCAAGAGAAAAATCGCGAATTCGTTAGTGAGCCACTCCCAGCCCCGCTTGTTTCCGGATTCGAGCCGGCGTCAGGCCCGCGGGGAGGCCGCGAGAATCGCCGCGACCAGTCCCTCCACGGTGTAGGGGCGCGCCTCGGCAGCGACCTCGAGCCCGAAACGCCGCACCGTGGCGGAGGTCACCGGGCCGATGGAGGCGATACGCACGCCCTCCAGCAAGCCGGCGCCGCCGGCCTCCATGAAGTTTTTCACCGTCGAGGAGCTCGTGAAAGTGATCCACTGCGGTTTCGGCTGCGTGCCGAAAATTTCCCGGACGTGCGTGGCCAGGTGGGCGGGGGGCTCGGTGCGGTAGGCTTCGACCACGTCCACGTACGCGCCGCGCCGGCGCAACTCGGCCGGAACCACGTCGCGCGCTACGGCAGCTCGTGGCAACAGAATGCGCTTGCCCGCCAGGTCTTCGGAGGCGAAGGCTCGGACCAAACTTTCCGCCACGTACTCTTCCGGCATCAGGTCCACTTTGAGATGGAGGGCTTCCAGAGCCTGTCGCGTGGCTGGGCCGATGGCGCACAGGCGCGCTTTCAATGCCCGCAAATCGGTCGAAGAGGCGTCCAGGCGCTCCAAGAAAAACCGTACGCCGTTGGCGCTGGTGAAGATCAACCAGTCGTAGGAGCCCAGGCACGCGAGCGCCCGGTCCAGGGGCCCGTAATCCGCCGCGGGGCGGATCTCGATCGTCGGCAGCTCGATGACCTCCGCGCCGAGGTCCCGCAAGCGGGTTGCGAGCTCTCCCGCCTGCTCCCGCGCCCGGGTGACGACCACCCGGCGCCCGAACAGCGGAAGCCGCTCGAACCAGTTGAGCTTTTCGCGAAGGCGCACCACTTCGCCCACGATGATCGTCGCCGGCGGCTTCATGCGGTGCTCCTGGATCAAACGAGGCAGCGTGGCAAGCGTACCGACGAGCGTCTGCTGGTCGCGGCGTGTGGCCCAGCGCACAGCGATGGCGGGCGTATCCGGAGAGCGCCCGCGAGCCATCAACTCCGCGGCGATTTGACCGAAGGTCGTAAGCCCCATGAAGATGACCAGCGTTTCGTTGCGCCCCACGCGCTCCCAATCGATGCGCCGCAGCTCGTGTCCGGTGACGAACGTCACGGCGGAGGTGTGTTCGCGGTGCGTGAGAGGCACGCCCGCATACGCTGCCAGGCCGAGCGGCGCCGTCACCCCGGGTACGATCTCGAAGGGGATGCCCGCCTCGGCGAGCGCCTCGGCCTCCTCACCCCCGCGGCCGAAAATCAAGGGATCGCCGCCTTTGAGGCGCACCACGGTGAGGCCGCGCCGGGCCCGCTCGATCATCATGCGGCAGATTTCCTCCTGCGGTACGGCGTGCACGGCGCGTTTCTTGCCCACGTAGAGGCGTTCGGCCTGCGGTGGCACCAGCTCGAGCAGCTCCCGGGGCGCCAGGTGGTCGTAGAGCACGGCGTCGGCTTGTTGAAGAACGCGCCGGCCCTTGAGAGTGACGAGCTCCGGATCTCCCGGGCCCGCGCCGACCAGATAGACCTTGCTCATGAGACGCTGGGCCGCGAAGTGGCCCCGTAGACCGCTTCGAGGACACGGCGCGCTCCGGCCGCCAGCAGGCGGCTGCCTAAGCGCCAGCCCACCTGTTCGGCCTCCGCGGCGGGCCCGCGATCGCTCAGTCGGATCAAGCTCGAGCCGTCGGGCGCGGCCACTACGGCCATCAGATGCACCACGCCGTCCGCGACGCGGGCGCAAGCGCCGAGCGGAATCTGGCAGCCGCCGCCGACGGCACGGAGCACGGCGCGCTCGGCCGTGACCGCCGCGCGGGTGTCCGGGTGGTCCAGGCGGCGGCAAATGTCATGCGCGCGTCCGGCGTCGTCGCGGGTCTCGACTGCCAGGGCGCCCTGGCCCACGGCCGGGCACATCAGCGCAGGTTCCAGCACTTCCGCAATGCGGCTCTCGTATCCCAAACGCTTCAGACCCGCGCAGGCGGCCACGATGGCGTGGTAGCGTCCTTCGTCGAGTTTGCGCAGGCGCGTGTCGAGGTTGCCGCGGAGCGGCTCGATGACGAGGTCTGGGCGAAGTGCCCGGAGCTGCGCCGCGCGTCGCAGAGAGCTCGTGCCGATGCGAGCCCCGGCGGGCAGGTCGGCCAGGCGCGCGCCGACCATCGCGTCACGCGGATCCTCCCGTTCGGGAACCGCGGCGAGGGTGAGGCCGCGGGGCAACTCGGTGGGCAGATCTTTCAGGCTGTGGACCGCCACGTCCACACGGCCCTCGAGCAGGGCTTCTTCGATTTCCTTGGTGAACAAACCCTTGCTGCCGACTTTGGCCAGCGGCACGTCGGTGATCTTGTCGCCGGTGGTCCGAATGATTTCGATGGCCGACGGCTCGCCGAGTTCCTCCAGCCGCTGCGCCACCCACCGAGCTTGCCAGAGCGCCAGTTGCGAGCCGCGGGAACCGATGCGCAGCATGTCATTCGTCCAGGCGGAACAGACGGCGGATCAGCTCGACCGTCTGCATGCCGTCGGGCGTGCCGGCCTGCCGGCGCAGCTCGGAGATCGGCGCGTGGGCGATTTTGTTGATCAGGCCGCGCGTGAGCGCCTCGATGGCCTCCTGTTGTTGCGGGGTGAGGGTGCCCAACTTGCTGCGCACGCGCTCCAGCTCGGCCTGGCGCCACTGTTCCAGTTGCTGCTGCAGACTCACGATGGTGGGGGCGACTTCCCGCGCCTTCAGGCGTTCCAACAGGCGGTCCACTTCCTGAGCGATGATCTCTTCGGCCTGTTCGGCCTCTTTGAGGCGCTCCCGGCGGTTGGCTTCCACCACGCGCTCGAGGTCGTCGATGTCGTACAGGAAGACATGATCGAGCTCGTTGATGGCTGGGTCGATGTTGCGCGGCACGGCGATGTCGATGAGAAACACCGGGCGGTTGCGGCGCGCCTCGATCACCCGGCGCATGTCTTCCTTGCGGAGGAGGTAGTGCGGGGCGCCACTGGAGGCGATGAGGATATCGATTTCCGGCAAGCGGCTCAGGAACGCGTGGTAGGGAATCGTCGAGCCGCCGAACAGACGGGCCAATTCGACGGCGCGGTCCTCCGTGCGGTTGGTCACGAAGATCTGACTGGCGCCCGAGCGGTGCAAATATCGCGCCGCCAGCTCCGACATCTTGCCGGCGCCGATCAGCAGCACCTTCTTGCCGGCCAGCGAACCGAAGATCTCGCGCGCCAGCTCCACCGCCGCGAAGCTCACCGAGACGGCGCTGCGGCCGATGCCCGTTTCCGAGCGCACACGCTTGGCGACGCGAAAGGCGGCGGTGAGGGCCGTCTCGAGGGGGCCCCCGAGGGTGCCGTGGGCTTTGGCGGCGGCATAGGCGGCCTTCATCTGGCCGAGAATCTGCGGCTCGCCCACGACCATGGAGTCCAGACTCGCCGCCACGCGGAACATATGGCGGACCGCCTCACGGTTTTCGTGGTGGTACAGATGCGGCTGGACGAGGTCCGGCGCCACGCGACGAGAGGCGGCGAAAAACTCCGCCACGATCGTGCGCATGTCGGCGTGGTCCTCGGAGGCCGCCGCCACTTCCACGCGGTTGCAGGTGGACAGGATGAGGGCTTCCTGCACGCCATCGCGAGAGCGCAGCGCTTTGAGGGCGGCGGGCAGCGCCGCGGCATCGAATGCTAGCCGTTCCCGCACCTCCACTGGCGCCGTGCGATGGTTCAGGCCGGTCACCGTGAGCTTCATGGTCCAGTCAGGAGGTTGCGCAAGCCGGAGTGGGTGACCCACGTCAGCGCCGAGCAGGCCACGACCGTGAGGGCCAGCAGGGCAGCCTTCCGTCCGCGCCAGCCGGCGTTAATGCGCAGGAAGACCATGGCCAAATAAAAGACCCAAGTGAACAACGCCACCACGACCTTCGGTTCGCGGATCCACCGCGTGCCGGACTCGACGGACGCCCACGTGCTACCGGCAACCACGGCCAGCGTGATGAGCACAAATCCCAACGCCATGGACTTGGAGATCAGCTCGTCGAGCGTGCCGAGCGGCGGCAGGCGAGCGAACCAAGCCGTGGGGCGCTTGTGCTTGAGGTGACGTTCCTGAATCAGGTAGGCCAGAGAAGCGGCGGTCATCACCAGCAGAGCGGCATAGCCCAGCAGCACCAGCGCCACGTGCACCGTCAGCCAGGCGTCTCGCACCGCCCGGCTGCTCCACGAGGCCACCGGGCTCTCCAAAGCTCCGAGCAGTGTCAATACGAACACCAGCGGAAATAGAAATACGCTGAGGGTAGCAAATTCATACCGCCAGTAAACGACTAAGAACACCACGGCGATCAGGAAGGCGCACAGCGAAACGGATTCGTAGAAGTTGTTGAGCGGGAAGTGGCCCGCGTGGATCCCGTCTTCGACGATGGACACCATGTGGAGCACCACGCCGACCGTGAAGGCCGCCATCGCCGGACGGAACAGCTCGAAGGAGCGGCGGAGGAGGACCGCCAAGGCATGCACCAAGCCGGCGGCATAGAGAACGGCGGCCACCCGGAGCCACATCGTGCTGGTATCAGGCATGGAAGGGATCGTTGCGGCGCTGCAAAGAGTTTCGCTTTCCAGTATAGCGCCCGAGCTCGGACGAGCCGCGGCCGAGGGCCGGCGCAGCGCTTGGCATAATGGCGGGCATGGAAAAAGATTTGGCAGGCAAGATCGCCGTAGTGACCGGAGGATCCCGTGGCATCGGTCGAGCCATTGCGGAACGTCTGCTGCGGGACGGCGCGCAGGTGGCCATTTGCAGCCGCTCGGCGGCCGCTGTTCGCCAGGCGGTGCGGGAGCTGGCGGAGGCCACCGGCGGGATCGTGGACGGCCACGTGGCGGACGTGTCGGACCTCGAACAGGTGCGAGCGTTCTTCCGCTTTGTGGACCAGCGCTTCGGGGGACTGGACATTCTGGTGAACAATGCGGGAATCGGGATCTTCGCCCCGGTCGCGGACTTGACTGCGGAGCAATGGCGCCGCACGATCGAGACCAACCTCACTGGCGTTTACTATTGTTGCCACGAAGCGCTGCCCCGCTTCCGAAACCGCGGCGGCGGCTTCATCATCAATATAAGTAGTCTGGCCGCGAAGAACGCGTTCGCCGGGGGAGCGGCGTACAATGCCTCCAAGTTCGGACTCAACGGGTTTACCGAGGCGCTGATGTTGGATCACCGTTATGAAAATGTGCGCGTTTGTTCGGTAATGCCGGGCAGCGTGGCGACAGAGTTCAGTGCGCGCGCCCCCGATTCAAGTTGGAAGATCGCACCCGAAGACGTCGCGGATGTGGTTTCGTTCGTGTTGCGCATGCCGGCGCGGACGCTGGTCAGTCGTGTGGAAATCCGGCCGTCCCGGCCAGCGCGCTGAGCTTGCTTGAACGTATCGGCGGCCGCAGGCCACTTAGTTTGCAGGGGGGTTTTGTAAGGGCGATGCGATGAAGCGCCGCGGTTCTGCCGATATGACACTCGTGTGGCACGCGGCGTGCAACGAGTTTCGATGGTAGGGCTCGCGACGCGGAGGAGGGCCAGGGAGCTTTTATGGTGCGGCTGAACAAAGTACTGGATCCCAGCCGGACCGGTCGGGACGCGGAGGCTCTCGAACGGAACCTGCGACGTCTGATCGTAGGACAGGACGAGGCGATTCAGCACATCGTCAACGTCTACCAGATGTACTTGACGGGGATGACGAGCCCGGGGCGCCCCGTGGGCAACTTCTTGTTTCTCGGGCCGACGGGTTCCGGCAAGACGCGCATCGTCGAAGCCACCGCCGAGAGCCTGGTGGGAACCGCCCGTGCGGTCATCAAGATCGATTGCGGCGAGTTCCAGCACAGCCATGAAATCGCCAAGCTGATTGGCTCGCCGCCAGGCTACCTCGGCCACCGGGAGACGCACCCGCTGCTGAGTCAGGAAGTGCTCAACCAATACCATACGGACCGCGTCAAGCTGAGCTTCGTGCTGTTTGACGAGATCGAGAAAGCCAGCGACGCGCTTTGGAATCTGCTGCTCGGCATTCTCGACAAGGCCACCCTCACGCTGGGCGACAACCGCCGCGTGGATTTTTCCCGGGCCATGATCTTCATGACTAGCAATCTGGGGGCGCACCAGATGAGTGCCATTTTGAGACCCACTTTGGGATTTGCCGCCGCGGATCGCCCGGCGGATCCCACGGGGCGCACCAGCCAGAAGCTGGCCGCGAAGATCACCCGCGCCGGCGAGGAGGCGGCCCGGCGCAAGTTCACGCCCGAGTTCATCAACCGGCTGGACAAGATCGTAGTCTTCAAGCCGCTGGGGGAGGCGGAGCTAAAAAAGATTCTGGACATCGAGCTGAGCCTGCTTCAGCAGCGCGTGTTCGAGTCCACGGGCCAGAACAGTTTTATCTTTCAGGTGACGGAGCCGGCCCGGCAGTACCTGCTGCGGGAAGGAACGGATCTGAAGTACGGCGCCCGGCACTTGAAGCGGGCCATCGAGCGGTTGATCGTGCAGCCCATATCGAACTTGATCGCCACCGAGCAGTTGCGCGGTGGCGATTTGCTGCGCATCGATTACGACCCGCAGACGAACGCCATGACCTTCGTCAAGGAGGCCGAGGGGATCGAGCTGCAAGTCATGGCGGCCATGGCCGGCCTGCCGGCGCCAATGGCCGCCGCCGCCGCCACCAGCAGCGCGCCGGCGGAGACCTACAAGACCGCGCGCACGTCGCGGCGGGGTTGAGCTTGCCGTTGGTGTGCGATTCGGGCGGGGTTGGGCATCGGGACGGTCGGCGCGGCTACAGAACGCGGCTGTGCTAGAATCTTGCTGTGCCCCGCCCGGGCCCGTAGCTCAGTTGGTTAGAGCGCTACCTTGACACGGTAGAGGTCTGGCGTTCGAGTCGCCACGGGCCCACCACCGCACCGGCGCCATCGATTCTCCTCGTTACAGCCTTTGGCGACGGGGTGTCCCCGGCGGGGGCGAACCCTTCTGCGAGGAACTGGCCTTCGTTTTCCGCCAGCTCCACCCTTGACAGGGTCCTGGTGAAGATCGAAAGCGGGTCGGTCGTTACTAGTTGACCTCGCCCAGGCCTCCCCAGGGTGTCCGGATGGCCCGGGGTCGATGATGACGCAACGTTGCAGTGGCTTCGCTCCGAGAGGTTACGACGTCTTTTGTACTAGTACTGCAAAAGTGCTGTCGGAGTATTGACAGAATCGAGCAACTGTGCGATCATTCACTTTTTATCGTGGCGCCAACACACATGAGTGGGCCGCGCTCAATCCAATGAGAAAGGGGTACTTGTCGAGAGATGCTGCGATTGGTTTTGTTTGTGCTTCTGTCGGTCTCGGGCTCGGCCCTCGCCGCGCCGGTGCTGCTGTGGTACAACGGCGACTATGACTACCTGAATGCTTTGGCCAATGAGCGAAATACTGCCAACCCACCGGCCGCGGTTTATGACAACTTCAACGTGCCGGATCCAGGATGGTTGATCACACGCATCTTTTCCAATAATGTTACGATGCAGATTACGTCCCCCATCACCACGGCGGATTGGGAAATCCGGTCGGGAGTAACGGAAGGTGATGGCGGAACGCTGATTGCCTCAGGCACAGGGGCGCCCGCCAGCTGGACGCCAACGGGACGTTCTCTTGCCCATTTTATTGAATATCAACTGGCCGTGGATGGCTTGAGTGTGAGTCTACCTCCGGGCCAGTATTGGCTCATGGTGCGCCCTGTGGGTTCTGGCGTCGGCCGATCTTTTCTCTCCAAGACGAGCGGCGCCAACGGGGTGAATGCTCTGCTCGACGGGAATCATTTCCTCACTAGACTGGACGAGGGTCATTATTTTAGTCGTTTTTTCAGTGACACGGGGGCGGACTTCTCGATGGGAGTTTACGGCTATGTGCTGCCCGAGCCAACGACCATGGGTCTGGCCGCGGCGGGTCTGCTGAGCTTGCTTTTCCGGCGTCGGCGCTGAAGTTCCGCTGACAGGCGCTATCGCTCAGGGGCAGTGCAGGCTTCGCTGCCGCGGCCCCCCCGGTTGCCGCCAAGTTTCCGGGCTCTCCGGCAGACGAAAAAAGGCCACGGCGCCCACGTAGCCGGCGATCGTGGAGAGTCGCGGCGCTCCCGGTAGGTCCCATTTATTGAGGCGTCGCCAGGGAACTCCGAAGGCCTTATAGACGTTAGGCTAGATAGTTAGTGCGCACGCCGGTGTGCAGAATGGCGACGGACTCGCTGCCGAGTCGGACAAACGTAGACGACGGTCATCGTGGCACGGCCGGACTCGGTTACGGTTTGGGTTGACGCTCTCGAAAGTTGAAAGTTATCTTTTTTGCATTTATGTTGTCGCCCCGGCCAGCTTATGGGTTTGCGACACGCTACTGACATACCATTCTACCGCCGCTCCCCGACAAGTATATCTTCTCGAAGCCGCAATTGTGTTCCTCGAACCAGTCGGCGAGCCGATTGGCGATTTCGTCGAAGGCCGGGGCAAGCCGGGCCGCCAGCCCCAAAACCCGCCGGACGAACTCCGCCGACCGCAAGGCGCCGTGCAGATACGTCGCGACCACGCCGGGCAACCGCACACCTTCCGGAGCGCCATCTTCGAGAGTGAACAACGCGGGCAGCGGTTCGGCAGGCACGGTGACGCCCATGTGGATTTCGTAACCTTCCACGCGCAATCCCTCCGCCGTGCGCCCGATTCTGCGTCGCACCTGCTTGTCCGGCGCCATGGTCGTCACCACCGGCAGCAGGTCCAAACCCGGCTCCGTTGTCGGCGGGCCTTCGATTCCCAGCGGATCTTCAACCCGCCGGCCCAGCATTTGATAGCCGCCACAAATGCCCACCACCTGGCTGCCGGCACGGTGTTGCGCTCGAATCCAGTGGTCGAGTCCGCGCTGCTTCAGCCAGCGCAGATCGGCGATCGTGTTTTTCGTCCCCGGCAAAACAATCGTATGAAACCGTTGCGGCACGGGCCGATCGATCCAGACGGCGCCCTCCAGTAACTCGAAGTCGGTGGAATTGGAGATTCGCGGCAGACGAACGATGGCGCAGGTAGCCTCAGGTGGAATCGTCTCCGTGACCGGCGGCACGGACAAACTATCTTCGGCTTCGAGCACCACGTCGTCTAGAAACGGGAACACGCCGAGGCAGGGCAGCCCGCTGGCGGCTTCCAGATATTGCTTTCCTTCATCGAACAAGGAGCGGTCGCCCCGAAAGCGGTTGATGGCGAAGGAGCGCACTAGCCGACGGTCCTCGGCGGGCAGCAACTGCAAGGTGCCGAGCAAGGAAGCGAAGACGCCGCCGCGGTCGATGTCCGCCACCAGCAGTGCTGGGGCGCCGACGCGGCGGGCGAAGCCGAAGTTGACCAGATCGAACGGCTGCAAGTTCACCTCGGCCACGCTGCCGGCGCCTTCGATGAGGAGGAACTCATAGCGGGCCGCAAGCTCGCTCCAGGCCCGCAGGACTTCCTCTCGCAACGCTTCGCAGTGCTGGTAGTATTCCCGCGCCGAGACCGTCTTCCAGACTTTGCCGCGCACCACTACCTGGCAACGGGAATCGCCCGCCGGCTTGAGCAGGATCGGGTTCATGGCGGTCTCGGGTTCCAGCCCGCAGGCCCAGGCTTGCACGACTTGGGCCCGGCCGATCTCGCCGCCATCGATGCACGGGTAAGAATTGTTGGACATGTTCTGCGCCTTGAAGGGCGCGACCGAGATCCCCCGTCGGCGCAGCCAGGCGCCCATGGCGGTGACGAACCAGCTCTTGCCGACGTGGGACGCCGTGCCGCCGACGAACAGACATCTTGCGGGCATGGCTCAGCTCCTCTGCCGGATGCGCGACGTGGCAGCGTTCATGGATGGAACAGCGGGCTCGTCGGGTTTGGCCCGGCTCCTGTGCGGGCCAGCTCGAGCACGCCCTCCGTGGTCAGTTCCTCCAACGAGATCAATCTGGCCCCCATGGTGCGCGCCAGCTCGGCCAGCCGAGGTTCTCCCGTGGTCGAGCAATCCACCACCAGGGCCGGGCAACGGATCCGAGCCGCTTGTTCGAGAGCCTCACTCCATGGGTCTCCTCTGGAGAGGGCGACGTTGGCCTGTCCGTCGGTGAGCAGCACGGTGCACAGGTGTGCTTGCGGATATTCGGCCGCCAGCTGCAAGGCGTGCGCCAGGGGCGTTCTTCCTCCGCACGGGACATACTCCAGACAGCGTCGCGCTCGCTCGATATCTCCGTCGGGAGGAAGGAGAATTTCGGCGCGAGCGCCGCGAAAGACGATGACGCTCACCTGGCAGGCTTGTCGCGCGGATTGCTCGAGCAGACCGATGACGACCCCTTTGACGGTGCGGATACGCTGCCGCGCCGCCAGCGAGCTGCTAACATCCACCACGAACAGGAAGCACGTGGGCGCACCGGTAACCCCAGGACGACGGACCAAATACTCCGGGTGCAGCTGAGGCTGAGCCGTCCCCACCGTGGCTTTGCGGAGGCTGGCGTGGAGCTGAATCGACGTCTCGGATCCCGCGCTCCCCGGTGGACTGGCGGTGGTCCGAACGGATTCCGCCGCCGCTCGGTCGGCGGGCCGTGCGCCCGGGTCTGCGCGGGCCCGCAACGTGGGCACGGGCACGTCCTCTGGCAAGAAGACGCGCTCGTCGGCGCTGCCCGCCTGAACCTCTGCCGGCTTCGAGGAAGACGGCGAAGGAGCGACGGGCTGCTCCTTCGGCGGCCGGCCGTCTTGGCGGCGATGAAGCAGCACCAACGGCGCCACGCGATCGATGTCGGCCTCGGTAACGGCGGTGCGGCCTTCCCAAGCCGCCAGGGCGCGGCAGGCGCGGTGCAGGGCCAGGTCGGCGCGGAGCGAAGCCACTCCGTGACGCGTGACCAACTCGGCGATCCGAATCCCCACCGCCGGGGGCACTGCGACGTTGGCTCGCAGCTGGCGTGCGGCGGCCACGCGATGGCGCAGAGCTTCCTCCGCTTCCTCGAATCGGGCGCAAAACGCCTTCGGGTCGGCGTCGAACTCCTCACGAGATCGCACGATGGCCGACCGTTCGGCGGGATCCGTGGGCGGCCGAACCTGGACGGCAAGGGCGAAGCGGTCCCGTAACTGCGGCCGCAGCGTGCCTTCTTCCGGATTCATCGTTCCGAGCAGGATGAATTCACTTTGGGCGACGAGCGAAAAGCCGTCGCGCTCCAGCCGGTAGACGCCGCTGGCCAGCACGTCCAGCAACGCATCCGCCAGCGCATCCGGCAGCAGGTTCACTTCGTCAAGGTAGAGCACGCCGCCGCAGGCGCTTTGCACCAGCCCCGGTTTGAGCCGCGCCTGGCCGGAGAAGGCCGCCTCCAGATCCAGGCCGCCGAGCAGCCGGTCCTCGGTGACGCCGATCGGCACTTCCACGAACGGCGCGGGGGGCGGAAGCAGCTGTGCGAGCGCGCGCGCCGCTGTCGATTTGCCACTTCCTTTTTCGCCGAAGGCCAACACGCTCAATCGCGGGTCTACCGCCGCCAGCGCGAGCGCCAGTCGCAGCTCTTCGAGTCCGACCAGGGCCGAAAACGGGTATGCCGGCTGACTCACCGCGTCTTCCTCGTTTCCTCGGCCAGCTCGATGGCGTCGGCCGCGGCCCGCTCGCCGGCCCGCAAGGCCTCGAGCAAGGAGGGCTCGGCGCCCTGCCACAGTCCGCGCTCCGCCGCTTCGAGCAGCCGGCGACAGATCGATTGCAAGGCCCACGGATTGGCCTGCATGAGGAACTCCCGCATCTCCGCGTCGGCGGCGTAATTCTGAGCGACGCCGTGCCAGACGAAGTCGGGAATGACGTCCGCGGTGGCGTCAAAACCGAAGATGTAGTCGACGGTGGCCGCTAGCTCCAAGCCGCCTTTGAAGCCATGGCGCCGGATGCTGGCGAGCCATTTGGGATTGACGACGCGCGAGCGGTACACGCGCAGCACTTCTTCGCGCAGGTCTCGCACCACGACGCACTCCGGCCGGGAGCTGTCCCCGAACCACGCCTTCGGTTTACGCCCGGTCAAGGAGCGAATGGACGCCACCAATCCGCCGTGGAACTCGAAGTAATCGTCGGCATCGAAGATATCGTGCTCTCGGTTGTCCTGGTTCTGGAGGGCGATTTCGACCTCGGTCAGGCGCTCGGCGAGGACCTCTTGGGCTTCGACCCCGTCCGAATCCCGGCCGTAGGCATAGCCTCCCCATTGCAGGTAGATCGCGGCCAAGTCATGCACGTCTGTCCAGTTGCCCGCCTCCACGGCTTCCAATAACCCACAGCCATAAGCGCCCGGCTTCGAGCCAAAGATGCGAAAGCGGGCGCGCTGCTCGACTTCCTCGAGCGGGAGTTCGCCGTGACGACGCTGGAACTCCAACAAATGTTTCCGCGGGTAATTCATCTCTGGCGGCTCGTCCTGGCCCATGGCCAGCTCCACGGCTTCGTCGAGCAGAACGACGACGTGCGGGATGGAGTCGCGCAGGAACCCGGAGATCCGTATGACCACGTCGATGCGGGGGCGGCCGAGCTCCTCGAGCGGGATCGGCTCGAGCCCTTCGATCGTGCGCGAGACCGGATGCCAAACCGGCCGGATGCCGAGCAGCGCCAGCACCTCGGCGACATCGTCGCCCTGGGTCCGCATCTGAGAAGTGCCCCAGAGGGTCAGTGCGACGGTTTCCGGCCAGCGGCCCTCCTCGGCGCGATAGCGCTCGAGGACTTGCTGGGCCAGCTGCTGACCAATCTCCCAGGCGGCGGGCGAGGGCACGTTACGCGGATCGACGGCGTAGAAGTTGCGGCCGGTCGGCAGCAACCACGCTGCGCCCCGCGTGGGCGCACCCGATGGGCCGGCGGGCACGTAGCGTCCGTCCAAGCCATCGAGCAGGTGTAAGATCTCGTCGCAGGTGCGCTCCAGGGCGGGCACGATCTGCTCGCAGACGAAGTCGAGCACGCGCATCGTGGCCGAGGACGTCGCGCCCAAAATCGAGTCGCAGATCTGCGGGACTTGCGCTTGGCGAAAGCCCGTGGTTTCCAGAGCCGCCAGCAGCTCGACGGATTTGGCTTCGGCCTGCTCGAGCAAGTCCGCATGCGAACGGCATTCGCGACCGAGGAAGAGCACCGGCGCAGGCAAGCGCTGGCCCGGCTGCCGGGCCAAAGAGCTGTAGTCAAAGCCGCTTGCCTGGAGCAGGGAGCCCGGCAGGCTGGGCACCGCGCCGTTCGGTAGCCGCGTCAGCGAAAGCAGCGTCTCCGGCAGCGGGGGCGTTTCGCCGAGAATGTGCAAGCCGTCCCGGATTTGAGCCAACCCCAACTCGCAAAGATAGCCGTCCAGGTCCTGAATCCAGTGCGCCACTTGCACGCCGCTCATCTCCGCTAAGGTGACCGGCACCCCGTCGGGCGTCAACGTCTCGTCCCACTCGTGCTTGTGCGTGCCGTGATCTTGGCGGAAACGGCTGCGAAGCTCCAAGTCCTGTTGTAGCTCGGTCTCCTGAATCAGCTCCCAGATCCGCTTCTGGATGACCGGCAGCTTGGCCGGATCCAGGGCCTCCAAGGTGTAATACTCGTTGACGAGGTGATTCAGTTCCGCTAACGCGCCGTAGGTTTCTGCTCGGGTCATCGGGGGCATGAGGTGATCGACGATGACGGCATGAGCGCGGCGCTTGGCTTGGCAGCCCTCGCCCGGGTCGTTGATGATGAACGGATAAAAGAGCGGCGCTGCCCCGAGCGCAACGTCCGGGAAACACTCTTGCGAGAGGCCGACGCTCTTGCCCGGCAGCCATTCGAGCGTGCCATGCTTGCCCAGCTGCACGATCGCGCAGGCCCCGAAGCCGCCTGCGCTCGGCTCCGCTGTCAGCCAGCGGTAGAAGGCCAAGTAGTGATGAGTGGGAGGCAGATCCGGGGTGTGATAGATCGCGTCCGGATCCAGGTTGTAGCCGCGCGGGGGCTGGAGCGCTATCAAAACGTTGCCAAAGACGACCGCGGAAAACAAATAATCGTCTTCTGAGCGGTAAGGGCAGTGCGGTTCCCCGAGCGGCGGTCCCCACTGTTTCTCCACCCGGCGTCGCACGCTCTCCGGCAAGTGGCGATACCACTCCATGTAAGCGGCCCCAGAGAGTCGGTGTGGGGTGAGCTCGTCCAGGGGGTGCTCCTCGCTGTAGGCGCCCCGGGAGAGCACCCGGTGCATCAACTCGGTGGGATCCTCCGGCCACGGATCTACGGTGTAGCCGCGACTCCGCAAAGCGGCCAGCAAGCGGCCGAGGCTTGCGGGCGTGTCCAGACCGACGGCTTCGCCCGCCTTCACCGTGCGGCCCGAGGCGCAATTGAGCACGATGGCGATGCGCTTTTCAGCGGGCGGGATCCGGCGCAGGGCCGTCAGCTTTTCGGCGAAAGAGGCCACGCGTGCGCAGCGATTCGCTTCCGCGCGATAGACGGGCGCGGGGAGTTCTGCATCTCGCTCCTTGAAGCAGATCGGTACGGTGATGATGCGGCCGTCCAGCTCCGGCAACGCGACGTGGATTGCGGTTTCGAGCGGCGACAGGCCGGATTTGGAAAGCGACCAGGTCGAGGCGGGCATGCTGGCGGGGATCGCTTGCAAGACAGGTAAGTCAAGCGCTTGGAAAACGCCCCCTTCGTCGGCCGTCGGTCGCGCACTGCGATGGTGAGCAAAGGCGAGCGTCGAGACGATTACGTCCGCGCGGCCACGGACGAGCTCCAGTGCCGCCGGCAGCTGGTCCCCCGGGGCATTCAAACTGGAGGTGTAGATACACAGCGGTTCCAGACCGTGCTGCTCGAGCGCCTCCGCCAAGGCGTCCACGAAGGCCGTGTTGCCGCTCAGGAGGTGGGCACGGTAGAACAGCACGGCGGCCACGGGCCGCCTTGGATCGCGACGCGATTGCCAGTCCTCGAAGGTGGCCTGCTCGACGTCGGGCAGGTAAATTCCCGTCTCGGGCATCGCGACCGGGGGAAGCAGCGGGTAGTCAGTCCCCAAGACAGCGTTGGCGCAGAGCTTGAGCGCCTCCGCAACGTTTCCCGGACCGCCGTGAAGCAGGTATGCGGTCATCTGGTAGAGCACGGCGCCGGGGGCCGTGGACTCCCGCTCGAGATGCGGATCCAGCTCCCCCGGCCCGCTGAGCAACAGCAGGTGACGCCCGAACCCCCGCAGATGGTCCCGGAGCTGGGGCCAACCGGGAACCCGCTCGGGCGCGCCATGCAGGCGCAGCACTGCAGCTGCGGCACGGCCCAGCGGCCCGGCCAGCAGCGACTCCATCACGCGCTCCTCCCGGACCAAGCTCAGGGAAATGCCGAGCACCTGCAACTCTGGGGGGAGCAATCCCCGAGCCCGCTCGAGCGCGATCAGGTCTGTATCCGCGTGGGTCAGAAACGCGATCAGGCGCGGTTCGACTGCCGCAGCAGGATCCGACGCCGTGAGCTCGTGCGGCCGCACCTCCCAGTCGTAGTACTGAAACTGAAACGGCGCCAGCTCGGGGGGCGGCGGCAGGATGCGATCGGCCGCCAGCATCTGCTCGATGTAGTCGTAAAGCAGCCTCACCTGCCAGTCGGCGGCAAACGAATGAAACCACAGGGATCGGCCGTCGAACAACAGACACACGACGTTGGCCAGCGGGCAAGGCCCCAAGCAACCCGCGCGGGTGAGGTGAACGACGTTTCGGATTTTTCGCCGCAACCACTCCTGCTTGAACAAGTCCGCAGGGATCGCGGGGTATCCTCGCTCGGTGTGCCCGCAGCAACAGCCGAACGCGCAGTACAACAGATGGGCCCGCTTTTGCACGACTTGAATGATGCGACCATCGCTGCGGGCGACGCGCTGCCGGTAGGGGGTCGTGTAGCTCAAAACCGCCTCCAGATGGACCAAATCAGGTATGGCCCGCCGATGAAGGCCATCACGGCGCCGGTGGGCAACTCCGCAGGCGCTGTCACCGTGCGGGCGATCGTGTCGGCCAGAGCCAGCAGAGCGCCGCCGCCCAAAAAGGAGCACGGCAGCAACAGGCGATGGTCGGCGCTGATGAGGCGTCGCGCCAGATGCGGCACGAGTAGGCCCACAAAGCCGATCGGACCAGCCAAGGACACGGCGGCGGCCGTCAGCAGGGACCCGGCGGCGAGGCCGGCGGCCAGGACGCGCGCTGGGCGGATGCCCCGGGTGGCCGCCCAGTCCTCGCCCACCGCCATCAGGTTCAAGGCGCGTGCTTGGGCCAGCAGCACGGCCAAGCTCGCGGCGGCCACGGCCGCAAGGCTCACGATTGCCACTGGTCGGACGGCTTCGATCGAGCCGATGAGCCACTGCGTGATGGTCATGGCGCGATGCTCGCGCGCCGCGCCGACCATCGTCAGGGTAGCGGCGGAAAAAATGGCATTGAGGGAGATGCCGGCCAGCAGCATCCGCAAGGAAGATAACTGACCCCCGGCTCGGCCCAACAGGGCGACAGCTCCGGTGACGGCCGCCGCCCCGGCCCAGGCCGCCAGCCACGTCACGGGCAATCCCGCCCATTCCGTCGCCCCCAGCACCGTCGCCGTGGCGACGGCGAAAGCCGCGCCGGAGGCGACGCCCAGGGTATAGGGCGTGGCCAGAGACTCTCGCAACAACGCTTGAAAGACAGCGCCGGCGACCCCCAGACAACCTCCCACCAAGAGCCCGAGCAAGGTCCGGGGGAGGCGTAACTCGAGCAAGATGGCGCGCTCCGGTCCCGCTTGGGCGAACGCCCGCCGCAGATCCAGGTCCGAGGGCCCAAACCAGGGTGACAACAGGCCGGCCAGCACGAAGAGAAATCCGGACAGGGCAAGACTCCGCGCCGGCTTGCCACGGTCCATCAGTACCGGACCCACGCTTGACCTTGATCCCATAGCTCCAGTCGGAGTCTCGGGCTCAGCCGCGCCAGCCAGGAGCGGCTGCTCACGGCTTCTTCGCGCGACAAGTCGGCCGCCAGGTTGCCGTCCTCGAGCAGAATCAGCCGAGTGCCGTAGCGCAGGGCGAGATTGACATCGTGCAGAACGGTGACGATGAGCCGCCCCTGCTCGCACTCCTGCCGCAACAGCTCCATGACGGCGAGCTGATGTTCCACGTCGAGAAAGGTGACGGGCTCATCGAGGAGCCAGATCTGCGCTTCCTGGGCCAGGCAGGCTGCCAGGAACACGCGCTGGCGCTCGCCGCCGCTGAGCGTAGAAATGCGCCGGTTGCGAAACTCCGTAAGGGCGAGCCGCTCGAGGGCGCGGAGGCAGGCGTGCTCGTCGCGCTCGGACTCGAACCAGTGCTCGGCGCTAGCATAGCGCCCCATCAGAACGATCTGCTCGACCGTGAAGCCGAGCTCGGTGCGCTGAAGCTGAGGCAGGTGGCAGATCCAACGCGGACGCTGGCGCGCCGGGAGGGTGGCGAGCCGCTGCCCTGCCACGCGAATCTCCCCAACGGACGGCGCCAGCAGGCCGGCGAGCAAGTTCACCAGCGTGGACTTGCCGGAGCCATTGCGTCCGAGCACGGCGATCATTTCGCCCCGGTGCGCTTCGAGACGGCTCAGGCGCAGGCAAAACTGGTAGCCGCGGCGAAATTCGACTTGGGTGGCCTGCAGGAGTGGTTCCGTCATCGGTGTGTGCCCCGGATCATCGCGGCTAACCGCTCCAGTACTGCCAGCACGCGCGGTCCGGGCCGCAACATCCAGTCTTCGGTTAGCGCCACGACCCGGCCCGCGCGCACCGCGGTCAGTTCGCGGCGTTGCAACCAGGGTTGCAAGAGTCGCGCTGCCAACGCATCGCGCTCCCGTTCCTCGGCGGTCGTGGCGGAGGCATCCAAGATGAGCTCCGGGTCCCACGCCAGGATGGTTTCCAGCGACACGCGGGGGGAGCGGGGCAAATCCGGACCGACCACATTGACCGCGCCAGCCACTTCCGCCAGCGCGCCGAGCCAGGATTTCGGCCCGACGACGATGACGCCCCGCAGCGCGTCCGGCTGTCGGCCCACCACGATCAGGGTTCGGGGCCGACGGGGCGGGGGACGGTGGCGCAGCGCCTCCACGCCCTCCCGAATGCGGATCACCATTTCTTCGGCCTGTTGTCGTCGCTCAAGTGCCTGCCCGACCTGGAGCAGGGAATGGAAAACGTCCTCAAGCGAGTCCTGCTCGACGACGAGCGTGCGGAGACCCAAGGCCTCCAGACGGTTTCGCAGGTCGCCCCGATACCCGTGCAGGAGGACCAGATCGGGCCGCAGGGCAGCGATGCGTTCCGGATCCGGACGGGTGTAGGTGCCGATCCGGGGCAGGCGGAGGACATCGGGCGGATAGTTGCAATGTGCCGACACGCCCACCACCCGACTGCCTGCCCCCAGGGCGAAGACGGTCTCGGTCAGCGAAGGCGCTGTGGTCACGATGCGCGAGGGTTGTGCGAGCCCGTGCCCGGCCGTCGCCCAAAGCAGCGCGATGAGGCACCCGTGGCGCAGCTGCGGAACCCCAGTCGGGCGACGGCTCCCGACAGCTGCCGACTGCGGCGGAGCCGCATGCCGCTCGACGTCAGTTGCCGATTTGGATCCCCACCAGCGCATAGCGGCCCGGCGCGCGCCAGCCGTTCTGATAGTAGGTGCGGTCCAGAACATTCTCGACTTTGACGAACACCCGCGCGAATTTCGTCGAAGATTCCCAGATGCGGTAGCTACTCGTGAAATCGACTTTAGTAAATCCGGGGAACCGGAAGGCTCGCGAGCGGTTGACGGCGAAATACGAGTTGAAATATTCACCTTGCGTGTAGATATCAGCGTTGGTCTCGAACCGCCGCCCCCACTGCTTGAAAACGACCAGCGAGGCGGTATGCCGAGGCACCTGGAATACACGGAAGAAGCCGCGCACGGTAATGTCCCGATCCAGGTTGGCATTGGTGTACGTGTAGGCGCCATTGAGGATCAGACTGCGGCTGGGGCGTCCCTCGACGCCGAGCTCCACGCCGCGGCTGATGCCTCCGCTGCCGTTGATATAGCCGACCGTGCGGCGGTAGGGGTCGGTTTGCGGGCGAATCGCGCCGCTCGAGTCAAAGGCCGTGATGGAGACCACTCGGATGTAGAACCAAGTCGCGGAGAGCCGGAGACGGTCGCTCCAGAGATATTGGTCCAGGCCGGCATCCACAGAATTGTAGCGGTCGGGCCGCAGCAGAGGATCACCGTAGGGAGTGAATTCGACGAAGGCCCCGGCCGGGTTGGCGCTGAAGCCGCCGCCGAAACGTTCGTACAGCGACGGCGCCCGGTAGCTGTTGCCGGCATGCACCCGGAATTTGGTCCCCGTGGACGGCGCCAGGTAAGCCAGGGAGAAGTCGCCCGTCAAAGCGCTGGGGGGCGCGTCAATCGGCACGCGATCGTAGTTGTTCGCGGTGCCGGTCAACTGGAACCGGGGGCGCCGCAAGCTAAAGAACTGGCCCCGGCCGGATAGGTTAATTTGGAGTTTACGATCCAAAAAGGCTGCTTGCAGGGCGGCGTAACTCGCCAGGGCGCGTTGCGTGATTTCGGTTTGGGTCGCCACCCGGCGCGGCGCCGGCAGGTTGTTATCCTGACGATCGAAGTAGCGCTCGCGTTCCCACTCCAAGCCGCCCGAAAACGTCAGCCAGCGGGTGGGTAGGGCATGGAGCCGGGCGTCCACCGTGTCGATGTCGCCCACGTAATTGCCGAAGTTGGCCGCCGCCGGCTGCGGGCTGAGACCGGCGGGGCCATTTTCGAAGATGCGGGACGTGTGGACGCGCTGGTAGCTCGCTTGCAGGTTCGCTTGGGGACTGAAGTGGTGCCGGAACAGTGCGGCCGTGGTCCCAAACCGCGAGGAGCGGCGGTTATCCGGATCGTCGCGCCCCGGCAGGAGCGTGATCCCGCGGTAGTCGGGCCGGCTACCGGCCAGCAGCAGGCGCACTTGATCCGGGGGCAGAATTTGGGCCGGGATGACCCCGTCGGCGGGGAAATTGGCAGCGGGAACACCGGTCGTGCCCGGGCTAATGTTCAGCTGAACGAAATCATCGGACGCCCAAAGTCGCCCGCTCAGGCTGGTGCGCGACGCCAGGTCATAGCGGCCGAAAAATTGACCACCAGTGCTGCGGTTGGCGTCGTTGCCATCCACGCCCTCGGAGACGTTCAGGTGAAGGAGGCCGGCCGAATACCGGAACCGATTGTCCCGATAGCCACCACTGGCGCCCACCCGGCCGCGGAACAGGCCCAGGCCGCCTCCCTCGAACAAGAGGTGGCCGCGAAAGGGCGAACCGCCTTCGTGGGTGATGACGTTGATGGCCCCGCCGACGGCGTTGGTGCCGTAAATCGAGGAAGCCGAACCGCGGAGCACCTCTAAGCGCTCGACCTCGATCAGGTTCAGCGTCGAAACAAACGAAGTCGCGTCTCCTTGCGTGGTCGAGGCGTCGCGGAACCGCAGGCCGTCGATGAGGACCGCCGACGCGTCCGGCCGCACCCCACGGATGCGAATCGTCGTGAAAGCTCCCGGTCCCCCTGTGCTGGAGATGAGGACGCCTGGCAGGGGCCGCAAGGCTTCCGCCAGTGAGAACTCGTCGCGGCGGTCGATCTCGGCCGCCGTGACCAGGCTGGTCGCCTTGGCTACCTCGTCTGTGGTTTGCGGCAAAGCGTTCGCCGTCACGAGGATGGTTTCCGACAGACCGTCCAGTTCGAGACGGATCTCGACCTCCTGCTGGTCAGCGCGTTGAAGGTGCACCACTTGCACCCGATCCCGAAATCCGCTGGCGGACACTTCCACGTACATCGGCCCAGGCAGAAGGCCGTCTGCGCGGAAGCGGCCGCTTTCATCCGTCACCAGGCGGATGTCACCCGTGGCGTCGGTGCGGTAGAGCCGCACGCTGGCCCTGCCCACTCCGCTCCCTTGCGGGTCAAGCACCCGGCCGACGAGGGTCACGCTATCTTGCGCGGTCGTGAGCATGACTCCGAGCATCCACAACGCACAGACGTTTACGATCCCTCGCATAAGGCTTCCTCCCTCCTTGGATGAAAAATCACATATGGGGTACCGGAACCCGCCCGACCGATCTCAGTGCGCACCTGGAAGACGGACGTCAGCACCGGGTCCGGCACACCCTCCCTGGGAGAGCCGTCGTGGACGCAGCGGCCCCGGTCGAGCACCACCAGCCGGTCAGCGAAGCGCAGCGCCGAGGCCAGATCGTGCGTGGCGACGATGACGCCACGTCCCTCGGCCGCGAGCCGGCGTGCCAGGACAAAAAGGTCCAGAGCGTGCCGAACGTCGAGATTGGCGGTGGGCTCATCGAGCAGCAAGAACTCCGGCTCAGCCGCCAGCCCTCGTGCGATGGCCACGCGCTGTTTTTCGCCGCCCGAAAGCGTGCTCACCAGGCGAGCCGCTAGCGGGGCTAGGTCGCAAAGCTCCAAGCTGCGCGCGACGGCGGCGCGGTCAGCGCCGGCCGGAGGGCTCCAGCGCGAGCGATGGGCGTACCGTCCCATGGTGACCAGCTCCTCGACGGTGAAAATCCCGTCGAAGCGGTTCTCCTGTGGCACGAGCATGATCTGCCGCGCCAGGGCGCGCCGCGACAGGGAGAACACGGAGACCCCGTCATAGCGCACGTCGCCGCGATCGGGGCGCCAGAGGGCGCAAAGCACGCGCAACAGGGAACTTTTGCCGCTGCCGTTCGGGCCCGCCAGCACGTGGACCCGGCCCGGGGCAAAGGACAGGTCGATGTCGGAGAGAATCGGCCGTCCGCCCCGCACCAACGTCACGCCGTGTACTTCCAAGGTCGCCCTCACCAAGCCCAGCCCTCGCGATGGCGCCGCAGCAGCAACGCGATGAAGAGCGGTCCGCCCACCAATGCCGTGACCACCCCGAGGCGAATCTCCAGGGGCGGGCGGAGCGTCCGCGCCAGCAGGTCACAGGCGAGCAACAGGATCGCTCCGGCCAAGGCGCTGGACGGCAGCAGCCAGCGGTGGGACGATCCGAGGATCAGACGCATGGCGTGGGGGGCCACCAGCCCCACGAAGCCGATGACGCCGGCGACGGCCACGGCCGCGCCGGTCAGAATCGCCGCGCAGGCGATGAGAACCCGCTTGACGGTCTCGACCTCGACACCCAGCGCAGCCGCTGTTTCTTCGCCTTGCTGCATGAGATCCAGTTCGCGGCAGTAGGTGGCGGCGCACACCAGCCCGATACCAGCAAACGGCAGGCACAGCCACACGTGGGTCCAGGTGCGCGCCTCCAGGCCGCCTAAGGTCCAAAACAAAATCTCCTGCGCCACTTGCCAATTCGTGATCTGAAGCGAAAGAATCAAGCCGGCGGCCGCCGACAGCAACGAGCTCACCGCCACCCCCGCCAGCAGCAGGGTGGGAATCGGTGTCACGCCGCCGCGAGTCGCCATGGCGTAGACCGTGAGCAAGGCCAGGAGCGCGCCGGACATCGCCGCCAAAGGCAGGGCGATCGGTTCGGCCGCACTCCAGCCCATGGCGAATGCCACCACGGCGCCGAAGACCGCGCCGGCGCTCGCCCCCGTCAGTCCCGGCTCGGCGAGAGGATTCCGGAACAAGGCCTGGAGCACGGCGCCCGCGACGGCCAAGGCCGAACCCACGAAGGTGCCGACGACGACCCGCGGCAGGCGCAAATCCCACACCACGGCGAAGTGGACCGGCTTCAGGCCCGAAAGGTCCACCAGGCCCTCGGGCAGCAGGCGGCCAGCGAGCACGCGCAACGTGGTGCTGGGCCGCATCCCCGTCGGACTCGCCAGCACCGCCGCGACGAGCAGCCCGCCCAGAACTAGTGGCGCCACCGTGAAAAACAGCCAGCGTCTAACTTGCTGCCTGCTCATACAAAGCGGCTCCCAGGGCGTCCAAAAACAGCCGCACGTAGGGCGACATCGCCGAAAACACGCGGTTTTCGAAGACCAAGATTCGTCCGGATTGGCCGGCCGCGGTAACGGCGATCGCCGGATCAGACAGAAGCTGCGCCACGCGTTCTTTCAGCCGCCCGGGATCGGCGCCGCACACGATCCAGTCCGGGTTCCAAATCGCGATCTGCTCCGAGCTGACGGGGTCGTAGCCACGAAGGCCGCCTTCGGCGCCTACGTTGACGGCGCCCAGGGTTTTGAGGATGTCGTGAAACAAGGTCTCCGAGCCGTAGCTGTAGCGGCCACCGAGACCCAGCACGCGCGGCGGCGTCGTTGCCGCCGGCCTGCGCCGGCGAGCCCGCTCGATCGCTTCCCGGAGCAGGGCCCGCTCGCGAGCTGCGGCGGCTTCGTGCCCTGTCAGATGGCCGACCACGACAATGGCTTGCTCGACTTCTTCGAGCGTGCGAAACCAAGTGTGCATCCGGAACACGCTCAGCCCTGTGCTGCGCACTGCGGCGGTGTAGTCCGCGCGCGCCGAGCTGGAAACGAACACAAGGTCGGGTTCCGCCAGCAGCACCTGCTCCGGATCTCGAGCAATGATCGGCCGGTAACGCCGGACGTGTTCGAGCACATTGCTGATGCGGGCTTGGTATGCACTTTCGCTGACGCCCTTTACGCGCTCGGGCGGCACGATCGTATAGACGAACTCGTCGATGGACCAAAACTGCGAAACCACGCCCCGGACGGGCCGGGCCATGCGGACGATGCGACCGTCGCGGTCCGTGGCTTCACGCACGGAGGCATCGGTCCGGATGCGGTAATCCGGCGGACGCGCCGACGTGCTCGCCCGCAGGGGCACGATGGCCGCCACGCGCGGCGCCTTCACGGCCACGAACGCCGCTGCGGCGGCGACAGCGCCGGCAAGCCATGCCGACGGGAGCCACGACAGTGTGCGGGTCATTCGCTTCCCGGGGCGCTTTCCGGCCACGGCGCGTTCGCGGCCAGCTCGAAATCTTCGGGGAAGGGCTCGCCGAGCCAGGCGTGCCGCAACTGGTAATACAAGCGCAAGCGGGACCAATCGGGCTCCCGCACCGGCCGCATCTGATCGTCGAGGTGCGGATTGGGCAGAAAAATCGTCAGCATCTGCTCGCCGAAGCCGTTCCAAAATCGCAGCCCCCAACTGCGACCGCCGCCGCAGCCTCCACCCCGCGTCTCGAAAAAGGCAGCGCGATGTACGGGACGTTTCTGGCGCAGCTCCTCGCTACGGTTCCCCTGGTGGGGTCCGGTACACAGGTGAAAGTGCCAAGGACCGGCATCCACGGTCAGATAGCCGTCCTGGAAGCGCACGGCGGGCGGCTTTTCCAAGCGCAGCTCAAAGACTGCCCCCTCGAGCACCGGGCCAAAGGTGATCTCCCTCCAGTGTTCGCGGAACAACTCCTCGAGCAGCACGCGGAGCTTTTCCGGCGGCAGCTGGAAGTCGGTGTACCGCGTCGCGACGCCGTCAGAGCGTCTCTCGATGGAAATGGAACGAGTCATGGTGGGTTCCTCCGCAGGCAGATTCACCAGGCGCGCGACCAGCGAGGCCCGGGCCGCTGGGTTCGGTGTCGCAGCGAACTGTCGACGCCGGCCTCGCTCTCGAGCTTGCGGCCATACAGCCACAGCAGGTCCGAGAGGCGATTCATGTAGGCCAGGATGGTCTCTTGCACCGGCTCGCCCGCCTCGCGCAAACGCACGATCTGGCGCTCGGCACGCCGGCAGATAGTGCGGGCCAGATCGAGAGCGGCGGCCGCGGTATGCTCGCCCGGAATGGACCAATCCGAGAGGATGCCTTCCTGCTGCTCGATTTCATGCACTTGACGCGTCAGCTCGTCCACGAGTTCGGGGCCGATGTCCACCTGCGGTTTGCGACTCGCCGGCGGGGTCGCCAGCGCCGACCCGATACGAAACAACTGCTCCTGAATGGCGCGAATCCGCTGGCGCAGGTCGTCGTGGGAACACAGAGCCCGCGCCAGTCCCAACGCGGAGTTGAGCTCGTCTACGGTGCCGTAGGCCTCCACGCGCAGGTGAGCCTTGCTGACGCGCAGGCCGCCGGCTAAGGAAGTCTCGCCGCCGTCACCGCGTCGAGTGGAAATGCTCATGGGTTTCTGCCTCCAGGTTTCGGCAGACTTTCCACGAGCGCATCCTCGGCAGCGCTTTCCTCAAGTCCGGATGGCAACCGAATGGAGTGTGCATCCTTTCCGTGCTCCGCAGAAAGTCAGCCGGTGTGTGCCTCAGGTAGGTCTCCTGGCTCGGAGGCTGTGGCTCGTTTCTGCGGCCACTGGCGTGCTCCCCTTCCCCGCGGCTTCTCGCCCCGAGTGGTTTGGAGCCCGCCCACCTCGCTCACAGTGGCGGCACCGCGCCGGATTTTCACCGGTCTTCCCTGTTATGACCCTCGCGGGTTCACCTGAGACAGCCCTCAGCTTACCATGACACGCCGCTGCCTGACAAGATTTTTGTGAGCACCGACGCCAAGGCGGCGACGGCGGCAGCCGCCGCAAACGAACTTGCAATGAGAATCAGTCGGAGGGCGCGCCTTAAATCCTCGGGTTCACCCGCGGGTGGATCGGAAGGCTCGCCGATCCAGAGGTCCGTCACCAATTGGCCTTGGACGTAAATCGGTCCCACCAAGCGTCGGCGCAAAGCGCCCGCCACCGCCGCTTCGCTCCATCCGGCATTCGGTCCCGGAACCAAGCTGTGATCCCGCCACGCCCGGCGCAGGGACGCGCGCGGGTCGCAGCCTGGCTCTAACACGGCCGCTGCGGCAATAAAGAGAACCGAGAGTCGAGCGGGCGCAAGATTCATCAGGTCGTCCCAACGGGCGCCGGCCCAACCGAAGTGAAGGTAGGCGGGCGTGCGGTAGCCGACCATCGAGTCCAAGGTGCTCGCCACCTTGAACAGGACCAAGCCCGGAACTCCGGCGAGCACGTACCAGAACAACGGGCTCAGGACCCCGTCGGTAAAGTTTTCCGCTAAGCTCTCGACGGCGGCTCGGCGGCACGCGGCTGCATCCATGCCACTGACGTCGCGGCCCACCAAACGCGCCACCGCCTGCCGCGCTCCATCGAGATCCCCGACGTCGGCGGCACGGCCCACGGCGGCCACGTGATCCACAAGCGAGCGCAGCGCCAGCAGAGAGTAGACCAGGAACGTGTGCCCCAGGATTGCGAGAATGCGGTGAACGCGCCCGAGGATCCACAGTGCCGCGAGCGATAAACCGAGCCACTGGCCCGCTACGAGCACGCAGAGCAAGATGCCGCCCCACCGCCCCTCCCAGCCGCGACGACGCAAACGGTTCTCCCACGCCGTGATGGAGACGCCGATACGTCGGACGGGGTGCCAGCGGTACTCTGGGTCGCCCAGGAGGGCGTCGGCCACCAGCCCGGCCACCAGAAGCTCGACGGAGGGCCCGATCAGGAGGGTTTCCACTTCTGGGCCCACCCGAGGCAGATTGCCGCGGCCACGAACGCCGCCGGGCGCTCTGGGTCCGGCTCGGGGAGCTGCGCTCTCAGCTCGGGCCAGCGAGCCGGTTGCGCGGCGATGGCGGCCGCAAGGCAAGCACCTTGGTCGCGCAGAGCTTCGCCCACGCAAGCCGGCGGCAGCACGCCATACCGGCTCCGATCGAGCACGGCCGCCAGCGCATAGGCCGCCGCCGCCGCTGTTGGTTCGAAGAACACGGCGTGTGGATTGTTCCGCAACAGCTCCAACTGCTCTGCGGTCAACAACGAGCGAGCCTCGTCAAAAAAGGCTTCTTCCTGAAGTCCGTAGCGCCGCAGGGCGTGAAAGACGCTGCGGGTCAAGCTGGGTTCCAACCCGTTCTGCCATCGCAAGGCTTCGAGGATGGCTTCTCGTACGGCAACTCCAATCCACTGGCCGAGCTGAACGTGGGTGGACGCGGAGCTCGAGGGCGGACGGCCGTCGTCCGCGGCTGCGATGCAGAATTGATCCGTCCCGGTGCCCGTCGCCACCTCCCGCGAGTAAAGGCTTCCGACACCCAGTTGCCAAAGGGCTGACGACTTGGCCTCGGTGAGGACCATGGCCGCTTGCACGAGAGCCGAGTCCCGCAGGGGCCGGTTGATCAGAAGAATCGTGTTGATGGTTCCCGCCGTCGAAGGGATCTTCTCCCAACGGTCGTCTTGCTCGCGCCATCGTGCCGGGTCGCCCGCGGCGGTCGCGTTGTTCTGCACCCCGGCAGTGACGATGGCGGTGACGCGGCTTTCTCTGTCCCCGACCTGTTTCACGCTGGCGTATCGCATGTTGGCGGCCGTTCCCAACACCGCGGCTCGATGGGGTTCGACACCGGCCTGGGCGCACACGTAGGCGTGATAGCCCTCCCGGCCCAGGCTACGGATCCAGTCGTAGCGCTCCTGGTGCGCCTTACCCTCGCAGCTTTGATGGTTGATCAAGACGTTCAAGTCCCGCCGGAGGCCGCCGTTACAAGCGGAGGTACTGAGAACGCTATGGGGCAAGAGGAGGCGAACGCGAAGGAAACGGCCGCATCGCTCGGCGACGAACTCTCGTTGTTCGGCGACGAGGTCCCAGCTTCCCGTCGGCTCGACGTCGGTGCTCGATTTCTTCGGTTCGGCTTCTGCTTTCGGCATGGTCCGGGTATTCTCACTCTAAGCTAGCAAGGCAGCCCGCCGGTCGGTCTCCGGCGTCGGGTTCGCTGGCGTGGTTGAGCAAAAGTTCCATTGGGCAGGGCGCAGGGGCCTGGCGGCTCACTCCCCGCCCAGCCCATGTGTGAGTTGCTCCCGGGGGTGGAAGGCCCCGAGCCCTGCCAGCAACAGATCGGTGTGGCGTGCGGACAGAGACATGCGGTGCGGCCCTCTTGGTGCGGTCCGTCCCGAGATGCACCGGATACGCCCGCAATGTCTGAAACTCGCCTTCGCGCTGCTTGGTGGCTCGCTCCTCGCCCGTCTTGCGATGGTGTGCGCACAGGAAAACTCGCGGCGCAACGCGCAAGTCTCACGTGACAGCGTGGCTTTTGGGTGCTATTGCTGGAGGGATCCTTGGTTGCTTCGGGTTACGACGTCATAGGTACTAGTACTCACAAGATTTCAAGGGGCGCTTGACAGAATCGAAGGAGATACAGTGCTCGCGGCAGATGCAGGCCCGCTCCGCCTAGAGCTTGCATTTGAATCGAGCCGAACGGCCGCTCTACAATTAGAATAAGCATCCTTCTTCCCGCGGGATCGCGGCCCGGCAGAATCATGTTCGATAACCTGACGGAAAAGCTTCAGCGCGTCTTCAAGAACCTGCGCGGCGAAGGCAAGCTGACGGCGGAGAATATGGAAGCCGCGCTGCGGGAGATCCGCGTGGCGCTACTCGAAGCCGACGTCCACTTTCGCGTTGTCAAGCAATTTCTCGAAGCGGTCCGCCAGAAAGCGATGGGCGAAGAGGTCCTCACCGCTCTTTCGCCCTCCCAGCAGGTGGTCAAGATTGTCCACGAGGAGTTGGTCCGGCTCCTGGGAAGCCAGCACAGCCGCCTGCGGTTCTCCAACGACCCGCCCAGCGTAATGCTGCTCGTGGGCTTACAAGGCTCGGGCAAGACAACGACCGCGGGAAAACTGGCGCGGTACTTGTCCCAGACGGGCCACCGCCCGCTCGTGGTTTCCGTGGACGTCTACCGGCCCGCGGCGCGCCAGCAACTCAGCGTCATCGCCCGCCAGATCGGCGTGCCGATTTGGGAGGGGGAACCGGGGGCCAGCGACCCCGTCGAGCTGGCGCGTCAAGCTCGGCGCGAAGCGACGCAAACCGGTCGCGATGTCGTGTTGGTGGACACGGCCGGTCGTCTCCACATCGATGAAGAGCTCATGGCGGAGCTCGAGCGCCTCAAGCAGGCTCTCTCGCCGGTCGAGATCCTCTTCGTGGCCGACGCCATGACGGGTCAGGATGCCGTCAAGTCGGCCGAGGAGTTCCACCGGCGGCTGGGCATCACCGGAGTCATTCTGACGAAAATGGACGGCGACGCCCGGGGCGGGGCGGCCCTTTCGATTCGCCAGGTCACAGGCCAGCCGCTGAAGTTCATCGGGGTGGGCGAAAAATTCGACGCGCTCGAGCCCTTTCATCCGGAACGGGCGGCTTCGCGGATCCTGGGCATGGGGGACGTGCTCTCCTTCATCGAGAAGGTCGAGCAGGCCGTAGACCGGAAACGGGCCGAGGAGATCGAGCGCAAGCTGCTCGAGGACGAGTTCACTCTGGAGGACTTCCGCGACCAATTGAAGCAGCTGAAGAAAATGGGACCCCTCGAGTCGATCCTTAAGCTGATGCCCGGTATCGGCCCGTTCAAGGGCTTGAAGGACGTTGCGATCGACGACAAACAGATCACGCGCGTCGTGGCGATCATTGACTCGATGACTCCCAAGGAGCGCGCCAATCATACGATCATCAATGGGTCCCGACGGCGCCGCATCGCCCGCGGCAGCGGGACCACGGTGCAGGAAGTCAACCAAGTCCTCAAGCAGTACGCGCAGATGCGCAAGATGATGAAAAGTTTGACGAGTGGTTCGCTCGCCCGCCGGCTGGGCACGTTCCGCCTTCCGGGTCTGTGATGCCGCGGGGGCGAGCCGCAAGAGGGAACACAGAAAAGCGACACAGAGGGAAGCCGAGAAATGCTGATGATCCGACTGGCGCGATTCGGCGCCAAGAAGAAACCGACCTACCGTGTAGTGGTGATCGAGAAGGAGCGGGCGCGGGACGGCCGCGCCGTGGAAGTGGTGGGTTTTTATGATCCGCGGAAGGATCCGCCCCTGGTGCGCCTGAATCACGAGCGCATCGCCCACTGGATGAAGGTTGGCGCGAAACCCTCCGACGCTGTGGCGCGCTTGCTCCAGAGCCATCCGGCTCCAGCTGCACAGCCGGCCGCCTGAGCGCTAGCCGCCGCCGCAGCCCGAGGGCCGTCCTCGTGTCTTCAAATCCGGGTGGTATCATCGAAGCAGAACAGGAGGCGCAGGGATGGCTGGGATGAAGGAGTTGGTGGAAGAGATCGCGAAAGCGCTCGTAGACATCCCCGAGCAAGTCTCCGTGCGGGAAGTGCAAGGAGAGCAGGTGACCGTCCTCGAACTGAAAGTCGCGCCGAGTGACCTCGGCAAAGTGATCGGCAAGCAGGGACGGACCGCCCGGTCAATCCGCACCATCCTAGGCGCCGCCGGGATGAAACTCAACCGGCGGTTCACGCTGGAGATTCTGGAGTAGGAACTGGCTTCGGAGGGTCGCCCCGACGGGCCGTGGGTTACGGTGGCCGTCCTGATCCGCCCGTGGGGGAATCGAGGCGAGTTGATCGCCACGGCTTTGACGAGCCGGAGCGAGCGCCTGCAAGCGGTGCGGGAAATTTTCTTGTTCCCTCGGGACGCGGAGCTGGGGCGCTCGGTCCGGATCGAGCGGGTATGGGAACACCGGGGCCGTCTCGTGTTCAAGTTCCACGGCGTGGACACGATCGAGCAGGCCGAAGCCTTGCGCGGTGCTGAGGTCCGGCTCCCGTTGAGCGAACGGCCGGAGCTGCCGCCGGGGGAATACTATCACTCGGATCTGATCGGCTGCGAGGTGATCGAGCGTTCGAGCGGAGAGAGTCTCGGGCAAGTGGCTGGCTGGGAGGAGTACGGAGGTCCGCCCTTGCTGCGGGTCGTGGGCGCCGGGGCCGGGCGCGAGCTGTTGATCCCGTTCGCCCGGTCCATTTGCGTCGAGATCGATTTACCGCAGCGGCGCATTCTGGTGGACCTGCCAGAGGGGTTGAAGGAACTGGAATAAATGACGTTCCACGTGCTGACCATTTTTCCCGGGTTTTTCCGGGGACCGTTCGAGCACGGGGTCGTCGCCCGCGCCGCCCAGTCGGGGCGAATCCGCCTTTGCGTGCACAACCTCCGGGACTGGACGACGGACAAGCACCGAACGGTGGACGACCGGCCGTTCGGCGGTGGGGAGGGCATGGTGCTCAAGCCCGAGCCGATTTTCCGCGCGGTGGAAGCAATCTGGCCGGAGCGGCAACCCGGCCAGCGCGTGATTCTGCTAACGCCGCAGGGCAGACTTTTCAACCATGCCGTGGCGCGGCGCCTGGCTCAGGAACGCGAATTGCTCTTGATCTGCGGCCGCTACGAGGGCGTCGACGAACGGGTCGCCGAGCACCTGGCCGATGAGGAGCTCTCGATCGGTGATTACGTTCTGAGCGGGGGCGAGTTGGCGGCCTGCGTGGTCATCGATGCGGTGGCGCGCCTGATCCCAGGGGTGCTAGGTAACGAGGACTCCGCAACGCAGGAATCCTTCGCCGCTCCGGGGGACGAATTGGGGATTCTGGATTATCCCCAGTACACCCGGCCGGCCGACTTCCGCGGCTGGAAAGTCCCGGAAGTGCTGCTCAGTGGCCACCACGAGGAGATCCGCCGCTGGCGGCGCCAGGCGGCTCTGGCCAAAACCGCGCGTCTGCGACCGGAACTGCTGGAAAAGCCGGTTCCACGCTAGGTCCGGTTGGCGGCCGCCGCGCCGGCTGCGACAATAAGAGGATTGAGGCGAATGTCATGACGAACGCATTGCTGACCAAGTTCATCAACAAGCACAAGCGTACGGACATACCGCAGTTCCGGCCGGGTGATACCGTGCGCGTGCACGTCAAGATCAAGGAGGGTGACAAGGAACGGATTCAGGCGTTCGAGGGTACGGTCATCGCTCGCAAGAACACGGGCATGGGCGAAACCATCACGGTCCGCAAGATCAGTTTCGGGCACGGGGTGGAGCGGATTTTTCCGCTGCACGCACCCGTCATCGACCGCATCGAGGTCGTGCGCACGGGCAAGGTCCGCCGCGCCAAGCTGTATTATCTGCGGGAGCTCAAAGGCAAGGCGGCCCGGCTGCGAGAGCGGGAGTAGCCCGACCAGGATGGGGCGCGCGCTGTGCCATAGCCGGTTCGAGTGGACGCTGCGCCGCGCCGGATTCTGCCGGATCGCTGGTGTGGACGAGGCGGGCCGGGGCGCGCTGTTCGGACCGGTTTTCGCGGCGGCGGTAATCCTGGCGCCCGGCTGTGGCATTCGCGGTCTCCGGGACAGCAAGCAACTGGACGCACGGAGCCGCGAGCTGCTGGCGGAGAAAATCCGGCGGTCCGCGCTCGCATGGGCCGTAGCGTCTGCGGATGCCGCCGAGATCGACCGGATCAATGTCTACCAGGCCTCGCGGCTGGCCATGAAACGTGCCGTCGAGCAACTTCGCCCCGCGCCGGATTTTCTGCTGGTGGACGCTCTGAGCGTGGACGTGGCCATACCGCAGCGCGCCCTGATCCGGGGCGACGCGCGCTGCCGCTCCATTGCGGCGGCTTCCATCCTGGCCAAGGTGCATCGGGACCAGTGTTTGCAAGGGTGGGATGCCGTCTACCCCCAATACGGTCTTGGCCGCAACAAGGGTTACGGCACGCCGGAGCACAAGCGTGCTTTGGCCAAGTATGGGCCCACGCCAGAGCACCGGCGCAGTTTCCTGCCCGTGCGCCAGAATGTGCCGTCTCCTCAACCGGAATCGATGCGAAGCTGGGGGGCGGCGCGATGACGCCGGCGCAACCCCAGCCACCCGCTGCCCCCGAGGCCCCGGCCACGGCCGAGTGGAAGGCGCCTCTTCTGCTGCGGCTGGCCGGCGCCACCATCGCCTTGATGGCTGGTCTGGCCCTGTTGATCCTGCCCTGGGTGGATTCCTGGGAGCAAAACTACTTCGCGAATTTCGGTGCGGGCTGGAAGACGTTTTGGATGAATTCCTATTTCCGCGGCGCAGTGAGCGGCTTGGGAGCGGCGAATTTGTATGTGGCGCTGGCGGATCTGCTCTGGCTGCGCCGGTGCACGCGGCCCAATTGATCCCGAATCGAAGCCTGCCGGAGCCGCGCTAGAATAGGAGACATCGGTGAGCGGATGGCGGTGAACCAGAAAGAGCGGACGGCCGCTGAAAGCATGCCTGCGCGAGGTCAGGCCACCGGCCCGCGCGGCACGATCGCGGAGTGGACCGTCACGATCATCCTGCTGTTGTTCGGCACAACCGCGTTGGTGCAGGCCTTCGTGATCCCGACGGGATCCATGGAGGAGACGTTGTTGATCGGCGACCACCTGCTGGTGGACAAGCTGGCCTATGCCCCTCCCGGTCCGGTGAGTAAGTACCTGCTTCCCTACAAGCCGATCCGGCGCGGCGATATCGTGGTGTTCCGTTATCCCGTCGACGTCACACAAACTTACGTCAAGCGCGTGATCGGCATCCCCGGCGACCGAATCCGCATCGTCAACAAACAGCTGTATCGCAACGGGCAGAAGATCTACGAGCCGTACACCTATTTCAAAACGGACTACATCGACTCTTATCGCGACAACTTCCCGGGCACCCCCAACACGCGGATCACGGAAGGCGCTCAGGAGATGCTGGAGCGGCACGTCGTCAACGGGGAGGTGGTCGTGCCGCCGGGGCATTATTTCGTGATGGGCGACAACCGGGACTCCTCCTTCGACAGTCGCTACTGGGGCTTCGTGCCGCGGGAGAACATCATCGGCAAGCCGCTCATCATTTACTGGTCCTACGACGCACCCACGGAGCGGCTGGCCACGACCTCCATCAGCCTGGACCATGCGCTGGATGTGGTGCAGAACTTTTTCACCAAGACGCGCTGGCGCCGTACCTTCAAGCTCATCCGCGGTTACTCCTTCCCCGAATGACGCATGGCGGCGGCTAACTACGGCCTGATCATGGCCGGCGGCCGGGGCACTCGCTTCTGGCCTCGATCCCGCAAGCGCATGGCCAAGCAGGTCCTGCGGCTGTTCGGGGAGCGCTCCCTCATCCAGCAAACCGTCGACCGGCTGCGTCCCTTGATTCCGCCGGAACGCATTTGGATTCTGACGAATCCGTATCTGCGGGCGGAGATTGTCCGCCAGTTGCCGGAGGTGCCCAAGCGCCAGATTTTGGCCGAGCCGGCCCAGCGCAACACCTGCCCGTGTATTGGGCTGGCGGCACGCATTCTGGAGTCGCTGGATCCCGACGCCGTGATGGGCGTCTTTCCCTCCGACCACGTCATCGCGCGGCCGGCCCGCTACCGGCGGATGCTGCGGCCGGCCTTTCGCGCTGCTCGCGACGGAAAGCTCGTGGTTTTGGGCATCCAACCGCGCTGGCCCGAGACCGGCTACGGCTACATCGAATTTCCCGAGGGCGTGCGCGCCGGCGCTCTCGAGCCCATTCCCGTGCTGCAATTTCGCGAGAAGCCCGACCTGGAGACGGCCCGCCAGTTCGTGGCCGCCGGGCGTTTCTTCTGGAACGCGGGAATGTTCTTCTGGCGCGCAAGCGTCTTCCTCGATGCCCTGCGGCGTTACTTGCCCCAGACCGCCCAGTTGCTCGATGAGCTGCCGCCCTTCGGCAGCCGGAAGTTCCACGAGGCCGTGGCGCGACTGTATCCTCGCTGCGAGAACATCTCTGTGGACTATGCCGTCATGGAGAAGGCCACAAACGTCGTGGGACTGGCGGCGGACGACATCGGCTGGAACGACGTCGGCAGCTGGAATGCGGTCTACGAGCTGCTGGCCCACGATCGCGACGGCAATGCCGCCCGCTCGGAGGCGCTGTTTGTCCACAGCTCCGGCAATTACGTGGACGCCGAAGGAAAACTCGTGGCGCTCGTCGGCGTCCGGGATCTGGTGGTGGTGGACACGCCCGATGCTCTGCTGGTGGCGGATCGCCGCCAGGCGCAAAAGGTGGGCGACGTGGTAAAGTTACTCGAGCAGCAAAAGCGGGACGAGTTGCTATAAGTCTGGCCCGGCCGGGGGCAGTGCGCCGTTCCCGGAACTTTGTGCCAGCGATCGATCGGGCACCGGCACGGCCGTATGCCGGTGCGCAGTTCCGCTACGCTAGGAACCGTGGAGCTGGGTTCCGCCACGATGGCGCCGGAGGACCGCGCCGCGCTGCGCGAAGCGGTTCGGCTGCTGGAAAGTCCGAGTTTTGCCGCCCGTCTGGCCAGTCGTGTGGGGATGCCCGCCGAGAAGCTGCTCAAGGCCATGCCGCGCGGGGTGTCCGAGTCGCTGCAGAGCTTGGTCCGCAGCACGCTCGAGAAGTGCCTGGAAGTCGCCGTGCACCGTATTGACCAGCCGGTGGCGGCCGAACCCGACAAGGCGCTGAAGATCGCCGCGGGTTTGACGGGCGGCGCCGGCGGCTTCTTCGGTATGGCGGGTCTCGCGGTGGAATTGCCGGTGACCACCACCATCATGCTGCGCTCGATTGCCGAGATCGCGCGGCGCGAAGGCGAGGATTTCCGCTCGCCCGAGGCCCGGCTGGCCTGCCTCGAGGTCTTCGCGCTCGGCGGTCGCACGGGGGCCGACGATGCCGTGGAATCCGGCTATTACGCCGTGCGGGCGGTGCTGGCGCGGGCGGTCTCCGAGGCGGCCCGCTATATCGCGCAGCGGGGGCTGGCCGAGGAGGGAGCGCCCGTGCTCGTGCGGCTGATTGCGGCCATCGCCTCGCGGTTCGGCCTGGTGGTTTCCGAAAAAGCCGCGGCCGCCGCGGTGCCGCTAGTGGGCGCGCTGGGCGGCGCCGCGATCAACGTCCTGTTCCTCGAGCACTTTCAGAACATCGCCCGGGGGCACTTCACCGTGCGCCGGCTCGAACGCAAGTATGGCGCTCCGCTCGTGCGGGCCGAGTACGAACGGCTTCGGGCGGCGCTGTGAAGCCGGGGCGCCGCTGCGGTGTACAATCGCAGGGGTGTGAGAGCGCTCATCTTTTCCGACATCCACAACGACTACCGCGCTCTGGAACGTCTGGTCGAAATCGAAGCGGACTACTATTTCGCCGCCGGCGACCTGGTGAGCTGGGAGCGGGGCCTGGACCGCTGCGGCGAGATCTTGAAGCCGCGTGCCGACCGTGTCTACGTGCTGCCGGGCAATCACGAATCGCACGATATGATCTCGCGCTGGTGCCGCCGTTACGGCTTCCATGATTTTCACGGCGAGCACATACGAGCCGGCGAATTCTTCATCGCCGGACTCGGCTACTCGAATCCCACTCCCTTCAACACGCCGGGCGAGTACAGTGAAGCGGAGATCGAACGCCGCCTGGCAGCCTTCGGCGCGCTCAAGCCCCTCGTGCTCGTCTGCCACTGTCCTCCGCTCGGAACGCTGCTGGACCGCGTCCGCGAGGGCGTCCATGCCGGCAGCCGCGCCGTGCGCGAGTTCCTGGAAAAGCACCGCCCGGCGGCGTTTTTTTGCGGCCATATCCACGAAGCGGCGGGCGTCGAGACGCAGCTCGGCCCCACCCTCGCCGTCAACACGGGTCCCCGTGGCTATCTGCTCGAGTTTGCTAAGCTGAAGACGAGATGACCGTCGAGGACCTCGAACGCGAATATCTCCCGCTCCGCCGGCAGGCTGAAGCCGTGCGGAGCTATCTTTGACACGCCTGCTAAGAAAGCGCAGCTTGCCCAGATCGAAGAGCAGATCGCTCGCCCGGATTTCTGGAGCCAGCCGGAGAAGTCGCAAAAGCTGCTCCAGGAGCGCAAGCGGCTGGAAGAGGTGCTGGAGCAGGATTCCCGAATCGCGCGTCTGACCTCGGATCTGGAAACGCTGCTCGAGCTGTACCGCGAGGGCGAACCGGTCCAGGACGACATCGAAGCCGAGATGCGCCAGCTGCGGGAGCAGTTGGTGAAGCTCGAAACCGAGATGCTCCTGTTCGGGGAAAACGACCAGCGCCCGGCCATCGTGACCATTCATCCGGGCGCTGGGGGGCTGGAGAGCCAGGATTGGGCGGAGATGCTGCTGCGGATGTACCTGCGGTGGGCCGAGCGGAAGCATTTCGAGACCGTGATCACGGACCGGCTGGACGGGGAAGGGGCGGGCATCAAGTCCGTGACGTTCGAAGTCAACGGAGAGAACGCCTACGGCCTGCTGTCTTCAGAAGTTGGTGTGCACCGGCTGGTGCGCATCTCCCCCTTCGACGCCAACGCCCGCCGGCACACGTCGTTCGCCTCCGTCTTTGTGTACCCGCAGATTGACGACGAAATCAAGATCGAAATCCGGCCAGAAGACCTGAGAATCGACACGTTTCGCGCTAGCGGCGCCGGAGGGCAGCACGTGAACCGCACCGACTCGGCGGTGCGCATCACGCATTTGCCCACCGGCATCGTGGTGCAGTGCCAGAACGAGCGCTCGCAACACAAGAACCGTGCGGTGGCGCTCAAGCAACTGCGGGCGCGGCTGTACGAATACGAGCTCGAGAAGCGGCGGGAAGAGGAGCGCAAGATCGAAGCCAGCAAGCTGGACATCGACTTCGGTAGCCAGATCCGCAGCTATGTGCTGGCGCCCTACCGGCTCGTCAAAGACCACCGCACCAAGCTGGCCGTCGGGGACGTGGATCGCGTGCTCGACGGCGACATTGACGATTTCATCCACGCTTGGCTGGTGTGGCGCAAAACGGGCAAGACCGCAGGCGACGCCCGCGAAGAGCCGCCCGAGCAGCCGTGACCGACCGAGCCGCGCTGCGGCGCGCCGCGGAACTGATCCGGCAGGGCCGGCTGGTCGCCTTCCCCACGGAGACGGTCTACGGCCTCGGTGCCAACGCCTTGGACGAAGCGGCCGTGCGGCGCATTTACGAGGTCAAGGGGCGCCCGCCTCAGAGTCCGCTGATCGTGCACGTGTCCTCGCTGGAGATGGCGCGCCGGCTGGCGGCCGAATGGCCCGAAGCGGCCGAACGACTCGCGCGGCGCTTTTGGCCCGGGCCGCTCACCCTCGTCCTGCCCAAGTGTCCGCAGATCCCCGACCTCGTCACCGCGGGCTTGCCCAGCGTGGGCCTGCGCATGCCCTCGCACCCGCTGGCGCTCGAGCTGATCCGCGAGGCAGGGGTGCCGGTGGCCGCGCCGAGCGCCAATCGCTTCTCGCGCCTGTCACCGACCACGGCGCAGCATGTCCGGGAGGGACTCGGTGACGCCGTAGACTTCATCCTCGACGGCGGCCCGACCACGGTGGGAATCGAGTCCACAGTGCTCTCCCTCGTGCACGTCCCGCCGCGCGTGCTCCGTCCCGGTATGGTCACGCGCGCCGAGATCGAAGCGGTAATCGGTCGCGTCGAGTCGGGGCGGCGCGTCGAGGACAGTCACACCCCGCATCTGTCGCCCGGCCTCCACGCTCGGCACTACAGCCCGGTGACGCCTTTGCTGCTTCTGCTCCCCGGTGAGCCGCTGCCGCCGGGCCGTGGAGCCTACCTCTGGCTCACCGCGCCCGCTCCCGCCGCACACAGTGTCGGTATGCCGCAGGAGGCCACGGCCTATGCCGCTGTCCTCTACGACGTGCTGCACCAAGAAGACGCCAAAGGATGGGACTGGATCGCGGTAGAACGCCCGCCCGGAGGGCCCGAGTGGGAGGCAATCCACGACCGGCTCGAGCGCGCCGCGCAACCGGAGCGGCGCCGGCTCAACCCGCCACCTCGATCGTGACCGGAGCGAAACACCGGCGGCCCAATCGCAGCTCCAAGCAGTGCCGTCCGGGTGAAAGTCCCCGTGGAAGCCGGAAGTTGATTTCGTGGCGGGGCGGCCCTGGATCCACGCAGAAGACCTCTTTGTCCGAACAGAGTGCGCCGTCCACGCGCGCCTCCAGGCTGTCGGGATCCTGCGCCTCCTCCAGCGTGATTTTGACGTAACCGGACTCGATGCGCGGGCCGGCCAGGAGATTGACGGCATCGGTAACGCTGACGATCCGCGGCACCATCGGACCCGGTGGGAGCAGCCGCACGATGGAGGCTGGGCAAAGCAGTTGGCCGTGCCGCAGCAGTGCGAATCGCTCCACGCCGCTCCTCAGACCGGGCGGCAAGGTGACGTTGATCTGCTGGAGCCCGTCCCGCTCGGGCGGTCCCACGTAATAGACCGTCCCCGCGCCTGTCCCGATTCGGGCGCCGAGGCTCAGGAGGTCGCAATCCGCGGGCAAACCTTCCACCCAAGCGGAAAGGGCAGCGAAACGCCCGCGGCACGGAATCACCGGCTCGGAACTGTGCGCATTCGTCAGGCGCCGGATGCGGCACGGCGCGGCGCGGCCGCCAGCCGTTAGTGGCGGCTTCATGGCTGTCACCCACATGTATTGCGTCATGACCCCCTCGAGTGCCAGCAGCCGAACACTCCAGGTGCGTGCGAATTCACGGATCTCCTCCGGGCGGATTCGGACCCCGCTCCAGGTGTCATAGGCCGGCGCCTCTTCCGGCAGCCCGTTCAACTGGCAGCGCAGCAGCCCGCCGGGCTTGAGCACCCGTACCGCTTCGGCAAGGTACCGGAAAACAACCTCGCGGCTCGGAATATGTTGGAACACGGCGTAGGAGTAGACGAAGTCGAACGTCGCATCGGCGAAGCCTGTCAGATCGGTGCCGTTACCCAGGTGAACGCGAGCATTGGCGACATCGTGGAGTTTGGCTCGGGCGAGGCGCACCATTTCTTCCGACACGTCCACGCCATGGATCTCCTGGAAGTGCCGGCTCAAAGCTCGTAGCAGGCGTCCGGGGCCGCAGCCGATTTCTAGAGCCCGATCGAGGCGCCCACCGCGCGGCAGGATCCACCGGAGTTCCTGCTCGAGGTTGCGGACCACGGGTGCGGCGGTCGCGAAAAACTCGGCGTCATCCTGACCCCGCCGGCCGAAAGCGGCGTAGTAGTAGGCGTCCTGGCGAGCGCGCTGATCCCAGTCGCGCCGCATCCATTCGAGCAGGGCTGCGTCTGTCTTCATTCGTCCAGACAGCGGTTGCGTTCGATGCGGTTGCTGGCCCGGGAGATGCCGGGCGCAAAGCCGAGGCACCGCGCGCCCATCTTCCAGCCGGAGATCAGATTGTCGGCGATGACGTTGTTCCGCGCCGGATCGGGCCGTTCGGCGCGCCGGCCAAGGTAGATGCCCGATCGCATCAGGTCCGGTTCGTCCGGCCAGTGCGCGCACACAAAGCGCGCCGCACTTTCATGGCAGCGGGCCAGGTTCAGCCGGCGCAACTGGTTGCCGACGATCTGGTGGCCGGAACCGATGAGGAAAATCCCGCCGAATTTCGTCCCTTCGATCACGTTGCCGACCACGACCACGTTGCGAGACGCCATCTGGGGGTTGGCATTGTTGAACACGATGCCGAAGTGACCGTGGGGATAGTCGTCGGCCGCGCCGCGGTTGGTGCAGACGTTGTCGCGGACCTCGCCATGGTGGAAGCCGTCGAGATCCATGCACTTGCCGTTGATCTCCTCGAAGCGGTTGCGGAGGTACGCGCTGCGGTCCACGTTGCCGGCCGTGTCGATCGCTACCGGAATCCCGCCACCTTCGACGTCCACGGCTTCGGTCGGGAAGCCGATGCGAGCGCCGCGGTTGTCCTCGACGCGGACGGCGGTGGCGTGGCCCACTTGGATCGCATCGCGGCCGATCGTCCAGAAGTGGTTGCCCGCGATCACGCCCGGCCCGTTCCGCGGCGAGGCGGCGCGCGAGTGAGTCCACACGGCGTTGCCGAGCACGTTGCGGAAGATCGAATCCCGGACGG
>JANWXD010000025.1 GCA_025055455.1 Bryobacteraceae bacterium
GTCCCAACCGATGCCGTGGCGGTATTCCATCACGAGGCCTTACGCTGGGCGCGCTCTTCGGCCAGGAACAGACGAGCCAGTTCCATGTCGGACGGCTTCGTGATCTTGATGTTGCGGTCGCTGCCCGGCACGACGCTGACTTCGACCTGATCGAGCCGCTCCACGAGACTGGACTCGTCGGTGCCTACGAAGCCGTCTTCCCGCGCCTTGCGGAAGGCCTCGAGGAGCAGGCTGTAGCGGAAAACTTGCGGGGTCTGCGCCAGCACTAATCGCTCCCGGGGAAGGGTCGCCCGGACCTTGTTCTGCCGCACTTGCTTGACCGTATCCACCGGGACGATGCCCACGATCGCGGCCCCGGTCTGTGCCGCCTCCTGGATGACGCGCTCAATGATGGAGGGATCGATGAATGGCCGCACGGCGTCGTGCACCGCCACCAGATCCGTGTCGGCAGCGAGCTGGTTCAAGGCGTTCTCGACGGACTCCTGGCGGGAGGCGCCTCCCTCCACAAGCCGGAGCGGCTTGGGAAGCGCTTCGCGGTCGAGCATCTGCTCGACCCAGGGCATGTCCTCCTGGCGCAGGGCCACCACGATCTCGCCGACGGTGGGCACGCGCACAAACTTGCGAATCGTATGCAAGAGGATCGGGGAACCGTCCAGGAGCATGAACTGCTTGCGGCTGGTGGCTCGGTCCGGGGACCGCCGACGGCCCATCCGCGTTCCCAACCCCGCGGCGGGTAGGATCGCCACCACTTTCATAAACCGTCAGCCCCGGCCTCACCGGGACGAGGAACCTGCCGCTGGCGTTTCCCGCGGCGGCCGTTCCAGTTTTTCTCCGTGCTTGTCGTACACACCGTGGGTCCTTTCGTCGTAACGGCCGAAAATCATCTTGCCGGCGGTGGTTTGCAGCACGCTGGTCACCGAGATGTCAATGGTTTTGGAGATCATTTTCCGGGCGTTGTCCACCACCACCATGGTGCCGTCGTCTAAGTACGCCACGCCCTGGTTGTATTCCTTGCCCTCCTTGAGAATGAAAACGCGCATCGTCTCTCCGGGCAGCACGATCGGCTTGAGGGCATTGGCTAATTCGTTAATGTTCAAGACTTCCACTCCGTGCAATTGCGCGACCTTGTTCAAATTGAAATCGTTGGTCACGATCTTGCAATCGTAGGCCTTGGCCAATTCGATCAGCTTCATGTCCACGTCGCGGATGTGCGGGAAGTCGTCCTCGAGGATCTGGACGTTCAGGTCGGGCATCTTCTGGAGGCGCTGGAGGACGTCGAGGCCGCGGCGGCCGCGGTTGCGCTTCATGGAATCGGCCGAGTCCGCCACCAGTTGCAGCTCCCGCAACACAAATTGCGGGATCACAATGCCGCCGTCCAGGAAACCCGTTTCGGCGATATCGGCGATCCGACCGTCGATGATCACACTGGTGTCCAGAATCTTGAAACTCTGCTTGGGCGCTTTCTCGCCCCCGAAGAGGCCGCCGAGGGCCGCCAGATTGAGCATCTCTCCTTTGCTGGCCCCCACCATGAGGCCCACGTAGCTCATCCACAGCAGCAGGCCCAGTTGAATGAAGGCAAGGGTCGTGTCGTCCGCAGGCAAGGCCCGGTTCAGCACCAGCGAGATCAGGAACGCACCTGTGATGCCCAGTACAGAGCCGATAGCCGCGCCGATGAGGCGCTTGAGACTCACCTCCCGGACGCGCAGCTCAAACCAGATGATCGCGAGGGCCAGCGCCGCCCCCGGCAACGCTGACCACGGCGCTTTCAGACCGAACGGCTCCAGAAAATACCCGGCGCAGGCCAGCAGTGAGACGAAGAAGACGCGAATGAGTAACAAGTCCTTCACGGCGGCAACCCTCGGAGACGGGGCCGTTTACGCACATGACCCGATGATTCCTGCGACTTGAGTATAGCACCCTGGCGGGCAAAGAACGTGTAAATCGTGTGAGCGGGGGCTCCCTCCCAGGGACCGGCTGGGGAGAAACGGGAAGGAAAGGATTAGAGCGCTTTGGCCAGTTCTTCGGCGAAGGCGCTTTGAGGTTTCGCGTTTTCCGGCCTGTTGCGCTTGTGTCTTTTGCCGGCTCGCGGGGCGCTTTGGGAACCAGCCTTTGGCAGCGCTTGGCCCTTGGCGCGCGGAGGTCCGGCCGGATTGGCGCGCAACAGCCGATCCTCGAGCGGGGCCCGGTCGAACCGCCGGATGATGGCCCGCCCCTCCTCCTCGTTCGGCGCTTCGATGAAGGCGAATCCCTTCGATTCTTGCGTGTCAGGGTGGCGGATCACTTTGATGGAGTCGGCGACCAAATTTTCTGCGGCCAACCAGGACCGAATGTCGTCCGCGGTGACCCACTCAGGCAGATTGCCGAGAAATACGGTGAAGCTCATTCGCTAGTTCTACTCTCTCCGTGGGTTGGGATTTGCCGGGGGACGTCTCGTGGGAAGACGATCCATGCGAGCATCCCTATGCTAACAGAGTCGCGGCCGATTTGCAAACCGGATCTCGGCGCCCCCCGCTGCGAGCGCGGCTCAGGAGACGGCCGCTCGGCAATCGGCATCGGAGGAGGATCCGCGGGTCGCTGATGCCAACGGCAACTGCGGGCGGCTTGGATCCGGATCAGCTGTGAGTCGCTTGCAAGGCCGCTTGTGACGGAAAGCGTGTCGGTCGCCGCCGTCGCCGGCGTCGGCCTCGGATGTCCCGCGATAGAATAAGTGGCGGAGCGTTCAGTTCGGTCCGAACGGAGGTTGGTATGCCGATGTATGTCTTCCTCTGCAAGGATTGCAACAAGGAGTTCAACATCGTGCTGCGCATGTCGGAGCTGGACAAGGGCGGCATCAAGTGTCCCCATTGCGGCAGCGAGAAGGTCGAGCAGCAGGTGGCGGCCTTCTCCGCAGTGACATCCAAGAAAAGTTAGAGGCAAAGCGTTTCGGAACGACGGGATGGGGCCGGCTCCGGAAGTCTTGGCCCGCATCGCCGCAATCGCATCCGACAATCGCAGCGGGGCTGACCTCTTAGCCCGCCAAGCCGCCGAGGCGCTCGAGCTTCAGGCAGGGGAGTCTTGGCGCGCGACCTCCGAGCTGCGCGAGGCGCTGACGGGAGCTGCCCGTCGGCTCGTGGCGGCTCAGCCAGCCATGGCTCCGATCTTCCAGCTGGCCAATGCCGCGCTCTTCGCAGCCGACGGCTGTGTCGACGCGGTCTCCCTTTCCGGGGCGGTGATCGCTGTCTGCCGCCGCTTCACAGCGCGGATTCAGACGGCGCAAGAGGTCATTTCCGAGGCGGCACGCCGCGAGATCCCCGAAGGCGGAACGGTCCTCACGCACTCGTCCAGCTCCACAGTCTTGGCGGCGTTGCTGTCGGCGTGTCGCGCGGGTCGGCGATTCTCGGTCATCTGCACGGAGTCCCGTCCGATGTTCGAGGGTGTGGCCTTGGCCAAGGCGCTCGCCGCTGCCCGCATTCCCGTGACGCTCATTGCGGACGCCGCCGTCTATCACCATTTCCAGAAGGCCTCGTTGGCGGTGAGCGGCGCAGACACCATCGCCTGGCAGGGCGTGCTCAACAAGGCGGGCACCGCGTTGGTGGCTCTTGCCGCACGCGCCCACCGCAAGAAGTTTCTGGTGCTGGCGGGGACGCACAAGTTATTCCCGGCTGACCGGGAGCTGATTTGGGAGCGTTCGGAGAACCCACGGGAAATCCTCCCCGAGGAATGTGCCGGCCTCCACGTGTCCAACCTGTACTTCGACCTCACACCCCTCGACCTCGTGACCGCCGTGGTCACCGAGGAAGGAACGTTTTCTCCGGCGACGGTGCGGCGTCGGCTGCGGAGGCTCCAGGTGCATCCGGCCCTTGCCTCCACCGGCGCCCCTCCCGCGGCCTGAGATTCTCCCGTAGCATGGAGGGATCGATCCAACCCGAGGAGGTCCTATGTTCTCACGCACCATTCGGCGGATCCACATGTACCTGGGATTGTTCCTAGCCCCGTGGATGCTCTTGTACGCCGCCAGCACGATCGCAATGAACCACCGGGCGTGGTTCCAACCTCATGACGGTGGCGCCCTGGTGGTCTGGGAGAAAGAAGCGGAGCGCGCCTGGGCTGGAGAGGCGCCGGCTGGCCCTTCTGGTCGCGCCGTCGCCGCGCGGATTCTCGAAGAGCTGGGGATGAACGGAGCGCACACGGTGGACGCGCCGGATGCGCGCGGCCAAATCACCATCGTGCGGTCCGCGGCGCTTGCGCCGCGCCGCATTCGCTATCTTCCCGAGGAGGGCAAGCTCGTCGTGGAAAAGCAGGTCTTTCGCGCTCCCCTCTTTTTGGAGCGCATGCATCGGCGCGCGGGCTATCAGCAACCTTACCTGGCGGATGACCTCTGGGCGCTTGCCGTGGATGCCGTGGTGATCGCGATGGCGTTCTGGGCGTTTTCCGGACTGTGGATGTGGTGGGAGATCCGGGCCGCGCGGGCCTGGGGTCTGGCGTTCGCCGTTCTCGGCTTGGGACTGTTCGTCCTGTTCCTGGCGACGATTTGAGTGCGACCATGCGGTTGCTCTACTTTGTCCGCCGCCTGCACCTGTACCTGGGGATGTCCTTGCTTCCCTGGTTTCTCATGTATGGGCTGAGTTCGTTCGTGTTCAACCATCCGCGGCCCTTCGATTATCTTTATGGGCGGATTCACGGCCCAGACCAATGGACGCTGCGTCTGGAGCGGCCCTACCACCTCGCGGTGACTCCCGACGGCGATGGGCGTGCCTACGGGGCGAAAATTCTGAGTGACCTCGGCCTGGAGGGTGCATTTGGCGTGTACTGGGCCGGTCCCCGGGAGTTTCACGTCTACCGGTTTGACTTCTGGAACGCCACGCAGGTGAAGTATTTCCTCGATGAAAAACGGCTCGTGGTCCTGGACAAGAAGTTCCGTTGGGACCACTTTCTGACGGGAATGCACGCGCGAGGCGGCTTCGAGCAGGCGGGCTTCGGCAACGATGCCTGGGCCGTGTTGGTGGATCTGGTCGCTGGGGCGATGCTGCTCTGGGTGGCGACAGGGCTTTATATGTGGTGGCACGCGCGTGGCGCGCGGTTGTGGGGCGCCTTGGCGCTCGGGGCAGGCCTGTGCAGTTTCGTAACGCTGTTGATGCTCTTGTAAGACGATCCCGGTGACGGCATTCGCCGGCAGGGGGATTGACAGGTGAAAGGCCTTCGACTATAATCGCTGCGATCGAGATTTACTCCCGGATTTGCACGAAAAATCCCTGGGAAAAATGAAGCAATCCGAGAAATTTCGGGAGGTTCCAATGTCAAATCCGCGTTTTTGTGCGCGACGCATTTTGCTGGTCTGCCCACCGGTGGGGCTGGCGGCGTTCTGCTTGTACATGGCTCTGAGTCCGGCTACGGATCTATGGGCTCAGGCGCCGCCGCAGGCGGAGGTGCGAAGGCCGCGCCCTGAGTTGTCGGCAGAGCTTCCTCCCCCCGGCACATTCGAGGTGGCTACGGCCGCTGCGGCGCCGCGCTTGGCGCGTCCGGTGCCGATCCAGAATCTGGTGGCGTTCGAGACGACCTTGGTGCAGCGCTTGAACGAAGCCATCCGGAACCCGGAGGCGCTCCGACAGGGCAGGGCGAAAGTGGTGGTCCTGGTCGACAGGAGGGTGCATAAGGACGTCATAGACACGAAGGCGGTCGTTGTCGTGGAAAGCGCGGCCACCGTCCAGCTCAACACCGCCCAGATCGCCGAGCTGCGCGACACGTTGTTGCGGCAAGTGGACAACGCGGTTCGGGCGGAACTGGCGGGCCGGGGCGGCTTGCGGCAGTTGGGCTCCGGCGTCGTCCTCGACGATGTCATCGTGGCCAACCTGAAGCCGGTCACTAACTGACGTGGAGGCCGCCGGTCTGGGCTCCGTTGGGGCGGCCCGTGGGCGGTCCCGTCGCCGGGCGCTGTGCTGGGGATTCTGGGCGTTTCATCTGACCTTTTGCCTGATCTTCGTGACCTGGCCGGCTTTCCGCACCCGAGCGAATCCATTATGGCGTTACCTGCGCGTCTACGGGGCCTATACGGGCGCCTCGAACGCTTATGGGTTTTTCGCTCCCGTGGTGCCGAACGCGCGCCGTGTGCAAGTGAAGGCGCTGTGCGGGGAACGATCCATTCCCGTGGAGATCCCGCTGCGGGGTGAGTCGCGCAACCGACTCACCAGTATCACCAGCCTTACGTCGTACCGGCAGATCGAACAAGGCGTGGTGGCGAGTTTTGGGGCTTACGCCCTGGGCAAGTATCCGTGCGCCTCGGCGGCGCTGGTGACGGTGGAGTATTTCGCCGTGCCGTCCATGGCCGACTACCGGCGGGGAGAGCGGCCGCGCTGGAAGCTGTTGCGGATCTACCCTCTGACGCTGGCTTCCTCGCTCAAGGCCGGCGGCGGGAGGCGCCCGTGACCCGCGCAGCCTTGCTTCACAAATTCCGCCGGTGTGCGCTGGAGGAAGACCCGGCGGCTGCGGCGCGCATGCTGGCGGTCTTCCGCATCGTGCTCGGCACCGCGTTGCTCTGGCAAGCTCTGGTCACGGCGCAGGATCTGCCGTTGCTGGTGAGCCAGTTCGGCCTGATTCAGGGGACCCTCAACGAGGCTCTGGCGGCCGATGTCCTTCCCCGGGTAGCTTGGTTCGTGCCCGCGCCGTCTCCGGCGTGGCTGGCGGAAAAGCACGTGATTTACGGGTTGCTCAGCCTGTACCTGATCAGCCTGTTCTTCCTCACCGTGGGATACAAAACCAAGCTCTTCGGCGCGGCCTCGCTGTTTTTTCACCTTCTTTTCAAAGCGAGCGGCGCGGCTTCCGCTTACGGCGCCCACGAATTGTCCACGAGTGCGCTGTTTTTTTGTCTGATTTTGCCCGTCGATCGGTTCTATTCGGTCTCCGCGCGGGGCCCAGTCTTCCTTCCGGACACGCTGGACATCGGACGATTCGGGCTGCGCGCCTACATGAGTCTGGTCTACGTCTCTTCCGGGATCGAAAAACTTCTGGGGGCGCCCTGGCGCAACGGGGAGGCGATGTGGAACTTCCTCATGCGGCCGGAAGTGACGGTCATGGACTTCGGCTGGCTCAGCCAGGCGCCCTGGCTCGCCCTGCTGGGGTCGTGGGCTGTATTGGTGATCGAGATCGGATATGGACTCTGCTTGGTGGCGCCCCGCGCACGGCTTTGGTGGCTCGTCGGGACGTTTCTGCTGCATTTCGGCATCGCCATCACCGCGAACTTGTGGTTCTTTTCGTTCACGATGATGGCGCTGAATATCGCTGCTCTGGCAGGCTCGCCGCGTTGGGAGCTGCCTCCGCTCGCACGGCACTTCGGAGCGCGGCTTCTCGAGGTGGTCCGCCCCCGCCCGGTCAGCGGGGAGGCAACCAGTTAGGTCGCGGAGGCGTTGTCACGGCGGTTGACGTCGGGAGGTGGGGGCATTACCGCCCCGCGGCGCGTGCCGGCCGCTTCCGGCGCAACCTGCGGCTGGCGCTGACGGGGCGCATCGCGCCGGGCGGGGATGCGGCCGAGGCGGAGGCTTGTTACACTGAAATCCCGGCCATGGCGATCAGCAAGGAGTTGCTGGAGATATTGGTTTGCCCGCTCTGCCGGGCCCCCGTGGAACTGAAGCTGGACGCGAGTGGGCTCAAGTGCGTGCAGTGCAAGCGCGTCTACCCGATCCGCAATGACATCCCCGTGATGCTGGTGGAGGAGGCCCGGATCGAGGAGTAACGGCTCGCGGCATGGGCCCTGTTCTGGAGCAGTTGCCCGAGGGGTCTCGTGTCGCCGTGATCCGTCTGCGCTCCCTCGGCGATTGCGTGCTCACCACTCCCGCCCTGGCAGTGTTGAAAGCGGCCCGTCCCGACTTGCGCGTGGCGGTGGTCGTGGAAACGAGGTTTTTCTCCGTGTTCGAGGACAACCCGTCGGTGGATAAGATCCTGCCGCCGAGCCTACGGGCGCTCCGGCAGTGGCGCCCCGTGCTGACGCTGGACCTCCATGGGGGCCCGCGGGCTCGCTGGCTGGCGCTGCTGAGCGGGGCGGCGTTCACGGCCACGTTTGCGGGCCGCCCCCACGCGGTACTCTACCGGATCCGGATCCCGACCGCGCAACAAATCCTGGGGCTGCAGCGGAAGGTTCACACCGCGGAGCATTTGGCTTCCGCTATGTTCTATTTGGGAGCACCCACCATGGAGATCCCGCGGGCGTGTGTGTATGCGGAGGCCGTGCGCAGGGAGCGTCCGTACGCCGTGCTCCATCCCTTTGCCACCGGGGCGGGCAAGGCGTGGCCGGCAGCGCATTTCGTGGCCGTCGCTCAGGGTCTTTGGGAACAGCGGGGTCTCGAGCCCGTCTTCATCGGCTCGGCCTCGGATGACTTCACTCCCTTCACAGGCTTCCACTGCCTGGCCGGCGCCTCCCTGCGTGAGGTCAAGAACCTGCTGGCGGGCGCTTGTCTGTTTGTCGGCAATGACTCGGGTCCGGCGCACATGGCGGCAGCTCTGGACGTCCCCGCGGTGGTGATTTTTGGCGTTTCGGATCCAGAAATTTGGGGGCCCTGGCGCGCGCGCGCCGAGGTGATCGTGGCGCAGGGGCCGATCGAATCGGTCACGGTGGCGGAAGTCCTCGCCGCGGCCGAGCGGTTAGGGGTGGCCGCATGAAACAGTGGCTGCGCCTGCTGAGCTATGTGCGCCGGTATCTTCCCGCGCTGCTCGTTTCTGTGGCGCTCCTGGCGGCGGTAGGCGGGCTGCACGCCATGATTGCCTTGCTGATCCAGCCCGTCTTCGACCGCGTCCTGGAGCCGGCTTCTCCGGAGGCCCCGGTCCGCCTCTTCACGGTTCCCTTCACCGGCCGCGAGGTCCACTTGGACCAGCTCGTACCGGACTGGATCCACAACGTCTGGACCATGATCGCTTTCGCCATCCTGGCGGTCTTCCTGCTGCGGGGCCTCTGCAACTACGCGGGCAACTACTTGATCAACTACGTGGGCCTTTCGGCAGTGACCGACCTCCGGCAGCAGGTCTTCGACAAAATCCTGCGGCTGGGGTCGGACTTTTTCGAGTCCCAGGCGACGGGCCGGCTGATGTCGTCCGTCATGAACGACATCGACAAGATTCAGCACGCGGCCTCCCACATTCTGGCGGATTTGCTGCGGCAGTGCTTCATCGTCGCCGGCCTGCTCTACGTGTTGTTCGACAAGGATTGGAAGCTGGCTTTGGTGAGCCTCACGCTGCTGCCCTTCGTTTTGGTGCCCACGGCGCGGATCGGGCAGCGCATCCGGCGCACTACCCGGCGGGCGCAGGACGAGATGGCCGAGCTGAACCAGATCCTGGAGGAGGCCATCACCGGACATCGGGTGGTGAAATCCTTCGGGGCCGAAGAGTACGAATCGCGCCGCTTCCTCGAGGCGGCTCGCCGCCTGAAGACCAGCAACCTCCGCTACGTGGCCCAGCAGGCGCTGGCCTCGCCCCTGATCGAATTTTTCGGCGCACTCACGATCGTCGGTCTGCTCACCTATGCCCGGACCCAGATCAAAGCGGGGGCGATGACGGCCGGGGAATTCACGGCGTTCGTCATTGCGCTGCTGATGCTTTACGAACCCGTCAAGCGCCTGGCGGGCATCCACAACATCTTTCAGCAGGCCATCGGCGCTTCACAGAGAGTGTTCGAGTATCTGGATCGGGAGGAGTCCATCCGCGAGCGTCCGGGCGCACGGGCGCTGGAGCGGTTCCAGCGCTCCATCGTCTTCGACCGGGTCAGCTTCCGATACCCCAACTCGGTCAACGGATTCCTGCTGCACAACATCAGCTTCGAGGTGAAGGCCGGGGAGGTTGTGGCGCTGGTGGGCCCCAGTGGGGCTGGCAAGACCACCCTGGTGAACCTGCTGCTGCGATTCTATGACGTCTCTGCCGGCGCCATCCGGATTGACGGCGTCGATCTGCGGGATCTTCGTCTGGCGTCCTTGCGGCGCCTGATCAGCTACGTGCCCCAGGAAACCTTTCTGTTCCACGACACCATCGCCAACAACATCCGTTACGGGCGGCGGGACGTGAGTCTGGAGGCGGTGCGGCAGGCGGCCCAGGCCGCACTGGCGGAGGGGTTCATCCTCCAGATGCCGCAAGGATATGACACCATCGTGGGGGAACGCGGGCAGAAGTTGAGCGGCGGGCAGCGGCAGCGGATCGCGATTGCCCGGGCCCTGGTCGAAAACGCTCCGATTCTCGTGCTCGACGAAGCCACGTCGCATTTGGACGCCGAATCGGAGATGCTGGTCCAGCAGGCGCTCGCCAACTTGATGCAAGGGCGGACCGTGATCGTGGTGGCGCACCGGCTGTCCACGGTCCGCCGCGCCGACCGCATTTTGGTCCTCGACCAAGGTCGGATCTGCGAGACAGGACGGCACGACGAGTTGGTGAATGCCGGCGGTGTCTACCAGCGTCTCTACGAGTTGCAACTGATCGCAGCGGACCAGGACGGGCGGTCATGAGCGTGCGCAGCATGACCGGGTTTGCTCGGGTGCGGCGGAGCAGCCCGGCGGGCGAGGTCGTCGTCGAAATTAAGAGCCTGAACCACCGCGCCTTGGATCTGCACGTTCATCTCCCGCCGGGGTTCGAGACGATCGAAACCCGTCTGCGCGAGTTGATGCGCCGCAAAGCGGCCCGGGGACACTTTCAAGTGCGCGTGACGCTCGAGGCCGGCTTCAGCGAGCGTGCCGCCGCATGGAACCGCCCGCTGCTGGCGGCTTGGATCGCGGCGTTCCGCCAAGCCGCCCAAGAGTTCGGAATCTCCAGTGAGCCGGATCTGAACGCTGCCTTGTCCATTCCAGGAATGTTCCGCGAAGGCCCAGCCGCCGAGCCGGATGAAGGGCTCGCCGACTCGGTGCTTGCGGCCGTCGAAGAAGCCGTGGATTGCCTCAACGCATTCCGTGAGCGGGAGGGCAGCCAGATCGCTGAGGAATTGCATCGCCGTATCGCCGCTCTTGCCGAGCTCACCGGTCGCATGGAGGCGGTGCGGGCCGAGGCGCTGCCTGCCTTCCACAAGCGGCTGGAGATGCGCTTGCGGGATCTGCTAGGCGAGGCGTCCCTCGATCCCCAGCGGCTGGCCCAGGAAGCGGCCCTGCTGGTCGAGCGCAGCGATATCGGCGAAGAGCTGTTGCGCTTGAAGCTGCACGCCGAGCAGGCGGCCGCCCTGTTGGAGGCCGGAGGCGAAGCGGGCAAAAAACTCGACTTCCTGTTGCAGGAAATGGGTCGGGAAACCAACACCATTCTTTCCAAGAGCGCAGGCGCTGGCGAGCCGGGGCTGGTGCTCACGGATCTGGCCCTGGCCGCCAAAGCGGAAATCGAAAAGATGCGCGAGCAGACGTTGAACCTCGAATGAGCATCGTGTTCATCATTTCGGCGCCGTCCGGCTCGGGCAAGTCCACGCTGGTGGGCAAGCTGCGGGAACGGCTTCCCGGGTTGATGTTCTCTGTCTCCTATACGACCCGATCGCCACGAGGACAGGAGCGGCAAGGGGAAAACTACCATTACATCAGCCGCGCGGAGTTCGAGGAACGCATTCGTCGGGGAGAGTTTCTGGAGTATGCGGAGGTATTCGGCAACTACTATGGCACCCACCGCAGCGTGTTGGAGCGGGCGCAGGCCGAGGGTCGGGACCTCGTGCTCGACATTGACGTCCAAGGTGCGCGACAATTGAAAAGTAAGATTCCGGATGCGGTGAGCATCTTCATTCTCGCTCCATCGCGCCAGATTCTGGAGCAACGCCTGCGCAACCGTTCGGAAGACTCCGAGGAAATGATCGCGCGCCGTTTGAAGGAGGCCGCGGAAGAGATCCAGAACTGGCGTGCCTACGACTATGTGGTGGTCAACCGGGAAGTGGAGTCCGCGGTGGACACGATGGCCGCAATCGTCAAGGCCGAGCGGGTGCGCCGCTGCCGGATGGAGCGGGAGATCCAGCCGATCCTGGAGACTTTTCAACAGGGAGGAGGCTAGCAGCAGCCGTGGATAAGACATCCAAGAACAACAACCAGTACGCCATTCCGGACGACCCTGAGCAAAGCACCTACCGATGGATCATCGTAGCGGCCAAGCGCGCGCGACAGTTGCAGAGCGGCGCCCGGCCGTTTTTGACGACGACGGCGAGGAAGCCGACCGTCATCGCCATGGAAGAGGTGCGTCGCGGCCTGGTCAAGTGGGAAGACCCTGTCGCGCGGGCCGAGGCGGAGGCGCGCAACCGGGAGTAGCTCCATGCGCGTCGCCTTGGGCGTGGGCGGCGGCATTGCCGCGTACAAGGCGGCGGAGCTCGCTCGCCTGCTGGCCGAGCGCGGGGCGGCCGTGGAGGTAATCATGACGGCGGCTGCGCAGCAGTTTGTCCGGCCTCTGACCTTCGCGGCCCTCACCGGCCGCCGGGTGATCACGGCGCTGTTTCCCAACGAGGAAGCGGACGCACTCACGGCCGCCATCGAACACATCCGCGTAGCGCAGGAAAACGACCTTCTGCTGGTCGCGCCCGCCACGGCGGACCTGATGGCGAAATTCGCCCGGGGTATCGCCGACGATTTTCTGACCACGCTGTACCTGGCATTCCGCGGTCCCGTTCTGCTGGCACCGGCCATGAACGTCAACATGTGGCATCACCCGGCGACTCAGGAAAATCTGGGCGTCCTTCGGGCGCGGGGTCACCGCATTATCGGACCGGGCGAAGGGACCCTGGCGTGCGGCATGGCCGGCCCTGGGCGGATGGCCGAGCCGGAAGAGATTGCGGAGATCGTCTTCGCGGCCTTGTCCCGTCGGCGGGATCTGGAAGGGGAAACGGTGCTGGTCACGGCCGGTCCCACCCGCGAGGCCCTCGACCCGGTTCGCTATCTCTCCAATCGCTCCAGCGGCAAGATGGGGTACGCTCTGGCGCAGGCGGCCCTGGAGCGCGGCGCCGAGGTGATTCTGATTTCCGGCCCGGTGCACCTTGCCCCGCCAGCCGGCGCCAAAGTCGTGCGCGTGGAAACGGCGGTCGAGATGCGCCGGGCGGTGCTGGAGCACCTGGAGCCGGCCACCATCATCGTCAAGGCCGCCGCCGTGGCGGACTACCATGTGGCCCGGGTGCCGTCCCACAAGCTGAAGAAAACCGCGGCGCGCATCTCGCTCGAGCTCGAGCCCACGCCCGACATCCTGGCCGAGCTCGGTCAGAAAAAGGGCGATCGGCTGCTCATTGGCTTTGCGGCCGAAACCGAAAACCTCCGCGAGGAAGCCCGGCGGAAGCTGGCCTCGAAGAACTGCGACATGATCGTGGCCAATTTGGTCGGACCGGAAGGTGCCGCTTTCGAATCCGACGATAACGAAGTCGTGCTGGCGCTGGCCACGGGTGAATTCATCGAGGTGCCCCGCGCGTCGAAGCGCGAGATCGCGGACCGCATCTTCGACGAAGCGCTCAAGCTCCGGCTGGCCCTCCATGCCTCCCGATGAATCCGGAGCTGCTCCGGCGTTATCTGGCCTTCTATCGTGACCTCGGCGTACGATTCCTGTGGCGCCGCGCGCTCACGCCCCATCCCGCTCCCGTCGCTTCGCTCGCAGCGGCGGACCCGCTGGCCGCTGCGCCGCCGGCGCCGGCTCTGTTGTTCGCCGAGGAGGCGCCGGCCGACGATTCGCTGGCCCGGATCCGGGAGGACATCGGCGAATGCACCCGCTGCCGCTTGCACAAAGGCCGGACCAACATCGTCTTCGGTGACGGCAACGAGCAGGCCAAGTTGGTTTTCGTCGGCGAAGGGCCGGGCGCCGAAGAAGACGCCCAGGGCCTGCCCTTCGTGGGCCGTGCCGGCCAGTTGCTGACGCAGATGATCGAAGGGACCGCGCGCAAGGAGGGCCTGCACTTGCGCCGGAGCGACGTCTACATCTGCAACGTGGTCAAGTGCCGCCCTCCCGAGAACCGGACGCCGCTGCCGGACGAGATCGACACGTGCAGCCCGTTCTTGTTTCGCCAACTTGCCGTGATTCGGCCGAAGGCGATCTGCTGCCTGGGCGCCACCGCGGCGCGCGCCCTGCTGGGCCGCAAGGAGGGGGTGACCCGGCTTCGTGGGCAGTGGTATCGCTGGCAGGACATCCCCGTCATGGTCACCTACCACCCCTCGTACCTGCTGCGACCGTACAACCAGTCCGCCAAACGAGAGGCTTGGGAGGACCTCAAGAAAGTGCTGCACTATGTCTACGACTGAGCGGCGGCGTGGCCTGTTCCTCACCTTCGAGGGGATGGACGGGTGCGGCAAGACCACGCAGATGCGCCTGCTGGCGGAACGCTTGCGACGGGCGGGATATGACGTCGTGGAAACCGTGGAGCCCGGAGGCACCGCGGTCGGCCAGCAAATCCGACGCATCCTACTCGACTCGACCAACCGGGAGATCTGCCCCACCGCGGAACTGCTTCTGTATTTTGCCTCGAGGGCGCAGAACATCGAGCAGGTGATCCTGCCCTCCTTGCGCGCGGGGAAGCTGGTGCTCTCGGACCGGTTCACCGATTCCACGCTGGCCTACCAAGGAGCCGGTCGGCGTTTAGGGGAGGAAGTCGTCCGCCAGCTCGAGCAGATTGCCTGTGGCGGTCTCAAGCCGGATCTGACCGTCCTGCTCGACATCGACTTGGAAACCAGCTTGGCCCGGGCCCGGGCGCGCAACCTCACCGAGCCGCGTGCCGGCACGCGGATGGACGAACAAGGAGCCGAGTTCTACCAGCGTGTGCGCGAAGCCTATCGGCGGCTCGCCGAGCGGGAACCGGAGCGATTCGTGGTGGTCGACGGACGCGGCGAACCCGAGGACGTGGCCGAGGCGGTGTGGGCGGCCCTGACCGCGCGCCTACCCGAGCTCCATGTTTGAACGCTTTTTCGGGAACGAACGGGTGGTGACCGCCCTCGAGCGCATGATCGCTCACGACCGCATTCCCCATACGCTGTTGTTCGCCGGCCCCGCGGGCGTCGGCAAGGCCACGCTGGCCCGCCGGTTTGCCGCGCGGCTCCTCGGCGGGGCGGATCGCATCGAGCAGGATGATCTGAGCCTCCCCCACAACGCCGCCCGGATCGCCGAGCGCGACAAATGGCCTGCGGAGCGCCGCAACGAGGAGCCGTTGCTGTTTGCCTCCCACCCGGACTTTGTCACCTTCGCTCCCGACGGGCCCCTGCGGCAGATCACCATCGCCCAGATGCGCTTCCTGCGGGAACAAGCGCAGTTCAAGCCCTTGGAGGGCGCTCGCCGCATCTTCCTCGTCGACCAAGTGGACCGCGCCAACGAACCGGCGGCCAATTCCTTGCTGAAGACGCTCGAGGAGCCGCCGGAGCACCTCATCCTGGTGATGACCGCGGAAAACCCATATGACCTGCTGCCGACCGTCCGTTCCCGGGCGGTCCTGTTGTGGCTGGGACCGCTCAGCGACGACGAGATGGCGCGATTCGTCAAAGAGCGCGGTCTGGATCAGCCGGAGCGGCGGATCGCGCTGGCGGACGGGCGGCCCGGAGTCGCCGTTGCCCTCGACCTAGCGGAGTACGATCGCCGGCGCCAAGCCATGCTGGGACTGCTCGAAGCCGCGGCGGGGGCCTCCGGTTTTGGAGACTGGCTGGAACGGTCCGAAGCGCTGCTCGGGCGGGGCGAGCAGTTCGAGTTTGCGTTGCGAGTCCTCCTGGGCCTTTTGGAGGACTTGTTGATTCTGCACGCGGGCGGGGGCCGGATCCGAAATTTCGATTGCCGGGCCGAACTGGAGCACTTGGCCGCTCGAGTTTCTTTCGACTGGCTCCGAGCCGCCGTGGCGCGAACCGACGAGCTGCTCGATCTGCTGCGGCGAAATATCCAGCGGACCATCGCGCTCGACGCGATGGTGTTGCAGCTTCGACAGATCCCCGGCGTACGGGCGTCGAGCGCCAACGGATGAGCATCCCGGGCACGTTTGCGTTTCGGGCGTGGTGGGCGCGGCAGGACTCGAACCTACGGCCTCCTGCGTGTGAAGCAGGCGCTCTAACCAACTGAGCTACGCGCCCGCCGAGGGGCGGGGGGTGGCGCGGGCCGCGCGGGAGCGGGGGTATGAGGGCGGGGCGCGGCCCGACGCCACTGGGCTATTATAGCAGTGATGGCAGCCCGGGAGGCGGCGCAACTGCCGCCTCTGGAACTTTCCAAACTCGCGGATCTTGAAGCCAGCCTCGGCCAGGTGCTGCGCGGCAAGCCCGAGGTGATTCGCCTCTCGCTGGTGTGTCTGCTCGCCCGCGGCCACCTGCTCATCGAAGACGTGCCCGGGGTCGGCAAGACCACGCTGGCCCAAGCCCTGGCGCGCTCGGTGCAGTGCAGTTTTCACCGTCTCCAATTCACCAGCGACATGCTGCCGAGCGACGTGCTCGGCGTGGTGATCTACAACGCGCGCACCCAGTCGTTCGAGTTCAAGAAGGGCCCCATCTTCACCCATTTCCTGCTGGCGGACGAGATCAACCGCACCACGCCGAAGACCCAGTCGGCGTTGCTAGAGGCCATGAACGAGCGCCAAGTGACCATGGACGGCCGCTCCTACCGCCTGCCCGAACCGTTCATGGTCATCGCCACGCAGAACCCGGTCGAGCACCACGGCACTTATCCGCTGCCGGAATCGCAACTGGACCGGTTCCTGATGCGAATCCGCGTGGGTTATCCTGACGCGGCGAGCGAGCGGGAGATCGTGCGGAACGCGGCGACCCCGCTCGAGGCCGTGCGGCCCGTGCTCACTGCCGAAGAAGTCACCGAGTGGCAGGCGCGCACTCAGCAGGTGAGCATCGACGACGCTCTGGTGGACTACATGATGGCGATCGTAGCCAAGACGCGGACCCACGAAGCGTTCACGCTCGGCGTGAGCCCCCGCGGGGCCCAGGCCCTGTACCGCGCCACACAGGCGCTAGCGCTGCTCGAAGGCCGCGACTACGCCGTGCCGGACGACATCAAACGCCTGGCCGTCCCCATCTTCGCCCACCGCGTGGTGGTCAACTCCCGCGTCGCCTTAGCCCAGCGCGCCACCGAGGTGGCCGAGGGCGTTCTCGAAGAGATCCTCCGCCAGATCGACGTGCCGCTGTAGGCGGCTGGCGGTAAGCTGAAGGTGGGCCCATGCGAACGGCCATCATCGGTCTGCCCAGGGTGGGCAAGACCTCACTGTTCACGATTCTCACCGGACCCCACAAGCAGGCCCGTCTCGGCACGCTCGAGGCGCGCATTGGAGTGGCGCGCGTGCCGGATTCGCGCCTGGAAGCGCTGGCCCGCATCTTTCAGCCGCAGCGGGTGACCTACGCCACGATCGAATATGTGGATTTTCCCTCCATCTCGCGCGAAGCCCTCCGAGATCCGGGCTATCTGGCCGGCTTGCGCCTGGCGGACGCCTTGGCGCACGTGCTGCGCCTGTTCGCCAGCGAGACCGTGCCGCATGAGAAAGGCTCGATCGACCCGCTCCGCGACGCGGCGGATGTCGAAACCGAGCTCATCTTGAGCGACCTCATGGTGCTGGAGAAGCGGTTGGAGCGGCTCGAGAAAGACCGCAAGAAGATGAAGAGCGCGGAGCTGGACCAAGAGTTCCATTTGCTCGAACAGGCGCGGGCGGCGCTCGAAGCCAGCAAACCGCTGCGAGCCTTGGAGCTGGCGCCGGAGGAAGAGAAGCGCCTGCGCGGTTTTCAGTTTCTCTCGCAAAAGCCGCTGCTGTACGTGCTCAACCTGGGGGAAGCCGATGCCCCGCGCCTGCACCAAATCGAGGATGAGTTCCGGCAGGGCCCGTTGGCGGCGCAGCCGCGCACGGCGGTGACGGCCATTTGCGGCAAGGTAGAGGCGGAGCTGGCGGAGCTGGCGCCGGAAGAGGCCCGGGAATATCTGGAGAGCTTCGGGCTCGAAGAGTCCGGCCTGGAGCGGTTGATTCGCGCCACCTACTCGCTGCTCGGCCTCATGTCGGTGCTGACGGGAAGCGAGACGGAAGTGCGCGCCTGGACGATTCCCCGGCACACGCCGGCCCTCAAGGCGGCGGGGGCGATTCACACGGACTTCGAGAAGAAGTTCATCCGGGCCGAGGTGGTGAACTGGAAAGACTTGGTCGAAAGCGGCGGTTTTGCAGGAGCACGAGAGCGCGGGCTGTTGCGCATCGAGGGCAAAGATTATATCGTGCAGGACGGCGACGTGTTGTTCATCCGGCACGGCTGAAGCGGCGGTGTAAAGCACGGAGCGACTCGACCACGGAGGGCGCCAGCGTGAGCACGCCGCCGGCGGCGCACAGCCAGGCGAACCAGTCCCCGTAGCGCGTGTAGGGCGTCGTGGCGGCGATCCAAGAAAACCGCGTGCGCAGCGCGGCTTCCTGAAAAGACGGTAGGCGGTCGGTGAGACGTCCGGCCGGATCGATCGCTGTGGTGATGCCGTCGTTGGTGGCGCGCAGGAGCCACCGGCCGTTTTCGGCCGCCCGCATGCGGACGATCTTCAGATGCTGGTCCCGGGCGGCGGTCCGACCGAAGTAGCCGTCGTTGGAAATGTTCACCAGCACCTCGGCGCCCTGGGCGGCGAAGCGCCGGACAAAATGAGGGAAGGCCGCCTCGTAACAGATGAACACGCCCACGGCGCCGTCCGAGACGCGAAAGATCTGTAAGGTAGCGCCGGGCTGGAAGTTACCCGCCTCGCGAGTGATCTTATCGATGAAACCGAAATACTTCGGGACGAATTCTCCGAAGGGGACCAGGTGGATCTTGTCGTACCGGCCGGCCGGCTCTCCGCTGGGGGCTAGCAGCACAGCGGAGTTCAGGGGCTCGCCTCGGGGCGTGTGAGCGACCGTGCCGATCAGGGTCCAGGCCCGGCCCACACGCGCGACTCCAGTTACTAAGTTGCGAAAATAGGAGTCCGAGTAGTAATAAAACGGCGCCGGGACCTCCGGCCAGACGACCAGGTGCGGCGGAGGCTCGCCGGGGCTGAGAGAAGCCTGCAAGGACAGGTAGGCCAGGCGCCGGCCGGTTTCTTCCAGCTGGACGCGAGTCCAGTCGGCGTCCTGGGCGAGGTTGGGCTGCACGAGCACGGCCATGTGCTCGCCGGCGCGCGGGGCCGGAAGGGGCGGCAGCAGGTAGAGCAAGGGCAGCGCCAGCAGCCAGGCCAAGTGGCGGCGCGGCCGCCGCAGCAGGGCTAGCGCCAGCGCGGCGTTCATCATAGCGAACACGTAGGACAGACCGTAGACGCCCGTGAGCGGCGCCAGCCGCATGGGGACCCCCATGTCGATTCCGGCGTTCCCGAGAGCTTGCCAGGGGAATCCGAGCGGAGCGTGGGTGCGCTCGATGGCCACCCACAAAGCGGCCACGGCGGGCACGGCCCATCCCCAGGCGAGCACGGCGCCGGCGGCTACGGCGAAGGCGGCCATGTGCAGCGCCTTGATGGCGCAAAACAGCAGAAAGGCGCCCCAACTTCCCAGCAATCCGAGGCCTCCGTAGTGGGCGAGCACGTATTGAATCCAGTAACACGCGCCGAACCAGTACACTAGACCGGCGACATAGCCGCAGCGCGCGCGCTCGCGCCAGTGGCGGGCGCGTCCCAGGGCCACCAGCAGCGGCACCAGAGCCCCGGGCGCCAGCCAGGCCAGGTCGAAGCGCGGGAAGACCAATACGAGCGCCAGGCCGGTAAGAATCGACAGGACGAGGTTCAAGCTCGTGCACCGGCTTCTTCGCTGATGGCGTCGGCCATGTAGGAACTGCGCACCAGCGGGCCGCTCCAGACATAGCGGAAGCCGAGCGCGAGGCCGTACCGGCGCCATGCCTCGAATTCGGCGGGCTCGACATAGCGAGCGACCGGAAGATTTCGCCGCGTCGGTTGGAGGTACTGACCGATGGTGACGATGTCCACCTCCGCCGCCCGCAGATCGTGCAACAACGCCTCGACTTCGGCGGGCTGCTCGCCGAGTCCGAGCATCAGGCCCGACTTGGTGAGCCGGTCCGGCTGGCGCTGCTTGGCGAAGCGCAGTACCTCGAGCGACTGCTCGTAGCGCGCTTGCGGCCGCACTCGCCGATACAGCCGCGGCACCGTCTCGACGTTGTGATTGAAGATATCCGGGCCGGCCTCGAGCACGGCCGCCACGGCATTCAGATTGCCGCAGAAGTCCGGAGTGAGCGCCTCGATCCGGGCGTGAGGCAGGCGACGGCGCACTGCCACAATCGTGCGCGCGAAGTGGGCGGCGCCGCCGTCGGGCAAATCATCACGGTTGACACTGGTGATCACGACGTGCCGGAGGCCCAGCAGGGCCGCCATGCGGGCGACGTTGGCCGGCTCGTCGGGGTCCGGCGGGGGCGGCGTCTTGGCCTTGGGCACGGCGCAAAAACCGCAGCCGCGCGTGCAAAGATCCCCGAGGATCATGAACGTCGCCGTGCCGCGGTGGAAACATTCGTGCAAGTTGGGACAGCGCGCCGATTCGCACACCGTGTGCAGGCGCAGACCGCGGAGATGCTGCCGGATGCGCTGGACGCTTTCGTGGTGCCGGTCAGGTTTACGCAACCAATCCGGCAGGCGGGCTGGCGTCTGGATTTGGACCAAAGTTTCCAGCACGGGCTCAGTACTTTCGAATCATGGGCTGGAAACCAGCGGCTTCCAGCTCGGCGCGAGTCTTGGCGATTTCGTCGGGTCCAGCGAGCGGTCCGACCAAGACACGAAACAGGTCGGCCGTGGGGTGGGGCGCGATGAGGGCGCGAAATCCTTTCTTTTTCAGAACATCAGCGACGATTTCCGCTTCGGTGCGTTTGACGGCCGCCACTTGCAGGAATGTCTGTCCCGGCGCCGGCTCGGTCTCGGGCGTGGGGGTCGGAAGCGCGGTTTGAGGCGGTGGGGCGGCTTCGCCAGGCGTCGGGTCGGGCGGAGCCGTGGCGGTTTCCGGGACTGCCACTGGGGGACCGGCGGGCGAAGGCGCGGCCGGAGACGCGCGAGGGGGTTCCGCTGGAGGTTCCGTCTGTTTGGCGGCTTCCACCGGCTGGGCGGAATTCCGGCCGAGAATGTAGCCCATGGTGAAAAAGACGCCGAGCAGGATCACGACGATGAATAGAATGCTGAGCAACTGACGATTACCCAGCACGACTTCAAATTGGCCGTCCTCTTTCGGCATGGTTGTTACTTTCCGAGCTTAGCGCATCGCGTCCAGGGGTGGAGCAGAACGGGAGCGGAGCGGCAGCAGGAGCCCTGCACTCGTGGCCTGTGGGGAGTGGGAGCGCCGTCGTGGTCTCGTGCGAGGAGGTCGCGGCTCGTTCGGCGGGCTCGCCGGGCTGACCGTTTTCCGCGATTTTTGTACAATAGCGCGGGTGAGAGAGGCTGTGGCCGAAACCGTCATTCGTCCGAGCATGAAATTGATCCGCGCCGCTTACTGGGCGGTGTTTCTCGTCCTATTTTTGTCTGTGCTCGCCTATGTCAACAACGAGAAGATCGGTTCCTACAACCCGGCCGTGCTGCTGATTCCGGCGGCCCTGCTGTTGTTTCCCATCCGCAGCCACCTGCGGCAGCACTTTACCCGGCTGACGCTCACCGACGGCAAGCTGCGCTACGAAACGGGGATCGTGAGCCGCAGCAGCCGCTCCATCCCCTTGGCGCAGGTTCAGAACGTGCGCGTAGACCAGACGTTGTTCCAGCGCCTGCTCCGCGTCGGCGACATCTCTGTGGAGACCGCGGGAGAAACCAGCCTTCTGGTGGTCAAAGACCTGGACGATCCCGAGGCGGTGGCGGACCTGATTCTCGGGGCGGCCCCGCCGCGTTCCCGCAAAGAAAAGTCGGAATGAGCGAACCCAACCTGTCCCACCGCGTGGCGCTGATTACCGGAGCGAGCCGCGGCCTGGGCAAGGCGATGGCTCTGGCGCTGGCCGGCGCGGGCGCGCGCTTGGCGCTCGTGGCGCGCGACCTCGAGCGGCTGCGCCAGACGGCGCAGGAAGCGCACCACCTGGGTGCCGAAGCGGAGATCTTCTGCGCCGACGTGACGGACGAAGCGCAGGTGCGGCAGCTGGAAAAAGACGTCATCGCGCGCTTCGGCACACTGCACATCCTCATCAACAACGCGGGCATCAATGTCCGCAAACCCCTCACGGAATTCACGCTCGAGGAGTGGCGTAAGGTAGTGGACACCAACTTGACGGCGGCGTTTTTGCTGTGTCGGGCTTTCGTCCCGCACATGAAGGGCCACGGCTACGGGCGCATCATCAACATGACCTCCATCATGAGCCATGTCTCCATCGCCGGACGCACGGCCTACTCGGCGAGCAAGGCGGGCCTGCTGGGTTTCACGCGGGCGCTGGCGCTCGAATTGGCGCCGGAGGGGATCACGGTGAACGGCATCAGTCCCGGGCCCTTCGCCACGGAAATGAACACCCAGCTGATGCAAAACCCGGAGCTGAACCAGCAGTTCATTTCCCGGATTCCTCTGGGCCGGTGGGGCAAAGTGGAAGAGGTCGGCCGGCTGGCCCTTTATTTGTGCTCGGAAGAGGCGGGGTTCATCACGGGCACGGACATTTTGATCGACGGGGGCTGGTGCGCACAGTGAAGAAAGCACTGCCGGTACTGCTGGCGCTGGCGTTGGCGGTGGCCGGTTGTCGGGGCAGCCGCAGGAAAGTCATCGCCGTCATTCCCAAGGGCACTTCGCACCTGTTCTGGCTTTCGGTGCAGGCAGGAGCCGTCGCAGCGGGTCAGGATCTGGGCGTCGAAGTGCTCTGGAATGGGCCCGCGACGGAGACCGAATACAGCCGCCAGATTCAGATCGTGGATTCGATGATTGCGCGGCGCGTGGACGGCATCGCCCTGGCGGCCGCCGAGCGCAAGGCCCTGGTTGGCGTCGTGGACCGCGCCATGAAGGCGGGCATCCCCGTAACGGTCTTCGATTCCGGGCTCGACTCGGACAACTACACCAGCTTCGTCGCCACGGACAATTACCAAGCCGGGCGTCTGGCGGCGCGCACGCTGGCCCGGCTGCTGGGCGGCAAGGGCAAGGTCGCGGTGGTTATGCACGCTCCGGGCAGTTTTTCGACGATGGAGCGGGAGCGCGGCTTCGACGAGGCCGTGGCGCAAGAATTTCCCGGCATCCAAGTGGTGGCGCGGCAGTTCGGCCTTTCGGACCGGGCCAAAGCGGTGGCAGCCACCGAGAACATCCTCACGGCACACCCAGACATCGATGGACTGTTCGCCTCTACGGAGCCAAGCTCGACCGGAGCCGCCCTGGCGCTGCGCGCCCGGAACCTGGCGGGAAAAGTGAAATTCGTGGCCTTCGACTCGAGCGAAAGCATGATCGCCGATCTGAAGGCGGGCGTGATCGACGCGATGGTGGTGCAGGATCCGTTCCGTATGGGCTACGAAGCGGTGCGGACGCTGGTCGAAAAGATCAACGGGGGAAACCCGCCAAGGCGCATGGATTTGCCTGCCCGGGTGGTGTCTCGCGACAATCTCCACGATCCGGAAGTCCAGAAGCTAATCTCGCCGGACTTGGACCGATACTTGAAGAGGCGTTGACCCGCCTCAATCGCATTTGATGCGGTTGCTCTTGAGGCGGTGCGGATCCGCCCTCCGTTGGTCCCAGATGTGCACCACGGACCAGCCGCGCTCGACGAGCGCATCCGAGACCCGGCGGCGGTGGCACTGGAACCATTTGATCTCCGCGCACATGTAAGCCGTGGGTTTCTCCCGGGCCAGCCGCTCCAGCTCGGCTAAACCGGAGCGAAACGCTTCTGTTTCCATGTGAGCGAGGTAGCCGCCGCTGCGGTAGCCGCCCAGCCGCTCGATCCAGATGTATTCGATGCCGGCCGCCGGCAACGCCCGCTCGAGTTCCGCGCGGTTGAACTGCGGGTTGTGGCGGCTCACGGGGAAGTGCCGGATGTCGACGAGGCGCCGGATGCCGTAGTACTGGAGCACGGCAAGGAACTCATCCAACCGCCGGGTGGAGTGACCGATGGTGTAAACCCGGGGCCCTTGTGCCTCCGCGCTCGCTCCGACCGGGAACAGCGCCTGCTGTTCGGCCATGGGGTCCTCGCGTTCGGATTCTACCGCCGCCAGCAGATCGGGAGGCAAAAGTGGGGATTTGGGCCGCCGCGTGCCGCCGCGCTTGGGCGGGTATTTGAAACTTGCGTCCCACCGGGTGCTTGACACCGGTGGCTACTTAACATTAAGCTTGACGCAAACGAATGGAGAGGTGCCGCGTGCGAGGAGGCGCGCTCTGGCATGCCTCGGCGGGACGCCCCCCGCGCGGCTCTGAGATATGGCCAGGAGGAAACGCCAATGAGGATGCGGTGGCTTTTGCCTACGCTGTTGGTTAGCCTGTCGCTCGTAAACAGCCAGGAGCTCACCACGGGAACGATTGTCGGTGTGGTGTTGGATCAAACCGGCGCCGTCGTGCCCGCGGCCACGGTGGTCGTCACCAACGCCGCGACGGGCGCCGAGCGACGCACGACCGCTTCGCCGACCGGCGACTTCTTGCTGCCCGGTTTGGCCCCCGCAACCTACAACCTCCGCGTGGAAAGCCCCGGATTTCGCGCCTACGTCGTGGAAGGCCTCGAGTTGCGCGTCAACCAGGTGCTCCGGCTGACGGTGAGGCTGGAAGTCGGACAGGTGACCGAGGCAGTGACCGTGACTGGCGAGGTGCGACTGCTGGAAACCGACACCGCCGCACTGGGCCAGGTGATCGACTACCGGCGGATTACCGATCTTCCCCTGAATGGCCGAAATCTGGTCACGCTGGCTCTTATCAGCGCCGGCATTTCCCCCAAACCGTTCTACCGCGGCACGCAATTCGGCGTACGGGATCAGTTCGTCACCATCGAAGGCGGGCGGGAATCCTCCACCAACTACCTGATGGACGGCGTCATGGCGCGGTCGCTGCGCTTCAACAATCTCTCCATTCGCGTCAACATCGACGCCGTTCAGGAGTTCAAGGTGAACCGGAACTCCTTCTCGAGCGAATTCGGTCAGGGCCAGTCGGTCATCACCGCCGTCACGCGCTCGGGCACCAATGAGTTCCACGGCAGCGTGTACGAGTTCCTGCGCAACGACAACCTGGATGCCCGGCGCTTCTTCGACGCGCGAAGGCCCGAGTTTCGCAGCAACCAGTTCGGCGCCGCGGTGGGCGGTCCACTGGCGCGCAACCGGGCTTTCTTCTTCGCCGCGTACGAAGGCCTCCGCCTGGCGCAGGGTCGCACCTTCCTGGGCGTCGTGCCCGAGCCGCGTTTGCTCGAGGGCGACTTTTCGGCCAGCGCAACCCAGCCCGTGGACTTCACCACGGGGGCGCCCTTTCCCGGGGGCCGCATCCCGCCCACACGGTTCTCCCGATTCGCCACTACTTACCGCAAGTGGATCCCCGCGCCCAACTCTGCGCCCCCGAACAATTGGCGTCGTGTCGCCGACTTCCGGGACGCTTATGATTCGCTGACCCTCCGTTTTGACCAGAACCTGAGCAGCCGGCACCAACTCTTCCAACGCTACATGTGGTACGACAGCGAGCAGGTCTCACCGGGCGTGTTTTTCGACATCAACTACCCGCAAAAAGGTCAAAATTTGACGGTTCAAAGCACTTACGCGCTGCGGCCGACGCTGGTCAACGAAGGCAAGATCGGTTACAACCGCGCCCTCCACTACATCCTTCCCATCAACCCTGGCGGCAACCCGGTGCAGGAGCTGGGCCTGCGGAATTTGGCCGGGGCTACCGACCCGATCAACTTCGGCGTGCCCTTCGTGAGCATTGCCGGCTTCACGGGATTGGGTAACGGCACCATCACCCAGGGTTCCGTGGAGAATATTTACACGTTAGCGGACAACTTGAGCTGGGTGCGCGGGTCCCATACCGTCAAATTCGGCGCCGAGGTGCAACACCGCCGCTACCATCAGCTGACGGAAGTTCCCCCGCGGGGCAGTTTTAGCTTTAACGGCCAGTACACGCGCGTGGGCCTCGCCGACTTCCTGCTGGGCGTGCCCAACTCGGCCACGGGCGCCCTGGGCTCGTCTCGTTCCCAATACCGCTCGAATTACTTGGCGACGTTCGTCCAATACGACTGGCGCGCTTCACAGAAGCTCACGTGGAACTTCGGGCTTCGTTACGAATATGCGGCCCCCTGGAAGGAACAGAGAGACTTAGAAGGGTTTTTCAACCCGGTGACGGGGCTGATCACCTATCACAAAGTGCCTGCCACCATCCCGCCGGCGCTCCGCGGCCTCTACGACCCTCAGGGCGGCAGGGTGAAGAAGGGCATCATTGATCCGGACAAGAACAACTTCGCCCCACGGATCGGTCTGGCCTGGAGACCATTTGGAGAAAACACCGTCATCCGCGCCGGCTTCGGCGTCTACTACGACAACGTCAATCTCAACGAGCTGCAATTCACGCGTCTAGTGGCGCCCTTTTATGGGATCTTCACGCTCGTTGGCGACGCTCGCACGCCGAACGTTTTCGTAGACCGGCTGTTCCCCTCGCTCGACGAGATCGAACGGTTCCCGGCGCCGTTCTCCGTGATGCCGAACAATCGCACGCCGTACTCGATCCAGTACAACTTCAACATTCAACGGCAACTGCCGCGCGGCTGGCTGCTGGAATTGGCGTACTCCGGCTCGAACTTTCACAAGCTCTGGAAGCGGTTCAACCAGAATCAGGCGTATTTCGATCCCACGGGCACGATCCCGATCCGCAACCGGCTGCCGTTTCCGCAGTTCGACCCGGGCATCCTCACCTCGGCCAACGACGCCAACGGCCACTGGAACGGCGCCTCCATCCGCGTGGAGCGCTCGTACACCTCGGGCTTCCACTTCCTGGCCAATTACACCTTCGGGAAGGTCATCGACAACAACTCCGGCGAAATCGAAGCCAACGACACCCGCGACGCGCGCAACAAGCGCCTGGAGCGGGGCCGGGGGCGTCACGACCAGCGGCACCGTTTCGTGAGCAGCTTCAGCTACGAGCTGCCTTTCGGGCGGAACAAGCGTTGGCTCACCGGCGTTCGGGGCTTGCCCAGCGTGTTGGTCTCCGGGTGGCGGGCCCAAGGAATCGTGCTGCTTCTTTCAGGGATGCCGTTCCATCCCACGGCCCCGTCCGTGCACAACACCGGATCCTTCATCCCACAGTACCCGAACCGGGTAGGAAATGGGAAACTGGACCGTCGCGGACCGAACGCGTGGTTCGACGTGAGCGCCTTCCGGATACCCCCCGTCGGAACGCAGGGCAACAGCGGGCGCAACATCCTGGACGGGCCCGAAACCCAGCAGTTCGACTTCTCGCTGATCAAGGAACACGCCTTAGGCGAGCGACTCCGCTTGCAATTTCGCGCCGAGTTCTTCAACCTGCCCAACCATCCCAATTTCGGCCTCCCGGTGACCGATATCTCCTCACGGGCTGCAGCCACGATTACTTCCGTGGCCGACGGCCGTGACATTCAGTTCGGGTTGCGATTGAGCTGGTAGAGCGGAGGGCGCCGGAGAGACGGTGTAGTGCGCGTCGCCAGCCTCCGAAGCGCTCGCTGGGGACACGGCTCGTTGTGAGCCGGCTCGATCTTGGTCCCGGCCGCGCGCACGAAACGACCGAAACAGTATCGTCACGCCACAGCGGCAGCGCGCCTTGCCCGTCAAGGCCTTCCGTAGGCGGCGCCCGCTGTACCGTAGAATGAGAGCATGCCGGAGGAACAACCCAAGCCCCTGGCGGGTTTCGAGGCGGGTCTCGACGAGCTGGAGAAGGTGGTGCGGGAACTGGAAAGCGGAGACCTGACGCTCGAAAAAGCGCTGGAACTGTTCGAGCGCGGCGTGGCGCTCAGCGAGGCCTGCCGCAGGCAGCTGGAGGAAGCCGAAACGCGGGTCGAGGTGCTCTTGAAGCGGGACGGCAAGATTCAGCCCGAGCCATTTCGTCCCGACAACGGATGAGATTTTCGGAATACCTGGCCGCCCAGCGCCAGCGCATCGAGACGGAACTGCATGGAATTTTGCCCTCGGAGGCCACACCTCCGGAGGTGCTACACCAAGCCATGCGCTACAGTGTCTTTGCCGGCGGCAAGCGAATCCGCCCGCTGCTGTGTGTGGAGGCGGCGCGGGTGATCTCGGAGGAGGTCGCGGGCATCGAGCGGGCCGCCTGCGCCGTTGAGTTGGTGCATACCTATTCGCTCATCCACGACGATCTTCCGGCTCTCGACAATGACGATTTCCGGCGCGGGCGGCTGACTTGCCACAAGGTCTTCGGCGAAGCCATGGCCATTCTGGCGGGCGACGCGTTGCTTACATTGGCCTTCGAGGTGCTCGCGAACTTGCCGTGCGTGGACAGCGAGCGGCGCGCGCGCATGATGGGCGAACTGGCGGCCGCCGCAGGCAGTTGCGGCGGCATGATCGCGGGCCAGGTGGCCGACCTCGAAGGGGAAGGCAAGCCGCCGGAGCCCGGCCGGCTCGAGACGATTCACCGCGCAAAAACCGGAGCGCTCATCCGGGCCTCCGTGCGGATCGGAGGGATCTATGCCGGTGCGGACGGCGAGCAGCTTGCGGCGCTGTCCTCTTACGGCGAGCACGTGGGGCTGGCGTTTCAGATCGTGGATGACCTGCTGGACGTGGAAGCAACCTCCGAAACGCTGGGCAAGACCACGGGCAAGGATGCCGCGCGGAAGAAGATCACGTTTCCGGCAGTCTACGGCATCCAGCGCTCGCACGAGCTGGCCGAAGCCGAGCGGCGCGCCGCCCGGCAGGCGCTGGAATGTTTTGGGAACCGCGCCGTGCGTCTGGCCGAACTGGCAGACTTCATCGTGTACCGCCGCGCATGAGCGCCTCCCGGCGACGCCTGGACCAGCTGCTGGTCGAGCGCGGGCTGGCGGAGTCTCGCGAAAAAGCCAAGGCGCTGATTGTCGCCGGCGCCGTCTTCGTGGATGGCCAGCGGGCTTCCAAGCCCTCGCAGCTGGTGGCCCTCGAAGCGGAGCTGTCTCTGGCGGCGCGCGCTCCGTATGTCAGCCGGTCCGGCAAGAAGCTGGAGGCGGCGCTGGACTTCTTCCGCATCCCCGTCCAAGGCCGCGTCTGTCTGGACGTGGGTGCCTCGACGGGAGGTTTTACGGACTGTCTGCTCCAGCGCGGCGCCCGGCGCGTGTACGCGGTGGACGTGGGCAAAGGCCAGTTGGACTGGCGGCTGCGCTGCGATCCCCGCGTGGTGGTTCGCGAAGGAATCAATGCGCGCTATTTGCGGCTGGAAGACATCGGCGAGCAGGTGGATCTGGCGGTGTGCGACGTCAGCTTCATCTCGGTCACTTTGATCCTGCCGGCCGTGGCCGCGCTGCTGCAGCCCGCCGGGGAAATGGTTATACTCGTCAAGCCCCAGTTCGAAGTGGGCCGCGGACAAGTGGGCAAGGGAGGGATTGTCCGCGACCCGGCGCTGCACCGGTTCGCGTGCGACCGCGTCGAACGCGCGGTGCGCGCGCTCGGCTACACGGCGTCCGTGATCGAGAGCCCCCTCCCGGGCGCGGAAGGCAACAAGGAATTCCTGCTCTATGCCCGTCATTAGAACCGTCGGTGTCATGACCAAGCCGAACGTGCGCCGCGCTGGGGAAGTCGTGCCCGAGTTGCTGGCGTGGCTGCGCGCACGCGGCATCGAGGTGCGGTGCGACGAAACGACCGCGGAGTACGCGGGGGAAGCGGGAGGGCTGCCCCGTGAGCAAGTCCCCGAGGGTTGCCAACTGGTGATCGTGCTGGGCGGCGACGGCACCCTGCTTTCCGCCGCCCGGGCCATCGGGGGCCGGGAGGTGCCGCTGTTTGCGGTGAATCTGGGCGGTCTGGGATTTCTCACCGCCATTACCGTGGAGGAGATCTATCCGGAACTCGAGCGCGCCTTCCGGGGCGAACACCGTATCGGCAAACGCAGCATGCTGCACTGCGAGCTGGTGCGGGCGGAGCGCACCGTGTCCGCCTACGAGGCTCTGAACGACGTCGTGCTCACCAAGGCGTCCATCGCGCGCATGATCGATCTGGACGTGCACGTGGATGCGCACTTCGTCTGCGCCTACAAGGCGGACGGGCTGATCGTTTCGACGCCCACCGGCTCGACCGCCTACTCGCTCTCCGCCGGCGGGCCGATCATTTTTCCCACGGTCGCCGCCCTGTGTTTGACACCCATCTGTCCTCACATGCTCACCAACCGTCCCGTGATCGTGCCGGATTCAAGCGTCATCCAGGTCTTGAACCTCGGCCCGGACGGGGAGACGTACCTGACGATTGATGGGCAGGTGGGCGAGCCGCTCCGACGGTACGACCGCGTCGTCTGCCGCCGCTCCAACCATTCGCTGCTGTTGGTGCGCCCGCCGAAGATGATGTTCTTCGACGTGCTCCGCGAGAAGCTGAAATGGGGCGAGCGCTGAGGCGTGCGCCGGAGGCACACTCACGCCCCCGGCGGCTCGTCCTCCAGTCGGCAGCCCGCTAGGACCGCTGACGCCTCAGGCGTCGTTCTTGGAGGCGGCGGACGGAGACTCGGCTTTCTTGCCGTCCGAGGTGCTGCTCGTCTCGGCTTTTCCGTCGGCCCCCTCTTTGGACTTGCTGCCGTCCTTGCCCTGACGGGCGTAGTCGGTGATGTACCAACCCGTACCCTTGAACTGGAACGCGGGCGGGGAAATGAGCCTTTCCAAGCGGCCTCCGCAACCCTCGTGCACCGCCAGAGGCGCCTCAGCCGCCTTTTGCATCACCTCAAAGACGTCTCCACACGTCTCGCAACGGTACTCGTAAAGAGGCATGGTGTTTCCCTCCTTGCGTCAGCCCCGTGGCGAGGCCACGTCGGCAGCCGCCGGCGCGGCGCGAGGCAGGATGCGAGCGGCCTGGGCAGGCGCGGAGCTTTTCAGCACCTCGATGGCCTTCTTCAGCAAGTTGTCCTCTTCGGGTTTCACCGCCGGCGCCGGCGCGGCAGGCTGCTCCGGGGCTTGTTCCTCCTCGAGTTCCACGAAGGGTTCGGATTCCACGTAAGGAACCGAGGGGACTACCCCTGTGTCCTGTATGGCCTTGCCGCGCGGTGAGTAATACTTGGCCACCGAAAGGATGATCGCTCCGCCGTCCTGCATGGTGATGGCGCGGCGCAGCGCCGCGTCGCCGAACGTGCGTTCGCCCACCACCTCGGCGCGTTTGTTCTCCAGGAGGGCCGCCGCTGCAATCTCGGCCCCATCGGCCGTGCCTCGGTTGGTCGTCACCACCACCGGCAGCCTCCAGACCGTGTTCTTGGGGCTGGCTTCGAAATTCTGCCGGGGCACCTTTTGCCCCTCCAAATACGTCATGAGGCCTTTATCCAAGAAAAGATCCGCCAGCAAAATACCTTCTTCGGCCGAGCCGACGGCGCACTGCCGCAAATCCAGGATGAGTCCTTTGGCGCCCTGCGACTGGAGGCGCTCCAGGGCCCGGGCGACCTGGTGGGCCTTGCCCTTGCTTAGACTTTGGGGGCGGACGTAGCCGATCTGATCCGGCAACATCTGCACAGCGAGGGGCGGATCCTCGATTCGGGCCCGCGTCAGAGCGATTTTCAACGGCTCGGCGCCCCCGACGCGCAGCATGGTGACCTCCACGGTGGTTCCCGGATCGCCGCGGAGCAACAGCTCCGCATACGCCAGGGGCATGTCGCGCGTGGCCACACCCTGAATACTTTCGATGAGGTCTCCGGTGGTCAGACCCGCCTTGGCAGCCGGCGAACCGGCAAGCGCCCCTACGACGGTCAGGTAACCGAACCGCTTGGCGAGCACCAGTCCGACGTCCGCTTTGGCGGCACCTTGCTGCTTCAAGTACAGGTTGTACTGTTCGGCGTTCAGGTAACTGGCGAAAGGATCAATGGCCTCCAGCAAGCCGTTCAGCGCGCCGAGCGTGACGCTCTTGAGGTCGGGCTCCTCCACGTAGTCGCTCTTTATGCGGTGGAGCACCTCGGTGAAAACCGCCATCTGCCGGTAGGCGCCTTCGCCGGGCGAGTTGCTGCCACCAACTTGCGCTCCTACGAGCAACAGTGCTGCCAGGCACGCTGAAACCGTAATAAAAACAAGCTTGAAGCGGTTTTTCATCGGTGCTAGCTGTTTACGCATTTCCCGGTCCGCCGGGTCGTTTGTTCTCAGTATACCAGATGGTTACCGGCGTTCCGGCGCAGGGTCCGGGGGTGAGGGCGCGTAAAGTCTGAGCACGCGCTCGATATAGCGCAGGGTCTCCTGGTAAGGGGGCACGCCGCGGTAGCGCTGGACCGCGCCGGGGCCCGCATTGTAGGCCGCCAGCGCCTTGCGCACCTGCCAAGGATCGTCCCGGTACTGCAGCAGCAATTCCCGGAGATACCGCACGCCCGCCTCCACGTTTTGTTTCGGATCGTCGGGATCCGCGCCCAACCGCCGGGCTGTGGCAGGCATGAGCTGCATCAACCCCCGCGCCCCTTTCCTAGAGATAGCGTCGGGGCGGTAAGCTGACTCGACTCGTACGACGCTGTGAACAAAACCAGGAGGCAGGCCATGCCGCAGCGCGGCTTCCGTAATCAGTTGATGGGGGGAGAGTTGACGGCCCATCGGTGGCGCCGATGCCGCAACAGTTTGGGTTGGCTCCACCCGCTCGAAGCTGACGACAGCGCGGGCAGGCAGCTCGATGAAGCCCCCGTCTCGGTGGAGGCGGATGGTATCGCCGTGACGTTCATGGCGCTCCGCGTAGAGACGAAAACCCGTCTCGAGGACCGCGTACTCCCCCGCTGTAGCCATCAGAGCAGCGGTCAGCAGGGCTAAGAGGCGGAGCATTTTACCCCTATTGGAAAGGACGTCTGGACGGCTGCAAGCGCGCAAGCATCTCCAGGCCCGCTCAGTCGAGATCGATGTCGCGCGTGGGAGGTTTCGAATCCGGACTTGACGTGGCCTGCTTGAAGAGCTCGTCGAACTTTCGCGCCAGGACCTCCTTGGATTTTTTCTCGGCTTCGATGGATCTTAGGAAGGCCTCTTCCCTGCGAGCTGCCTCTCCCTTGATGCGCTCGAGAGCTTCATCGATGTTTTGGTAGGTGCGGGGTTTTTCCGGCTCTTTGTAGCTGATCACGGCTTCGGTTTCCGGATCCACCTTGAGGAGCGCCTGGCAGCACGGGCAGCAGACTTCGAGCAACTTGCGAGCGCCTCTGGCCATAGCGTTCCCTATCGTAACGCAACCGGCGGAGAGACGGTGGTTGTTCTTGCCTCGGCAGGCGACCGGCGTTAATCTGAGAGCGGGGGATGAGATGAACGGCGCAGGACGTTATTTGGTTGTGGCGGCCGCCGCGGCGGCGATGTGGGCCCAGCCTGCGGGCTCCGGTGCCCGCCACAGCTTTGGAAACGTGGTCTTTCCCGGCACCGGGAGGCCGCCGCTGGTTCGCCACGGGCTCGCGATCACGACGCCCGGCTTCGCCCACAACCTGAGCGGAATCGTGTCCGGTTTCCGGCCGTACACGGGTGCGCCGTTCGGCCGGCGCGGCGTCGGAGCGTTCGTGCCCGTCTACGTTCCTGTGGCCTATCCCGTTTTGGTGGGAGGCTACGCCTCGCCGCCTCCGGTCAACGTGGTGGTCGTCAATTCGCCCCCGCCCCAGCCTGTGGTGATCAACCAGAATTTCGGCCCCGAGGCACAGGCTCCGCCGCGCGAGTCCAACAGCGGGGTGACCGTCTATCAGGCTCCCAGCGCCTTCGGCACGGCGCCGGAGCCCAAGCCGACGGTTTACTTGATCGCGTTCAAAGACGGCTCGATTTACTCCGCGCTGGCTGCGTGGGTCGAGGCTGACACTCTCGTGTACGTGACGACGCAGGGCCGGCTCAACAAGGCTTCGCTTCAGCTTGTGGACCGGGAGCTGACAGAAAAGCTGAACCGCGAGCGCGGACTGGAGCTCCGTCTCACACCCTCCCGCTAGATTGCGCCAAACGCTGGACGAAGTCGGCATCCCCTTCCAGGAAGTCGTATTCGGGCAGCCGTTCGGAGCGTTCCCACCGGATTTCTTCGAAGGCGAGATTACGCGGCTCGCCCGTGAACTTGCGGACCCGGTAGAAGATCAGCCGGACCTGCAAGCCATCCGGGTATTCATACACATAGCGTTCCATCTCTTCGAATGATTCCGGCTTGATGCCGAGTTCTTCCTCGAGTTCCCGGCCGAGGGCGCGTTCCGGGGATTCGCCAAGTTCCACTTTTCCCCCGGGGAACTCCCATTTCAGGCCGTGGCGGTCACCGGGGCGCCGCCGGCAGATCAGAATCCGGCCGTCTCGCTCGATGACGGCGGCCGCGACGGTTATGGGGCCGGAGGCGGGGTTCACGCCAGTTCCAGGGCTCGGAAGCGTTCGAGTTCGGCCAAAGGGATCTCGGGAAGCCGCTCGAGGCGCTGGCGCAGCCACGCCCAGGGGATCTCGAACAGTTGGACCCGCGGCGAGAACTTCGAGCTGTCCTGGATGAAGCAACTATGGGTGCACCAGCAGTTGTCGGCGGGAATGCGCGCCACCTCCGAGCGCAGGGCGGGGGAGGCCAGCGCCGCCCGGACGTCGAAATCGAACTCTCGCAAGTGGCCGACGATGCCCCGAAGCTCGCATGCCCGGAAGGCCCCGTTGTGGTCGACCACGAGGGAAGTCTCGCCGGCCGTGCAGGCCATCGGCCAGCGCCGGGGCCCCTCGAAACACCGCTCGTGAAGCTCGAAGTGCAGCCGCACGTTGCCGAGGTAGTACATCGTGGCGAAGAAGCGGGCCGGGGCGGGCAGGCCCGAGAAGAGCCGGCGTGCGTAGTGGCGGTGGACAGGCATGAGCCGGCGGTGCAACTCCGCCAAGCGCTCGCGGGAGAGCTGTTTGAGCGTCATGTCAGGCGCCGTGCCGCGGATCACTTCGAAGTAATGTCCGTCGGCCCGGCCTTGCTCGAGAATGTGAAGCGCTAAGGCGACCAGTTCCTGATAGTTCTCGCGCGTGATGACGCTCACCACGTTCTTGCGGAGCCGCCGGATGCCCCGCCAGCGGCGCGCCGCTTCTTCGAGCGTGGCCAGCGTGCGCTGGAAATTGTTCGGCACGCCCCGGATGGCGTCATGCGTGTTGGCCAGGCCGTCGAGCGAGAAGTTCAAGTCAATCGAGAGGTCCGGGTTTTGCTCCAGCATGCGGTCCACGGCGCGGAAGATCTTTTCGGGAAGCAGGCCGTTGGTGGGAAGATTGACCTCCCGGACGCCGTTATTGCGCACGAAGGTGGTGACGATTTCGGCCAGTTCTTCGCGCAGGAACGGCTCGCCGCCGGAGAGCCAGAGCTTGCGGAAGGGCGGGGCCGAAGCCGAGATGCGCTCGATTTCGGCGAACGTCAGATCGTCGGCCCGGTTGAGCTTGTCAAAATAGAAGCACGTGCGGCAGACGGAGTTGCAGCGCGAGGTGACGAACAAGAAGAGGGAGTGGAACTGACGCGGGCGTACGCGTTCCCGGACCACAGTCAGGTAGCTGCGCCAGCCCGCCATCTCGAGACCATTGAAACACACGAGGAGGCTGTCGGCCGCGGATGTTCAGCGAACGGCTGCTCGATCACTTCAAGAACCCAAGAAACGTGGGTGAACTGGACCCGCCGGCGGTGACGGTGGAGGTCAGCAATCCGGTCTGCGGGGACATCCTGCGGCTTTCGGTGCGATTCGAAGCCGAGGTGGTGGCCGAGGCGCGCTACAAGGTGCGGGGCTGCACGGCCTCGATCGCGACCGGCTCGGCGCTCACCGAGTGGTTGATCGGGAAGAACCGCGGCGAGCTGGCGCGTCTGCGGGCGGAGGTGGTCGAAGCGGCGGTGGGGGGGCTGGGCCCTGAGTCCAAACACGCTGCGGCCCTGTGCCTGGACGGGGTGCGGGCCATCTTGCAACGAATGTCCGGCTGAGCGGGCCACCCCGGGCAAAGCTTATCGAGGCGGAGCTCCCTTCAACTCTCGCTCGAAGAACGCCGTCATGAGCTCGTACATGTGCCGGCGGTAGGGCCCGGTGACGCCGTGGGATTTGAGCGGATAGATCATCCACTCGAACTGCTTGCCGGCGCGCTGAAGCGCAGCCGCCATCTGAAGGCTGTTCTGGAACAGCACGTTGTCGTCCTCGAAGTTGTGAATCAGAAGCAGCTTCGCCTTCAGTTTGTCGGCGAAATGAACCGGCGAGCTGCGGCGGTAGCCTTCGGCATTTTCCGAAGGCAGGCCCATGTAGCGCTCGGTGTAGATCGTGTCGTAGTTGCGCCAGTCGGTGACCGGGGCGCCTGCGACGCCCGCGCGGAACAGCTCCGGGGCGTGCAGCAGGCTGTACAGCGTCATGTAGCCGCCGTAGCTCCAGCCGTAGATGCCGATGCGGTCGCGGTCGACGAAGCCGAGGGAGAGCAGGTGCTGGAGGCCCGCCTTCTGATCTTCGAGCTCGCGCGCGCCGAAGTTCCGAAACACGGCCGCCTCCCAGCGATGGCCGCGCCCGGCCGAGCCGCGGTTGTCGAGCTGCCAGATCACGAAGCCCTTGTGCGCCATGACTTGCTCCCAGGAGATGCCGGCCCAGGCGTTGCGCACCGCCTGGGCGTGCGGGCCGCCGTAAACGACGACCACTGCCGGGTACTTCTCGCCGGGCCGAAAGCCGGCCGGACGGATCAGGCGGGCGTAGAGCAGGGCGCCGTCGGGCGCCTTGACTTCCACAATTTCCGTGGGCAGAATCTCGTACTCTTCGGCGCGTTTGCGGTCGGCTTCGGCAAAAACGGCCCATTCGGCCCCGTCCCGCGTATGGATGGTGCGGCGGGGCGGGGAAGCCAAGCTCGACCACGTATCCAGGTAGTGGCCGCAGCCGGGCGGCATCGAGACGGCATGCGTCCCCGGCTCACGACTCAAGCGTTTGCGTTCCGAGCCGTCCAGCCGCACGCGCCAGAGGTGGCGTTCGAGCGGACTGGGTTCGGTCGAAACATAGAAGATTTCGCCCGCCGCTTCGTCCACGCAGGCGACACTCGTGACTTCCCACTCGCCCGACGTGAGCCGCCGCAGAAGCTGACCCTCGGCCGAGTACAGGTAAAGGTGACGGAACCCGTCCCGCTCGCTCGCCCAGAGCAGCTCCTTTCCGTCGCGCAGCGGCCGGAGTTCGTCGTGGACGTTGATCCAATACGGGTCTTCCTCACGAAACACCACCGAACGCTCGCCGGTTGCAGCCGTGACGCGCAGCAACTCCAAACGGTTCTGGATCCGATTGAGCCGCTGGACCAGCAGCGAGCGCGAGTGCGGCTCCCAGTGAACGCGGGCCAGCAGCGCGTCGCGCGTCTCTCCGGTATCCATCCAGCGCGTCGGCCCCCCGCCGGCGGCTACAACTCCGAGCCGGACGTCCGCGTTGGGTTCGCCGGCTTTCGGGTAGCGCTGCGGTTCGTAAATCGGCGCAAGCGGCAACAGGTCCGCATGGGGGTAGAGTGGCTGGCGGCTCACATCGAACTGCAAGTAGGCGATGAGCCTGGAATCCGGCGACCACCAGTGGGCCGTGCCGAGGTCGAGTTCCTCCGGATACACCCAGTCCAGCCGCCCGTTCCAGAGGGTTTCAGAGCCGTCGTGGGTAAGCTGCGTGACCTTCCGGGAGGCGAGCTCGATCACGTACAGATCGTTGCCCCGGCGAAAGGACACGCGCGAGCCGTCTGGGGAAAGCTTCGGGTCGCGTTCCGCCTCAAGCGTCGAGGTCAGTTGGGCCCAACCCCCCGCGGCAAGACGAAACACGAACAGGTCGCCGCCGGCCGCAAGGAGCAGGCTGTCGCCCGAGGGAAACCACTGGACGGTTTCCTCCCGGACCCGGCGGTTTTCCCAGTGGAAGGGCCCAGTCTCGGGGCGGGTTATCGCAGCCTTCTCCAAAGCATCGAGCGCCAGCAGCTTGCGTCGGGAGCGGCTGGCCAGTTCATAGAGCCAAAGTTCGCCCCCTTCGCGGTACACGAACCGGCTGCCGTCGGGGGCCCAGACCACGGCGGTCGGTGTCGGCGGACGGGTCTCGACTAAGGCCTCGATCGTGACCGGTTTTTTCTGAGATGCAAGACTCGTGATCCCACACAGCCCGCACAGGACGCGGCGGATCCAGACACGCATGGTCAGCAACGATTGTACTGCTCGGCGATCGCCCCTAAGAACCGGCGAAAATGAGAGTTCGATTCTAAGGCTTCGGAGCAGACGGACGAAAGATACCGGGTGGATCCGTGTCGGCGAAATCCAAGGTTCTGATTCTCAGCCCATACGATATTCGTAACCCCACAAGCGGGGGAGAAATACGAAGTTACCATCTTGCCAGGCAGTTGAGCGCGTTTCTCGAGGTGACGTATCTTTGTTTCCGCCGCGAAAGCGGTGGCCAGCTCGCGCGGCAATTGATCCCGAGTCTGAGCGGCGACCCGATCGAGGTGCTTCACCTCCCGCGCCCGCCACGCTACACGGGCTGGAAAATCCTTTGGGGGCTGGTCGGGAAAACTCCATTACCGCTTTTGAATTACCGCTCGCGCCCCATGCGGGGTCTTCTGCGAACCATCCTGAGGTCGAATTCGTTCGACTTCGTGCACATCGAGGGCGTGCACATGTCGAGCTACGTGGGCGAAGTGCTCTCGCTTCCGGACCCCCCCTCAGGCGTCGTCGCAGACTGGCACGACGTGGAATCCGAGCTACTGCGAAGGTATAGCTGTCGGGAGCGCGCTGTGTGGCGGCGCTGGTATGCCGCCCGGACCGTTCCAAAACTGCGTGCCGCCGAGGTCCGCTTTCTCAGCTTGGCGGACGCCCACCTGGCCGTGAGCGAACCGGAGCGGCGTTTGCTGGAGAGCCTTGACCCGAGGGCGCGGATTTGGGTCGTCGAAAACGGGGTGGACGCACGCTATTTCGCCGAGGCCTGCGGCCCCCGGGAGGGCCGTTTTCGGGTGCTATTCGTGGGAGCCATGGATTACTACGCCAACGCGGACGCAGCGGTGTGGTTCGCGCGGAAGGTTTGGCCGCAGCTGCGGGGGCAAGGTCGGGTGTTCACGGTGGTGGGCCGCTCTCCGTTGCCGACGGTGCGGGCGCTGGCTGCGGATGGGGAGATCGAGGTTACGGGCACCGTCCCCGACGTGCGACCGTACTACCGGGAAGCGTTGGTCCACGTGGTGCCCCTGCGAGTCGGGGGAGGGACGCGGTTGAAGATTCCGGAGAGCATGGCAGCGGGCGTTCCCGTGGTGACCACCGCCTTGGGCGCCGAAGGCTTGCGGGTCCGAGCGGGCGAACACTGCCTGTTTGCCGAAACACCGGAAGACTTCCGCGACGCCATCGCCCGGCTCCTCGCCGACCCGGATCTTTGGCGCCGCCTCTCCCTCACGGCACGCGAGTTCGCGCAGCGGGAGTACGATTGGTCCGCGGTGTGCGCTCCGCTGCGGGAGATTTATGGGGAGCTGGTGGGTCGCAGCGAGCGGCAACCGGTCTCCCGCTCTAGATCGGCTTGGCGGCCCAATCGCATCTAGGCCATTAGCCTACGGGCGCATTCCTCCCACAAGCGTCGGTAAAAGCGACGCAGGGAGTGCTGATACGCCTCCGGAGTAAAACGGGATTGGACGAGCTCGAAAGCCGCCGAAGCCAGACGCCGACGCTGTTGCGGGCAACTCAGGAGCCGCTCCAAAGCCGCAGCCATGGCCCGGGGGTCGCGCGGGGGGACCAGCAGAGCGGTCTGCTGGTCTAAGGCGATTTCGGGGACACCCCCCACGCGCGTGGCCACCACCGGCACTTGCGCCGCCATCGCCTCCAGCAGCACATTGGGCGAGCCTTCCGAGTGGGACGGTAGGACCACTATGTCGGCGAGGCGATAGAAGGGCGCGACATCGTCTCGGTGCCCCACGAAGGTGACCGCACGTTCCAGGCCATAACGGCGCCGCAGTCCTTCGAGCCGGCGGCGCTCCTTTCCCTCGCCTACGACGACCAGGTGGAACGGCAGCCCGGGCCGCATGCGCCGCAGCTCGGCCAGGCTCGCCAGCAGATCCGCGTGTCCCTTTTCTCGAGAGAGGCGTCCGACGCTGAGCAGGACCGGCGTGCCGTCATTCAGGCGCAACGCCTCCCGGAGGCGGTGCCGTTCGTGCTCGGCGACCGTGGCGGGCGGCTCCACGCAGTTGTGCTGCACCGTGATGCGTTCCCTGGCCACACCGCGCGCGGCCAGTTGGCGGGCGAAGGCGTGGCACACCGTCACGACGCGGTCCGGGGCGCGCAGCGACCAGCGATCGAGTTGGTTGTAGACGAGCATTTTCAGATCCACACGCGTGTAGCCGTGGTGGAATGCCACCCAGAGGCGCTGTCGGTGGAGACGGCTCAGGCGGACCAGAAAATGCGATTTGACTTGGTGGGTCTGGATCACGTGAGGCTGCCACGCCTCGATCACTTGCCGCAGTTGGGGAAGGACGCCCCAGTCGAAGCGCCGGCGCTCCACTAGGATTTCCACCGGCAGCCCTGCCCGGCGCGCCTCGTCGGCAAACGTAGTCTGTCCGGGGGTGGAGGAGCGGCTGTAGGTGATGATCAGCACCTCCAGCCGCGGCAGTCCCGGCTCCGACGTCCGGGCGCGTTGGGCGAACCGAAGCAGATTCTTGGCGGGGCCCGTGATCCACCCCCCCTCGAACACGACCGCCACGCGGAGGGGATCCGGGATGGGCGCTCCGATGTCACAACGCGGGGTCGCGGCGCTCATGGCAGCGCGTAGACCAGATGGTCCGGGTTCTCGTACAAGAGCCGAAGCCGGTCGCGGTTCCGCGCGATGAATGGCAGGAGCTGCTCGCGGTCTTCCTCCACATGGCGGAAGACCACGAGGTGGGTGGCGCGGGTTTCCCGGAGGCCCTGCCAGAACCTCCGATCGTCTCGGGCATAGGGATACCGCACCGAGGGACGTTCCGTGTAAAAGGCGATGACGCGGGGATTGGAGGAAGCGAGCACGTCCGCCGCCGTGGTGTGCCGGGCCAGGAATTCGCAGAGGGCGGCGAAGGTCGGCTGCGCGACGCCTTCGGGAATGGGCCCTCGTGGGGCGCGGCCAACGTTGAAAGCGATCCCCACCGCCAGCGTGGCGATCACGAGTCCGCGAACGGCCCGTTCCCAGCTCGGGACGAGCTTTTTCGCCCACCACCGGGCGCCTTCCATGGCGTAGATGAGAAAGAGCGGGAAAAAGCCGGCCATATACCTGGGCGAGCGCCCCGAGGTGTAAAGAAGCACCGTGCCGACGGTCACCCACGAGTACCACTCCGCAATCGTCGGCCTGAAAACAGTCCTACGGACCAACTCGGTCCCCGCCAGCAGTAAAGCCGCGAGGGTCACCGGATAGCGAAACCACCTCCACGCTCCGCCCCAGAGGGTGGCGGGGGAGCGGACGTAATAAACCAGGTTCGTCCAGTAGCCCTCCCAGTCCAACCGGAACTCCTGACCATAGCTCCGGAAGTCGTAGACCGTAACAGCAACAAGCGACACGCCAGCCAGGAAGGTCCCCGCGACGACGATCTTGAACAGCATCCCGCGCCGCCAGTTGAGGATTTCCTGAAATACAAAAGCCACCGTCAGCGCCAGCCCGGCCACACGCGAGCCGTAGGCTAAAAGAAACAGCGCCGCAACGGCTAAACCTGCGCTCACGGGTCGCGTTAGGTGCCAGCCGCGGCAATAAGCCAGCGTGGCAACATAGAGAGCAGCTCCGGCAAACAGAGAGTATGCACCCTCGGATATAACCGACTCCTTTAGGGTCAGCACGAGGGCGCTCAAGCCGAACCCGAGCGCTGCGATCGCCGACTCAGGCATCTCCCCGCCCCGTAGACGCGCGAGCGCGTAATAGAAAGGCAGCGAGAGAGCAAAGCAGACCGCGACCACCAATTTGAGCGCGGTGTAATTCAGGCCGAAAGTCGCATACACGGGCGCAAGCAGAAAAGGAAAGACGGGTGGGTAGGCGGGCGGATGGTCCAGAATCGACTCGGCCGTAGGCCGAAACGGGGTCTCCGAATACGGCCTTCCCTCGACAAGATTCCGCGCATGCCCGAGATAAACGCTGAAGTCGCCGCCCCAATCATGACCGGGGCGGAGCGTGACCACATAGACCCCCAGCGCGAGCGTCGTGATGACCACGACGGCGATCCAGTCTTTTCGACGAAATTCAGTCTGCAAGGCGATACCGCAGCAGCGTCCAGACCGCAATCAATCCGTCGGAAGCCCGAATTTTCTTGCCCTCTTCGCGTGAGCGGGGGAAGTAAGCGATAGGGACTTCGACGATCCGCAAGCCCATCCGCAGCAGCTTGGCGGTGATTTCGTGATCCGTTTCGAAGCCGCTCGTGCGTAACCGCAGGCTCTTGACTACCGAAGCGGGATATAGTTTGTAGGCCGTCAAGGTGTCGGTAATCCAGCGGCCGAACAAGATCCAAGTCCAAGCCGAGAGAATGATGCCGGCCAGCCACGGACCGATTCCCTGCTGAGGGTGACGTCCCGGGAACCACGTCCAGCGCGGCTGCACCTGCCGCTGGCCGAGAAACCGGCTACCATACACTACGTCGGCGCCCTCTCGGAGCGCGCGCAGCATGGGCAAGTAGTCCTGCGGATCGTATTCGAGGTCGGCATCCTGAATCAGGATGTAATCGCCCGTTGCCTCCCGCAAACCGCGCTGCACGGCTCTGCCTTTGCCTTGATTGGGGACCTGCGTGAAGCACTTCACTTCGGGAAAGCTGCGCGCTACGGCTTCCGTATTGTCCGTCGAGCCGTCATTGACGACGAGGATTTCTTTCTGAAAGCCGACGGTCTCAGTGGGGACGCGCAGGATGCGCTCCAGCAGTGTTCCTAGGAAGGCGCCTTCGTTATAGGCCGGAATGACAATCGAAAGCACGGGCATCTGAGTCAGCCGCGAAAGCGATAGCGCACTAGGGCTGCCAGGGCCGCTAATCCGTCGTGGACCGTGATCTTCTTGCCCGCGGCCCGCGTGCGGGGTTTGTAGTCGACCGGCAACTCCAGAATGTACTCTCGTCGCCGGGCGAGCTTGGCCACGATCTCGGTCTCGAGATCGCGCCCGTTGGACTCCAAAGCCAGCGACCGCAGCAAGGAGGCGTCGAAGGCCTTCACACTGCTCAGCACATCGGAGACGTAGCGGTTGTAGAGCAACAGCGTCACTACGCTCAAAAGCATGCCGCCGTACTTGCTCGCCAGATACAATCCCCACTGCTTCTGGTAGATCTGTTTGAGTTGCTCCGTGAGGCTGGCGCACGTCACGGCCCGCGTGCCGAAGACTGCGCGAAATCGAGATCGGAGCAGCGGGGTCACGAGCGTGTACAGATCTTCCGGCATGTACTCCGCGTCGCCGGGGAAGAACACCACGATGTTACCGCGCGCCTTTTCGAGGCCCAGCCGCAGCGCCGCGCCCCGTCCCCGGGGTCGCTCCAGACGGAACACCCGCACGTTGCGGATCGAGCGGGCGATCTCGACGCTCTTGTCCGTCGAGCCGCCGTCGACCACGATGATCTCTTTGGTCAAACCCAACGGCTGAAAGTCGAGCGCCGTGAGCGACTTCAAGACCCCTTCAAGGGTGCGCTCCTCGTTCAGCACGGGCACCAGGATCGACACCATGTGCTGGACCTGCTCGAGCTCGACGTCGATGCGCGACTGCACGATCTGGCGCACCTCGTCGAGCACAAAGCCGCCGCCATGGCCCCCGGCTTCCGACTCCCAGTCCTTCAACCGCACCGTCTCCAAGGGGAAGGGGAAGGTGGTGTGATCGAAGGGGATGTAACGGGCGTGCTCTGAGCCTGTCTCGTCGCCGGGATGCTGGAGGAAAAAGTGGGAGACTACGTCCGGCCAGTTGACGGCGATCTGGCCTTTTCGGCTCATGGCGTGCATGAACTTCCGCGCCAGCTCGTTGGCATCCTCCTGCTGGATGTCGTAGTCGCGGCGGATGTTGCCGACGAAGATCTTGTCGGCCTGGCGGTTGGCCATGATGGCTTCGGCGACGCCCTCGGTCATGTAGGACGGAAACAGCGAGGAATGCTGCGTGCCGGGTCCGTAGATGATCACGTCGGCCGCCAACAACGCCTCTCGCGCCCGGGGATTGATCTGCGGCACGCGGTACGCCTGACGGAAGAACGCCGCCCAGCCCTCGGGGGGCTCTGCGGCCCCGTTTTCTACGTGTTGCCGGTACAGGCCCGCGTCCAACAGAAACAACTCCGCAATGCGCGCCGTGCTCTGTGCGCTGACAATTTCCGCCTCGCTCCGGAGCACGGTCCCATCCTCTTTGAGTGCGACCAAATATAAGTTCTCGCCCTGCGTGACGTTCAGCAGCATGTGTGGGGGGACCTCGTAGAAGCGGCAGAACGCCTCCACGGCTCGGTTGAAGTCCTCCCCTTGCTGCAAAAAACAACCCGCGAAGAGCAGGTTACCCACCGCGCAGTCCGTGAAGTCGAAGCTCTGGCCCGCGGCCTCACGCCGGTGGAAATAGTCGCAAAACGTCCTCAGGAACGAATGCAACTGCCGCGCCTGGCTCACGGTGAGGCGTTCGAGAGCTTCCGCCACGGCCCGCGGCAAACGCCCTTCCCGGCCCTCGAGGATGTCCTCTAGAAAGCGCAGGGCTTCCGCACGGGGGATGCCGACCGGCAGCCGGTAGTCGGAGACGAACCGCAAGGCCTGTTGACTGCGCTCGGCGGAGGGCATGAGCCGGTTGACGTTCTTGCGAACGTCGGATGGCCCGAGCATGGAGGGAATGAAGCGCCGCAGCCGGCCCGTGGAGTGGCCGTCGTCGTAGGCGTTGATGAGGATTTGCAGGGAAATCTGCGGGTGCCGCACCAAGGCTTCCGTGATGCTCCGCGTGCCGGTGCCACCGGAAAACAGCACCACGTTGATGCGGGAACGCTGCGGGGAGGACGGCTCCGCCTCGCGCGAAGCTTGTGGAACGACGCTGTCAACCATGGACATGGCGATCGCGCAAGAACGCCTCGACCGCGGCAGCATCTTCGGGGGAATTGACACCCACGGTTTCCTCGACAGCCATCAAGCGCGGTGTCAGGACCGCTCCGTCCTCTCGGGCCAACAAGGGTATGAGCGGCAACAAGTTGAACTCCCCCGTGCGCCGGCCGCGCGCTTGTGGCGCGCCCCGGTGCGTCTGCAGCAACGCCCGCAGGTCCTGCGTGCGGAAGCAGAAAAAGCCCGTGTCACTTTCCCCGCTGTCCGGCAGATCGTCTCCTTCCCGTGCCTGCAACACGCCGCGCAGTTCTCCCCGCGGACCTCGGAGGAAATGGATGTAAGGGCGGTCGCGCCACACGGTCGGGCAGGTGATCCGGGGCGCCAGCCAACCTTGATGCAGCCGCAGGCACGCCTCTACCGACTGGGAACGCAGGGCCACTTGATCTCCCCAAACCACGGCCGCATGGAGCGTTTCGACCGCCTCCAAGCCCACCGCCACCGCGTCACCCATTCCTGTCGGTTCTGCCTGAATGGCGATGCGATAGCGTCCTGGCGCCCGCTGCGACAGCCTTTCTTCGACGGCCGCCCTTCCGGCTGGCGATAGCACCAGCACGACCGTCTGGCAGAAGGGCAACAGCAGGTCCATCAGCCACTCCAAGATCGGGCGGCCCGCCACCGGATACAAGATCTTGGGTTTGTCGAAGCCCATCCGGGAGCCTCGACCGGCGGCCGGAATTACCGCCGTCCATATCATCGGCAGAACCTTGGGAGCCGCATACGCCTCCCAATTTCCTAAGTGAAGCCCATCGCGGGGAAGGCTTTGCTCGCGTCGCGCAAGCCAGCTGGGGACTTCGGCGACGCCAGTCAACACGGCATCCGCCCCGGAATCGATCAGCTCCTGATGGGAGGACGTTCCCACCAAGCCGACAGCCGTCGCACCCGCCGCCTTGGCCGCTTGAACGCCCGCGGCTGCGTCCTCCACCACGAGGCACTCGCGCGCCTCCACGCTGAGGCGTCGGAACGATTCCAGGTAGATCTCCGGAGCCGGTTTCGCCTTTTGGACGTCCTCTCCGGATAACACCGTGCGGAAGCAGTCCGTCAAGCCGCTCCGCCTCAGAAACAATTCCACGTTGCGGCGCGAAGCCGAACTGGCCAGGCCCAGGCGGTAGCGCTGACTCAACTGCCGCAACGTTTCAACGCATTGCGGCATGAGGGCGCTGCCGCGCTCCAATTCCTGTCGGGCGAGCTGCCGCTTGCGCTCGACGGCCCGGGCGAGGTCAGCGTCGGAGAACGACCGACCCGCTTGTCGAAGGACCGTGGCAAGGACGTCTTCGGTTCGCCAACCGGCGAATCGAGCGTAGTCGAAACCTTCGACGCCGAACTCGCGGAGCACGGACGCGAAGGCCGCGCGATGGCAATGCGTGGAATCCCACAGCACTCCGTCCAAATCGAAGACGATGCCGCGGATGGCCATTCGCTTTCCGAGCTTAGCATGGCCCTGGATCCCACCGAGCCCCGCCACGGGCGCCGCGCGGCTCACGGCAAGGGCGCAGGATCGAGCGGGGCGTCCCTGTCTTCGGCCCTTGCGAGGCGGCGTTTCTTCCGCAGCAGCATGCCCGCCACCACGACACCGAGCGCCAGCTTAACCGTTTCGATGAGGGAATAGGTCGTGTGGAGACCCCAAAAGCGGCCGCGGTCCGGGGTGAACACTTGGGCTGGGACAAAGTCGATGTTTCGCCCCAGCCGGATGATTTCCGGCGTCAGCAGCCAATGTTGCGCGGCCGTAAGAACGAAAATCAAACCCGTCAGCAACAGCAGAGGCGGGCGCGCTTCGGCCCAAAAAAACAGCACCGCCAGCAGAAGCGGCGCGAAGACGAGCTGCATGCGCTCCCAGGCCCGGAAATACCAGCGGTTGAGTTCAGACGCCTGGTATCGCAGCAGCGGACGCGCGTTGCCGTCCAGCGCCTTGAGCAGCGGAGCGGCAGCCGTCGAGGGCGCTGCCAGCAGCCGGTCCACGCCCCGAAAATTTTGGGTGGCCACCACCATCATCAGGAGGCTGCCCGAAAGCCAAGCCCCCACCAGTAGGCTGGCCAAACGCCGATAATGCATACCGGAAAAGCTACAGTGTATCCCATCCTGTGTGAAAATCTGGACATGCGCGGGCGGCAAGATCAGCGCGGGATCACGCGCCGCGGCTGGCTCAGTGGCAGTGTGGCGGCCTTGTGGGCCCAGGCAGCGCCACAGGCGGTCCGGCTGCCGCGGCGGGTGCGGGTGGCGATCGTGGGCTTCGACGGCCACTACGGAGAGATTCTCGGGCCGCTGCCGCGCCTCCCGGATGTGGAGATCGTGGCGATTTGCGACCGGGACGGCGCCGTGCTGGAGCGCATGGCGCGGCGGCCGGCGCTGGCGCACGCGCGCCGCTACACCGAATTGGAGCGGATGCTCGACGCCGAACGCCTCGACCTAGTGGCGGTCTGCAACAACAACGGCGAGCGCGCCGCGGCCATCCTGGCGTGCGCCGCGCGGAAGCTCCACGTGATCGCCGAAAAGCCCTTGGCCATCGAGCGTGACAGCCTTCGGCGCGTCCAAGAAGCCATCGCACGCAACGGCGTGGAACTCTCGATGCTGCTACCGATGCGCTTTGCGCCACCTTACTTAGCCATGAAACGCATCGTCGACTCCGGGGAGATCGGCGAGGTGGCTCAGATCGGCGCCCAGAAGTCTTACAAAGTCGGCCAGCGGCCCGAGTGGATGAAGCGGCGCGCCACGTTCGGCGGCACCATTCCCTGGATCGGCATTCACATGGTGGATTTGATGCGCTGGGCGAGCGGGCGCGAGTTCGTCGAAGCTGTATCGTTTCAGGCCCGCGTCGGCTTTCCGGAGTTGGGCGAGATGGAGAACACGACCGCGACGCTATTTCGCTTGGACAACGACGGCGTGGCAGTGTTGCGCATGGACTATTTGCGCCCGGAGACGGCCCCGACGCACGGGGATGACCGGCTCCGCCTTGCCGGAACGAAGGGCATCGTGGAGTATCAGCCGGCCACGGGCGTCACCGTCATGTCGGCGACGCGCAAGCCGGAGGTTGTCCGGGACTTGCCTCCGCCCGGTTCCGTGTTCGTGGATTTCCTCGAAGCGGTGTACGCCGGCAAGCCGCGCCAACTGACCCTGGCCGACATTTTCCGGGTCAACGAAATCGTCCTCACCGCCCGGGAGGCGGCGGAAAAGCGCGCCGTCCTGGCTCTTTGAGCGACCGGCCCGTGCGGCGCCTGGCCGCCTTCCCGCCGCGCCGCCGCCGTCTCCGGCGCGGGCGAACTCTTACAGAGGAAGGATTTCTTCCCGGACCGGGTCGAACTTGATGCGGCGCTTCTCCAGGTACGCGATGTTACCCAGGTGCGAGGCTTGCGCCGAGCGATGTCCGATGAGCACGTCGCCATTCGGAAGCCGGCGGGAGCGCACGCAATCCAGGAAGTTCTTCACGTGGGCGAGCGTCATGTCCGGGTCTTCCGCTTTGACAACGATCGGTTGCGCTCCGCGCTCGGCCGGGTGAAATTCGTACCGGCCCCGGTCGATCCAGAGCCGACCTTCGGTCCCGCAGAGCTCCACGGCGGCCCCGCGGATGCCCGGAACCAGCGTCGCCTCGAAGGTGGCGGTGAACTCGTCGCCGTACTCCAGCAGCACGTTGATGGTGTCGGGCGCCGTGCGCCCGTCCTTGTAGTGGTAGACGCCGCCTGCCGCCACGGCCGCCGTGGGGATGTCCTTGCCCAGAAACATGTGGACCACGTCGATCCAGTGGGTGAACAAGTCCGTGACCTGCCCGCCGCCGAAGTCCAGATAGGCGCGCCAATTCCAGTACTGCTGCGGGTCGTACTCGCGCCATTTCACGGGACCGAGGAAGCGCGCCCAGTCCAGATTCGAGGGCTGTTTTTGTAAGTAATCCGGGGCGCGGCGCAAATGGTAAGCGTTTCCATGCCACCACGTTCGGGCCAAGGTCACCCGCCCCAGCCGGCCCTTGTCCACATATTCCGCCTTGGCTTCCAAGTAATGCTTTCCCGACCGTTGCTGGAGGCCGACTTGGCAAATGCGCCCACCAACTCGGGCCGCGCGCACTAAGGCCGGGCCCTCTTCGATCCGCAAGGTGAGCGGCTTTTCGACGTAGACATCCTTGCCCGCCTCGAGGGCATCGAGGGTGGTGGCGGCATGCCAATGGTCCGGCGTGGCGACCAGCACGACGTCGACTTCTCGGAGTTCCAGCAGCTTGCGGTGATCGTGGAACGAACGGGCATTCGGAGCTTTCTGCTTGGCCCGGTCGAGCTGCTCGCCGTAGACGTCGCAGACGGCCACTACGTCCACTTCCGCGCTTTGCTGGAACTGCGACATGACGAAGCGGCCGCGCTCACCGGCGCCGATGACCCCCAGCCCGATGCGGTCATTGGCGCCCAGCAAGCGCGAATAGGATGCCGCCGACAAGCTCACCGCTCCCGCCCCGGCGGCCCGGAGGAGATCGCGCCGATGAAGGAGCCCTTCGGACATGTGCGAATTATACCGCGGCTGCGGCACTACTCTACAGAGAGGAAGACTCATGAGGCGAGCCGGGCGGTTATGCGCCAGCGCGTTGTTGTGTGTTTACCTGTGCGGGGCCGACAAACGGACTCCTGTCCCTCGATCCGCACTGACCGACGCCCAGCTGGAGGCCGCCATCCGCGAGCGCTTCGCCAAATCCAAGGTCGCTGAAGACGGCTTCACCGTCCGCGTGCAAGGGGGCGTTGCTACGATCGAGGGGCGCACCGATGTTGTCCAACGCAAAGGAGCCGCGACACGCATGGCTAAGAGCGCCGGCGCCAAGAAAGTCGTCAACAAGGTGGTGGTAAGTGATGCCGCGCGGCTGAAGGCCTCCAACAACCTCACCACGGGCCGCCGCCGCGCGCAGGTCCGGCGGGGTCAACCTCGGAGCGAATCTGGCTCGTCGCGCTGAACGAGAGAAGCGTCCCGCAAAGGACGCCGCGGGCTGCGGTATTTTCCCCCAGTTCGTCTCAGGCATACCCCGCGCCACAATCGATCGGATTCCTGGATCCGCTCTCAGGCCCTCGGCGCCGAAAGCTTCAGAGGGACGGCGTCACAGCCGCCGGCTTGGGGCGCGCCCTGAATCGGCATCATGCACTGTCTCTACTGTGGGAAGCCGCTGGGGTTCTTCCGAGGGCTCACCGACGGCGAATTCTGTTCCAGTCGGCACCGCAAACAACACAAGAAGTTGACCAAGCTCGCCCTCGAGCGGCTCCTGGAACGGCCAGAAGCCGGTCCCTATCTCGTCTCAAACCGTGGGAAGGCCTCCGACGCCGAATCGGCACCCCCACCGCTACGAGAGTTTCGCACCCCGGGCCCGCGGCCAGCCGCTGCGCCCTGGCGCTGGTGGGCGGCCGGTGCGGCAACGCCAGCGGCCAATCTCGCCCGCCCTAGCTTGCAAACCTCCAGCAAGGCGCGGTTCGCCTTCATCACGGCCCCACCCCTAGCGGCTGCCCCGGGACGCCCCGTTCCGGACACGGTCCAACCGCGGTCGATTAGCCTGCTTGGGTTTTCGTCGGCCGCCATGAGGCCGGTAACCAGCGTGATGAGCACCAAGCCGAGGCTGTTAGAGGCCCCCCACGCCAGCATCCTGGCATCCGTAGCCGACTCTGCCTCGGCTGTGCCTTCAGATGCCGTCGCTTTCTCGACGGCTTTACCCTGGAGTCGGCAATGGGGAACTGAGCTTCAGCCGACGGCCGCGTGGGAGGAGCTGACGCTATGGGACCGAGTTCCCGAACACGGCGCCGTTTGGCTGCCGGTCGCGATCCCCCTGCAACGCCCGCCGCTGCGAGCGTCGCCGCACATCGGTCCTCTCCACTGGGTCACACGGACTTGGATACCGGCGGCCGTGATATCGCCGCTCGCACCGAAGGGACTCCTTCCGGGGCCGCCACAGCTTATCGAGCCGGTGGTCTGGAGGCGGGCCGCGATGTCCGGCGCCCCAGAACCGTTTCCAGCCACGCCTCGGCTGACTCTGGCCACGCCCCAGTCGGCGCACCGCAGCCGCCAGTCGGTCCGAGCCGGAGGTCTGGTGTTGCCTCAGGCTGTCCCCGTCGGCGGCCCCGCAGCGTGGCCACCCCGTCATACGCTCGCACCGTTCCCGGATGTGGAACCAAGTTTGCCTGCCCTGCTGCTGATCTGGCCGGGCGCTCTTCGATTCGCCAATGAGCTCGGACGCATTCGGGCGGTAGGGCGGGAGGGTTCGCAGGCGTTCCCCGCGCTGGGACCGGTCAAACCGCACTCGGCCTCGGCTGCACCTTGGCGGTTGCGCAAGCCGATCCCGCCTCGGGGTGAGCTTCTGAGTTTACGAGCGGCAAATTCGTGTTCGCTGCGACCCGGCTTCCGGGGCCATAGCTCCTTTGAAAAAGCTGCGGGGTACTGGCAAACCGTGCGGCCGTACGTCAGCTGGGCCGCGGGCAGCACAGCCCTGGCCGGAATGCTGTGGGTGGCGACGACGCGCCTGTGGACCAGTCAGTGGCTTCAGGACCGCTGGACGGCTTTCCAGCGCGCCATCGAGAACCGTGCGGCCGTCGAGTTCAGTGATGACTTCCGGGCCGGGCTGGAACATTGGGAGGCGACGGGAAGCTGGACGGTGACGCCGGAGGGCTTCGTTCGACCCGGCCGTCTCGCCCTGTTCAAGCCTTCGCGACCGATGCGGGATTACCGCCTGGAATTTTTGACCCAAATCGAACGCAAGGCCATTGGCTGGGTCTACCGGGCCCAGGATACCAACAACTACTATGCCGCTAAGATCACCGTCGCTAAGCCCGGACCGTTACCGTCGCTCTCGCTGGTGCGTTATGCCGTCATCGAAGGGCGCGTCGAGCGGCGCACCGAGATCCCGGTGCGGGTCGTCATCCAAGGTGCCGTTCCTTACTCGGTTCAATGCGTGGTGCGGGGCGACACGTTCACCACTTCCATCGCCGGTGAGGTCGTGGATGTCTGGGGTGACCGGCGGTTGGATCGGGGTGGGATCGGGTTTTTCGCCGACCCTGGCGAGAGTGCGCGCCTGTACTGGGTGCGAATCTCCCACCAGGACGATCTGCTCGGCAGAATCTGCGCGTACCTCCGCCGGCCTCCGGTGGCCGTTTTCCCCGGGCAGGAGAGCACGCCATGAGCCGCGAAAGATCGCATCCGGGTTTCGGAGGCGCGCCCAAGGCGGTCGCGTCGCTCCGGGGACCGGCCGGGCGGGCCCGCAGCACCTCGCCGGCCTTGGCGCGAGCAGTGAGCCTCCATCTGGAGGGCAAAGTGCACGAGGCCCTCGACCAGTTGTATACGGCCGTGGGCCAAGGCGAGCGAGACCCCGAAATCTACTCCGCGCTCGGGCGCCTGCATTTCGAACTTGGCCAGTATGAAGAGGCTGCCGCCAGTTACCGCAAGCTCCTCCAGATGAGCCCGAATTACCCCGGGGCGGCCTTCAACCTGGCGGTCTGCTTGGAAAGGCAGGGGCGATGGGGCGACGCGCTAGAGAAATTCCAGAAGGCCCTCGAGGAAGATTCCGCCTCCGCTGACAGCTATCTGGGCAAAGGGATCTGTTGCCTGCACTTGGAAAGATGGGAGGAGGCAGCCGAAGCCTTCACGCGTTGCTTGGAACTCGAGCCGCAACGGAACGCGGCTGCGCTGGGCCAGGCGGTGGCGCTTCACCTGGCGGGCCGTCTGGAAGAAGCCGGCCAGCTGTATCGGCGGATCCTGCACCGTAACCCGGCCACCGAAGAGGCCCTCGTCAACCTGGTGAGCTTGGAGATGGCGCGCCAGAATCACGAAGCGGTCCGAGAGGTGGCCGGCCAACTGCTGGCGCTGAATATGCAGTCGCGCGTGGCGCACGAAGCGCTCGCTGCGGCGGCGCTGGCCCAAGGGGATTGGGAGGAAGCGGCGGCGCGCTGCAGCTGCCTCGTCGAAATCTGTCCGGAACACTTCGAGGGCTGGTTCAATCTGGGCGTGGCGCAGCAGAAACTGGGACGGCTGGAGGAGGCCGCCCGCGCCTACGCACAGGCGGGGCGCTTACGGCCGGATTGTCCCCAAGTGCACCTGAATCTGGGTACGGTGAACCAGGAACTCGGTGACCTGGCGGCCGCCCGCAAGGCTTACGAACGGGCCCTCAGGCTCGACCCGCGCCTCACGGCCGCCTGCTGGAACTTAGCGCTCGTGCTGGAACAGAGCGGCGAGCTAGAGGCGGCCGAGAAGCTCTACGCGAGAGTCCTCGAAGCCGACAGCGAATGCCACGAGGCGCGCTTCCGAGTCGGCTATCTCCAGTTGTACCGTGGCGACTTGCCCGCGGCGGTGGACCTGTTCGAGCAGTGTGTGGCCCGGCGGCCGGACTGGGTCCCCGCTTGGATCAATTTGGGGATCGCGCGCTGGAAGCTCGGCGACCGCCCGGCCGCCCGCCTCGCCTTCCAGAGGGCCCTGGCGGCAGACCCGCAAGCCACGGAGGCGTTGCGCGGGCTGGCAGTGCTAGCCGTCGAAGAAGACGATGAGGCAACCGCGCTGGAACTCTACAGGCGGCTGATCGAGCGCGGCGACCGTTCCCCGGAGATCCTCTACAATGCGGCGCTGCTCCGGCAAAAAGCCGGGCAGTTGGAAGAAGCTGCCGCCTATTACCGCCAAGCCCTGGAGGCAGATCCTCAATTTGCCGAAGCGCTGCTCAACCTGGGTCATGCCCTGAGCGCGCTGGGACAGCAGGAAGAGGCCCGCCAGTGCTGGCGCAAGGCGCTCGAAATCCAGCCAGATTTCGCCCGCGGGTACTTCGACCCCGAGGACGGGCGTCGCGGCACTTAGCGTCCCGACGGAGTCCCACCAGGCGCTTTGCTGAGATTTTCGAACACAAACAGGCCGCTTTTGCCCGCGACGGCAAAATCCGGGTCGCCGTCGCCGTCTAGGTCCGCCACGGGAATCTGCATGCCACCGCCGGTGCGCGTACTGTAGTCCACGATATGCCGAATCCACTGGATGCCCGCCTCCGTCGGCCGGTACTCGTACCAATACACGCCGAGGGGCTCCCGCTCGCCCGGGTCTCGCCCGTTGTGCGCCATATAGCGCTTGCCGGTGATCAGCTCCGGTCTGCCGTCGCCGTTGAGGTCCGCTAGGGTGAGGGCGTGGGCCTGAGACCAGGAGTCGTCGATGACGTGCTTGCGCCAGGAGCCATCCTCGCGCCGCTCCAGCCAGAAGATGCCGTAGTCGTGCGCCATCGAGCCCACGATGTCCGGGCGGCCGTCTTCGTTCACGTCCAGCACGTGCAAAAAGCCGGTCGCGCCGAGGTTGAAGTGGGGGTGGAAGGTCCACGGACCGGAGCGCGGATCCGGCGGCGCCTCGAGCCACCCGCGGGGCGTCAGGATGTCCGTGCGGCCGTCACGGTTCACGTCGCCGGCGCCGATTCCATGTCCCATGCTGGTGGGAAAAGCCAGATGGCGCACGAAGGCGCCTCCTCGGAGGCTGTACCAGACCAGCGGCGCCTGTTCTTGGCCGAATTGCGGAAGCAGCTCCCGCGCGCCGCCATCGTTATCCAAATCCGCCAGAATGGCGAACTCGACCGGAAAGCCGCTGTCGATCACCGTTTCCGGCCATGAGCCTCCGGCGGGGCCCGGGTTGCGGTGCCAGGTGATGCGGCGGCGGAACCAGGACACGCTGATGATGTCGGTGCGCCCGTCGCCGTCCACGTCGAGCGGCAGGTCGCTGAAGTTGTCCACGTAGTTGTTGGTGAAAAGAATTTCCCGGAAGCGCTGCGGCTTCCAGTCGGGCGCTTCGTACCAGAACTCGCCCGAGATGATGTCCAAGCGCTGGTCGCCGTTGAGGTCCGCGAAGGCGCACGTTTCGCTGGCGCCTAGGTCCACGACATGCTTGCGAAACGGGATCTCCGGCGGCCGGCTCTGGCCCCAGATGAGCGCGGCGACGGCGCCGGTGAGAATCGCAAGCCATGCCCGCATGGCGCGATTCTACCGCGGATGCCTCGGCGGCAGCCGCCCCTGCGATGGGTTTAGAATGGGAAGCCTCCGAGGTGAACCATGCCACACGAGGACCCGAATCACGTATCGCGGAGATCCTTCCTGAGAGGCTCGGCAGTTGGGGCCTCCTCGTTCTTGATCGTCAAGCCGGAGTTGGTGCGCGGCACGGGCAAAGCCAAACTCAAAGCCGGCCTAGTAGGGTGTGGGGGCCGCGGCACGCAGGCCATCGTGGACCTGCTGACGGGAACCGAGAACGTCGAGGTCGTCGCCATGGGTGACCTGTTCGAAGACCGGCTCGAGCAGTCCCTGCGGCGCCTCCGGGATGCTCAGAAGTTTCCGAAGATTCAGGATCGCATCAAGGTGGATCCGGAACACCGCTTCGTGGGATTCGACGCCTACAAGAAGGTGCTGGCCTCCGACATCGACATCGTGATGCTGTGCACGCCGCCGGGCTACCGTCCCGAGCATTTCGAAGCGGCCGTCGAGGCCCGAAAGCACGTGTTCTGCGAAAAACCCTTCGGCACCGATCCGGTCGGAGTGCGGCGCTTCATGGCGGCGGCCAAGAAATCCGAGGAGCTCAAGCTGACCGTGGTCTCGGGCGCGCAGCGGCGGTTTGCCCGCGATTACCAAGAAACCATCGAGAAGATCCAAAACGGCGCCATCGGCGAGGTGGTGGCCACGTATGCGTACTGGATCGGCTCGCCGGTACTGCAGTTCCTCAGTCCCAACTGGCCGGGACCGAAGGGGAGGCGCGACCCCCGTTGGGGTGACATGACCTGGCAAAACCGGAACTGGTATTCGTTCCTGTGGCTGTGCGGCGATCAGGTGGTCGAGCAGCACATCCACAACATCGATGTATGCAACTGGGTGATGGGCACGCATCCGGTGAAAGTGGTCGCCTCGGGGGGCGTGGCTTGGCGGCCGCGGGAAGAGCCGTATGGCAACATCTACGACCACCTGAGCGCGGACTTCGAGTATCCGAACGGCGTCCGCCTGACGAGTCACTGCCGGCAGTATCCGCGAGGTTCGGCGGAAAACGTCAGTGAACTGGTCGTGGGCACCAAGGGGCGCAGCAATTGCCACGATATGGGGAGCGGAACGGGACAAGACGTGCGCACCCGCTTCCGCGATCCACTCGAAAACCCCTACGTGCGGGAACAGATTGCCTTGGTCAACAGCATCCGCGGCGACGGTCCGTACGTCAATCACGCGATGGCGGTGGCCATCAGCACCATGACGTGCATCATGGCGCGGGAGGCGGCTTACTCGGGCCTGGAGATTACCTGGGACATGATCATGAACTCCAAGCTCGACCTCTATCCCAAAGCCTTCGACTATGACGCTAAAGTCGAGGTGCCGCCCCTGCCCGTGCCGGGCCAGTACAAGTTCATTTGAGGCGCACTCCTAGGAGGCCAGAATGAGCCAACTCTCTCGCAGACAGCTCATGGGCGTCGGCGCTTCGACGTTTCTGATCGTCAAGCCGAAGCTCGTTCGGGGCACCGGTCCGGCCTTGCTGAAGGCGGGCTTGGTGGGCTGCGGCGGCCGGGGCACCCAAGCCGTGCTGGATTTGCTTTCGGGCACGGAAAACGTCGAGGTCGTGGCCATGGCCGACATTTTCGAGGATAAGCTGGAGCAATCCTTGGCTCGCGCGCGCCAGAGGCGGCCGGACCTGGCGCCGCGCATCAAGGTGGATCCGGACAAGCGTTTCGTCGGTTTCGACGCCTACAAGAAACTCATCGCGACGGACGTGGACATCGTCCTGCTGTGCACCCCGCCGGGCTACCGTCCCGAACACTTCGAGGCGGCCGTCAGCGCCGGCAAGCACGTCTTCTGCGAAAAGCCTATCGCCACCGACCCGGTGGGCGTGCGCCGCTTCATGGCAGCGGTGAAAAAGGCGGAAGAGAAAAAGCTCACCGTGGTCTCCGGAGCGCAGCGGCGCTCGCAGCAGGAGTACATCGAAACCGTCGAGAAGATTCGGAACGGCGCCATCGGCGAGATCGTGGCCTTGTACTCGAATTACTTGAGCGGCCCGGTGATGCACGCCAAGGCGCGGGATCCCCGCTGGGGCGATATGGAGTGGCAGCACCGCAACTGGTACTCCTTCCTTTGGCTCTGCGGCGACCAGATTGTGGAGCAGCACTTCCACAACATCGACTTCATGAACTGGCTCATGGGAACGCATCCGGTGCGGGTGGTGGCCTCGGGTGGAGCGGCCTGGCGGCCCCGCGAGGAACTCTACGGCAACATCTACGACCACATGTCCTCGGATTTCGTCTACCCGAACGGCGTGCACCTGTCGAGCCACTGCCGCCAGTACCCGCAGGGCTGCTACCGCCGCGTAGACGATCTCATCGTGGGCACGAAAGGCCGCAGCAACGGACTCGATCTGGGCACCAAAGGCCCGGTGAGCCCGTACGTGCAAGAGCACATCAACATGGTCAAGAGCATCCGCGGCGAAGGGCCTTACATCAACCACGGCATGGCCATGGCCGAGAGCACCCTGACCTGCATCATGGCGCGCGAGGCGGCCTATTCCGGCCTCGAGATCACCTGGGAGATGATCATGAATTCCCGGCAGGATCTCCAACCGAAGGCTTTCGACTACAAACTGCCCATGGAGGTGCCCCCCTTGCCGGTGCCTGGGCAGTACAAGTTCGTCTGAGTCACGCCGGGGCTACCACGGCCGTGCAGTAGGCGCAGCGACGCGCGGCCGCCGGGATTTCGCTCAAACATTCCGGGCACTGCTTCGTCGCCGGAAGTGCGGGGGCTTCGGCTTTCGCGGTCCTGGCCGCAATCGTCTTCGTCGGCAGGACCACGAAGAAATACACCGCGGTCCCCACCAGCAGGAAGGAGACGACCGCGTTGATGAAATCTCCGTAGAGGAACTTACTGTTGTTGATCGTGAAAGTAAGCCCCGAGAAGTCGGGTTGTCCTCCGATCGCGGCGATCAGCGGCGTCAGCAAGTCCTTGACAAAGGCGTTCACCACGGCGCCGAAAGCGCCACCCATGACTACCGCGACGGCCAGATCGATCACGTTGCCACGAAACAGGAACTCGCGCAATTCCTTGAGCATGGAACCCTCCACACGGTCCGAAACACTTCCCGGTCAGAATATTGCCGCGCGGCGGTGCTTGTCTAGTCTGCGACGATGGCGCGGATGGTTTCCGGAGCATTGCCCTCGAGGCGATTGTTGACGAAGATGTACGCCGTCTGCCGCGCCTGTCGGGTCCGCTGAATGAGCGACCGCAGGGCCGCGCGAACCTCGGGATTGGGGTCTTGGATGCGGTCGTAGGGTTGGAACATCCGCACGGCGTCTTCGTAGCTCCGGCCCCGCCGCAGCAGCGCGCGGCACACCGTGAAGTTCGTCGTGAAAGCTTGCGGCAGGCGCAACTGCAGCTCGAGTTCGGGCATGCGGGTCCAGGCGTTGAACACGTGGGCCACGCCGTGTGTGCGAAGGCAGTCGAAGTACTCCGAGACCAGAAAATTCGGGTTTCGAATCTCGACTGCATAACGGAAGATTTGTGGAAGCGCCGAGAGAAACTTGTCGAGATCGGCGGCGAAGGCGCCCGCGTCCCGGTAGCTTTGGCGTGAGAAGGCGCCGAACTCGAAGATAATTACCGCGACTTGCGCGCGGTAGGGTACGAGCAGCTGGAGAAACTCCGCCTCGAACCGCTTCGCATCCAGAAAAAATTCGTTCTTCGTTCCGGCCTGGGAGCCATAGCGGTCGTGCCGGGGAAACGTCTCGACCGTGATCTGTTCCGGTGCTTTGAAGGCGTAAAGCAAGGTGGGCGGCGCCGAGGCGAACAACCGCCGCCAGTAGGCCGCCGACGGGAATTGGTAGAAGGAAAAGTCACCGCAAACGATCGGGAACGTCTCGGCGTATTCGGCCAGGCACGTGCTCTGGAACAGTTTTTCAGAGAACCGGCCGCGCTCGAGGTAGCGCTCGCGGGTGTAAACCTGCCCGATCCAACCCTCGTACTTCCAGGAGCTCGTGCCGATCCAGACTCCCTCGGCAGCGAGCTGGCGGAGCCGCGCCGCCAGGCCCGCACGGTCGAACGATCCCGGCTCTTCGAACAGGGCCGGCTGCCAGGCGTGACGGTGTGGTTCCATCCCCAGGCCGTATCATACCCTCGCCGCGCCATCGGACGCCTTCGCGCCTTCAGTCCTCCGCAGACACCAGTTGGATCAGAGCCTGGATGTAGCCGAACGCAAAGGCGAAGGCCTGGCGGCTTTGCTCGTCGCCTTCGATCTTGGGCACGTGGTCCGGCATGATCATGCCGTCGTAGCCGACCTCTTTGTAGACGCGCATGGCCTTGATCATGTCCACGTCGCCGTCGTCGGGGAAAGTTTCCCGAAAGTCGAGGAACTTGCCCTGGATGTTGCGGAAATGCACGTTGAAGATCTTGCCGCGCGTGCCGAAGTAACGGATCACGTCGAAGATCTCTTCCCGCGGGTTTTCCAGCATCTCCGCCACGGTGCCCTGGCAGAAGTTCAGGCCGTGGTAGGGACTGGCTTTGATCTCGACGAAACGTTTCAAGCCTTCGACGCTGCCGAGCACGGTCTCGACGCCGCGAAAGCCTTTGCCGCGCGGCATGGGTGGATCGTGCGGGTGGCAGGCCAGACGAACCTTGTACTCTTCGGCTACCGGCACGACCCGTTCCAGGAAATACGTGATCCGCTCCCACATCATGTCCTCGGTGACACGCCCGGCCTCGGTGAGCGGCGGCTCTTGGCGCGCTTTGTCATAGACGAAGGTGCTATAAAGCGCCCCGCCGCGCCCCCGCGTCGGCTCCGTGCGCACCACGCCCAGAATGGTCAAGTTGTACTTGACGGCGGGGATCCCCGCTCGCGCGCAGTTGCGAATCATCTCGCAGATGTGGTCGATTTCCCGGTCCCGCTCCGGGCTCTTGCCGAGCAGGATGTTCGGCATTTCCGCCCGGGTGATGTAGTGGGAGCTGAGCGGCAGCGGCACCATGTCCAGGTGGATGCCGAAGCGCTCGATGCGCTCGCGGAGCCGCAGCAACCCCTCGGCCGACCAGTTTTCGTCGAAACGGGGCGACGGCAGTTCGCTGCAGATGTGATGGACCCCGAAGGCCGCCAGCACGCGCAACACGTCGTCGGAAGAACCATGCTGGGTGCCGGCCTTCATGCGGGCCTTGCGCGGCCGTTCGCTCTGCGCGCTCGCCGCTGGCGCAGCGGCCGCTCCGCCGGCGGCTTTGAGGGCGTCCTCCACGATGCTGCCGCGCGCCAGTGGGTACACGCCCGGCGTCCTCACCGCACCGAGCACGTACACACGTACCGGCGCAGGCGTGGGCGCTTCGGCCAGAATCACCGGTTGGCCCGCAGGGC
>JANWXD010000026.1 GCA_025055455.1 Bryobacteraceae bacterium
CTCTTTGTCGCGGGGCGGAAAATCGGAAATAATGCTTCGATGCAGCATGCGGCGGCGTGCGAAGATAGCCGAACCGTACGCGTGACAAAGAAGCCCAGGCCCGATCAAAGGCGCTCGCGCGCAGCCAAGCGGGGTCGCGGCGCGGTCAATGAGGCGGGGATCCTCCGTCGGGGTCCTGAAGCGCCAGTGCGGCGGGCAGCGTATCAGCGCCTGCGGGATCTGCGCGGCGCCGAGCCGGCAGCCCGGGGCGTGCCCAGACGCCGCGGGCGGCCCACGCGGAGTAAGGCGACGCGCGTGCGAGCGTCGGCTAGATGAACGCGCGTATCGGGTCGTCCTTTAGACAACGGCGCCTGCGCCGCTACAGCACTTCCCGCAAGAAGCGGCACATGGCCAGACCGTCGAGGATGTTGAACGGAAAACGACCGGTGGTGTAATGCCCGCACCACAGGCGGAACTCGCGGAAGTCCAGCCCGCGCTCCCGGAAGGCTTCGACGACCTGGCGGGAGTATTCGGGCAGAAAGGTGGTGTCGTAGCGGGCCCAGATGAGCAAGCTCTTCAAGTCGCGCCCGATCAGCCGGTCCATGTAGCTGGCCGGGCTGATGACCCCCCAGTAATGGCGCAGTTCGTCCTGGGTGACCGCCTTCTCCAAGCCGAGCCGCACGTGGCGCGTGGACAGGCCCGTCCACACCACATCGCCAAAGTACATGGAAACGTGATTAAAAACCCCGGCGCGCACGCGAGGGTCGTGCGCCGTGGCGATGAAGCCGATGCACGAGCCCAGGCTTGTGCCGAGAACCGCCAGGCGCGTGTAGCCACGGGCCTCCAGCCAATCCAGGCACGCCCGTGTGTCCATCACGGACTGACGGCAGGCATGAATGGTGCGCCCGATGTTGGCCGACACGTGATAGTCGGCACGTTGCAATTCGGCCGGCATGCGGCGGTCGTGGTAGGCCAAGCTCATGCGCAAGGCCGTCAGGCCGAAGCGGTTCAACAAGCGGCACAGGCTGATGTGGCTCGAAGCGTCCGCGTTCCACTGCGGCAGTACGACCACAGCTCGGCCCTTGTCGGAGGGCGCCGGGAAGAAATCGGCGTGCACACGGTTATTGCACGGGTACGGCGAGGCCAGCGGGCTGGTGAAGGTCAAGTGCTGGCCGTCGAGGCAGTAGTCGCTAGGTTTGCGGTAGGAGAAGAACCGCTCGGAATCACGCAAGGCTTGGACGACGTATTGGGCCACGGCGGCTGCCGGGCTATCGCCGTCGTCAATGCCCTCCAACCATTCCAAGCCCCACTCGAAGGGCCGGATGATGCGGTTGGTGTCGCGGCGGGCGAGCCTCGTTTCCCAATTAACGATGCAACGCGCGTACAGGTTGAAGGGAGAAACCACGGGTGGTACGGATTGAAAATACCCCAGTGTAACAAAAGATCGCGCGGGCGGCGAATACTCCGCCGCGGCCTCGGCGGTGCAACAAATTACAGGCGGGAGGCAACCGCCCCAAAGCGAACCTGACCTCTCGTCCCCCGCGTTACACTGTGCAACGGGCATACCAAATCGAAGTCCCGGAAAAACAGCGGGTTCGCACCGCCCGGTTCCCGGATTTCATAGAGTGTCCACCTGGAGTCTGTGAGTTTGTGAAAGCTGCGAAGACAGGCGGCGTCGGGCCTGAGGGCCGGAGCGGGACGCCGTCCGGCTTGGCCGCGAACTAGAATACGGGGAGGCTGCGGTGGGCCCGCAGTCTCATCTTCGGACGGCAGGCAAGGCGATGCTCTTCAATGCCCCAGCGGCGCGGAAGATCCTGTTCGGCTTTCTAGTTACGGGCATGCTCATGGCTTTCCTCGGGGCGATCCTGCCGGCCTGGGGATATCATTTGCACTCCGACTACCTCACGGTCGGGAATTTCTTCCTTGCGATGAACGCCGGGATCCTGGCGGCCATCCGAGCGGTCCGCGCGATGCTGGCTCGCTGGACGCTCCGCGTGGTGCTCGTCTGCGGCGCCAGCCTCGCCGCCGCAGCCTTGCTGTATCTGGCGGCGGTCCCGCCGACCGCTCATCCGCTCTGGCGCATGGCCGGGGTTTGCCTGTTGGGACTGAGCGCGGGAACTCTGAGCTCCTCGCTCTTGCATGCCCTTTCGCCGCTGTACCGTCACGAGCCCGCCGCTACCCTGACCCTGGCCGGAACCTTTTTTGGCTCCGGTTGCTGGCTGACTGCGGTGATGGTGGCCGGCGCCTACTACGTATACACCGTGCCGAGCATCCTGGTCTTAATGGCTACAGTTCCCGGTTTTTTGGCGGGGTTGTATGCTAGGTCCGATTTTCAACCCCCTCCGCCTCCGCCGCACCGTCCCTGGAAGGAGGCGCTGGCCGATTTCCGAAGTCCCACCGCGGTTCTGTTCGCCGGGCTGCTGTTTTTGCAGTTTGGCAACGAATGGGCCATCGCGGGCTGGCTGCCCGTGTTCCTGGTTCAACGGCTCGGGGTGAGCCCCGCCACGTCGTTGAAGCTGCTGGCGATGTACTGGTTCTTCTTGCTAGCGGGCCGGGCGGCAGTGCAATGGCTCCTGCCCCGCGTCCGCCACAGTCGGCTTCTATTTTGTTCCGCTCTGGGCGCCGTGCTCGGCTGCGCGATCTTAAGCTTTACGAACAACCGATTCGGGGCCGGGACGGGAGTGGTTTTGGTGGGTCTCAGCTACGCTGCGATTTATCCACTGGTGGCGGAAAACATCCGCAACGCTTTTCCGTATTATCACCCGGGATTCGCTAGCGGGATCTTCGCATTGGCGTTTACGGGCGCGCTGCTGGCGCCATGGAGTTTGGGCGTCTGCGCCCATTACTGGGGGATTCGGATCGTGATGCTGCTGCCGCTGGCCGGTTCTGTCATTGTGTTCGCCCTGCTAATGGCCCTCTGGTTGGTGGCGCGACTGACGGCGGCGCCGCAAGTCAAAGCAGCCGCAGGCTGACTGGACCGCCTTCGCCGTGCCATAGCAGCTCCAACGAGCGAACGGACTTTGGCTTCTTCTTGAACAGAAAGTACAGGTAACCGGAGACGGGGCCGGCGTGTTCGCCTTCCGGTAGCGCGCTCTCGACGGCGACCTCGTCGGGTTGGGGTGCGGGTTCCCGTTCGACCGGGGCTTTGGCGTCCGGAGCTCGCGGAGGTTGCGGGAGGCGCTCCCGTCCCGGCCTGGGGTCGCCCGGGAAGCGTTCCGAGGCCGGAGGCCGCCCGAGGATCACGCTGCCCGAGCCCACTCCGGCGCCGGCGACGACGGTCGGCCGGTGCTCCCAGTCGGCGTAACGCAACGAAGCTCCCACCAGGGAAGGGGGCTCCGGCAGCAGCGGCTGCCGGGCGCCATTGACTCGCAGCGAGAATTGTCCGGCGTTGAGCTTGACACGCTGATACGGATCAGGGAAAACCGCCACCTCGACGACGAGGTGATCCGGCGCCACAAAGGTGCCGCCCCTCCCTTGAAAGCTCCGCACCAGATACTCGGCCGCAACGACGGCAACACCGGCGCGGACGTGGACGGAGTAGTCCTCCGGGCGCGAACGAGGCTGCGTTCCGTGCGGGCGGATCTGGGCCAGCAACGTTGCCGTCGCCAGCAAGATGCGCGCAGCCACGCTTTGAGTATAATCCCTGGGCGTATGCGCGCAGCGCTGTTGTGGTGGATGGCGTGGCCGGCTGTAGCGGCCGGACTCGGCGGCCGGATCGAGTCGCTGCTGGTCTCTTCGGAAGCGGGCCGACTGGCCTTCTGGGGCATTCGGGTCGCCGACGCGGCGACGGCGGAGACGCTGTTTGAGAAGAATGCCGATCATTTGTTTGTCCCTGCCTCGAATGTGAAGCTGTTCACCACGGCACTGGCGCTCGTGAAGCTGGGCCCGGAGTTTCGTTTCGAGACCCGGGTGCTTGCGGAAACAGCGCCGGACCCTTCCGGGCGGCTGCGGGGAGACCTGCGGCTGGTGGGGGGCGGCGACCCCTCGCTGTCGGGACGTGACTATCCGTATCGCAAAGGGCCAGTAACCGGGGATCCCCTACGGGGGTTGGAGGAGCTCGCCGATGAAATCGTGGCCCGGGGGATCCGCGTGGTAGACGGAGACATCGTCGGAGACGACTCGTTGTACCCGTGGGAGCCGTATCCGGAGGGCTGGACCCAAGGGGATGCGTTGTGGGACTACGGCGCACCGGTGAGCGCGCTGACGCTCAACGACAACATGATGTGGCTGACGCTGCATCCCGGCGCCAAGCCCGGGTGGCCGGCGGTCGTCTCCCTGCGCCCGGCGGTCGAATATTACGTGGTGCACAATCACACGGTGACCCGCGAGCGGGCCGAAGACCGTGTGGCGATCGCGCGGCTGCCGGGGACGCGCGAGCTCCGGATTTGGGGCGAAATCGGGCTTCGCGATCCGGAACGGACCTTCGAACTGGCCGTGGACGATCCGGCGCGGTACGCTGCTGCGGCGCTGGCCGACGCCCTGTTACGTCGTGGGGTGGTGATTCGCGGTGTGCCGAGGGCCCAGCATCGTCCGGACTCTGTCGCGACTGCGGGGTCCGCGTTCTTCGAACTCGCGCGCCGGTCGTCACCTCCTCTGGCCGAGATGCTGAAAGTCGTCAACAAGGAAAGCCAGAACCTCCACGCGGAGCTGTTGCTGCGCGCCGTGGGGCGCGCCTGTCGAGGTTCGGCCACGCGGCGCGCCGGCCTCGAGGAGATGCAGGCTTGGCTGAAGCAAGCTGGGGTGGCCTCGGATGCGGTGCGGTTGGAAGACGGGTCGGGGCTGTCGCGACGGAACCTGGCCACGCCGCGAGCCATCGCGCAGTTGCTGGTCTACATGTACAACGGAGGTTACCGGGCGGCGTGGCTGGAGTCGTTGCCCGTCGGGGGAGAGGACGGAACGCTCGAGCATCGCTTTGAAGGCGCCGCCGAGGGCCGTCGCATTCGGGCCAAGACGGGCACGCTGGCGCGGGCGAGCGCGCTGGCGGGCTATGCCGCCACACCGAGCGGCCGCCTGCTGGCGTTTGCCATTCTGGTGAACCACCACGCGGCGCCGACTTCCGAGGTGCGCCGGCTCATTGATAGAATCAGTATCGTAATCGCGCAAGGAGGCTAGTGCGAATGCCCATTTACGAGTACCGCTGCGATCACTGTGGGGCGGAGTTCGAACGACTGGTGCGGCGCAGTGGAGATTCGAGCGGGGTCGCGTGTCCGTCGTGCGGCGAGTCTCGGCTGACGTTGCGGCTGTCGGTTTTTGCAGCGCCGCAGTCGGCCCGCAAGAGCCCCAACGGGCCTTCTTGCCCCTCCGGCATGTGCCGCACGCCGGACATTTGCGGGCGGAACTGAAACCGGAGCCGGCCACCACAGGCTGTTGATCGGTGCCTCCCCTGCCGGGTACAATCGACCGACCAGGAGAGAAGCCCGATGAAGCCAGCACTGCGGAAACTGTACCAGCGGCCGGGAAGCGACCGGCGCTCGTTCTTGCGGTCCGTCGCCGGAGCCGCCGCGGCGACGTTCTGGGCCGATGAAACCCTGGAGGCCTACCAGCAGCATGTCCGGACGGCCTCGAAGCCCTCGGAGCTGAAGATCACGGACCTGCGCGTGGCCGTCGTGGCCAAAGCGCCCTTCACCTGTCCGATTATCCGGATTGACACTAACCAGGGCATTTACGGCTTGGGGGAGGTGCGCGATGGCGCCAGCAAGACGTACGCGCTCATGTTGAAGAGCCGTATCCTGGGCGAAAACCCCTGCAACATCGAGAAGATTTTCCGCAAGATCAAACAGTTCGGTTTCCACGGCCGTCAAGGCGGGGGTGTATCGGCCATCGAGATGGCGCTGTGGGATTTGGCGGGCAAGGCCTATGGCGTGCCTGTCTATCAAATGCTCGGCGGCAAGTTTCGCGACCGGATTCGCGTCTACGCCGACACGGAGATGTCGCCGGATCCGAAGGTGTACGCCGAGCGGATGAAGAAGCGCCTCGAGAGGGGCTTCACGTTTTTGAAGATGGACCTGGGGATCGAACTCATCGAGAAGACTCCGGGAACGCTGAGCCGCCCGTTGGGGCTGACGCTGGCGGAAACGCGGATGACCGAGCACATGTTCACGGGCATCGAGATCACCGACAAGGGCATCGACATGCTGGCCGAGTACGTGGCGCGGATCCGGGAGGCGATCGGGATGGAAGTGCCGCTGGCGGCGGATCACTTCGGACACATCGGCGTCAATTCGTGCATCCGGCTGGGCAAGGCGCTCGAGAAGTACAACATGGCCTGGCTCGAGGACATGATTCCTTGGCAGCACACGGCCCTGTTGAAGAAGATCACGGACTCGATCGACGTTCCGACGCTGACCGGCGAAGACATTTACTTGAAGGAGCCGTTTGTCGAGCTGTGCCGGAACCATGCGGTGGATATCATCCACCCAGATCTGGCCACAGCCGGGGGCATCCTCGAGACCAAGAAGATCGGGGACATGGCGCAGGAGTACGGTGTACCGATGGCGATGCACTTTGCGGGCACTCCCGTGTCGTGCATGGCCAACGTCCACTGTGCCGCCGCCACGGAGAACTTCCTCGTGCTGGAATACCACTCGGCGGATGTGCCCTGGTGGGACGATTTGGTGGAGGGTGTGGAAAAGCCCATCGTCAACCGAGGCTTTATCAAAGTGCCCGAGGGGCCGGGTTTGGGGATCACGCTGAACGACGAGGTGGTCAAGCGGCACTTACTGGAGCCGGGCTATTTCGAGCCCACGCCCGAGTGGGACAAGGAGCGCTCCTGGGACCGTCTCTGGAGCTGACACAACGGCGACGAGCTCCGCAATCCCCAAAATTCGACTTCGAGGGTGCCCGGCCGAATTGCCCGGCGGGGCGGAGCAGCGGCATAATACCGGAGCGGAGCATCGCGGAATTCATGCGGCACAGGAGGTTCGCTTGCATCTAAGAAGCGACTGGGTGGCCAAGCGCGCCCGTGACACGATCCGGACGCAGATGCATTACGCGCGGCGCGGCATCCTCACCGAAGAGATGCACTACGTGGCACGCCGCGAGGGGCTGGATCCGGAGCTGGTTCGCTCGGAGGTGGCCCGGGGGCGGATGATCATCCCCGCCAACATCCGCCATGCCCATCTCGAGCCCATGTGCATCGGTATCGCTTCCCGGTGCAAGGTCAACGCCAACATCGGCAACTCCGCGGTGAGCTCCAACATTGACGAGGAGCTCGAAAAGCTCGGCATTGCCCTCAAATACGGGGCGGACACGGTGATGGATCTGTCGACGGGAGGCGACATCCCACGCATCCGCCGGGCGATCCTCGAACACTCCCCCGTCCCGGTGGGCACGGTGCCGATCTACGAGGCCGTGACGCGGGTGCGGCGCGTGGAGGACATGACCCCGGAACTGATCTTGGAGGTCATCGAGGAACAGGCCGAGCAAGGCGTAGATTACATGACCATCCATGCCGGCGTCCTGATACAGCACATTCCCCTGGCAGCGAAGCGCATCACGGGCATCGTCAGCCGGGGCGGTTCGATTCTGGCTCAATGGATGGTGAAAAATCGCCGCCAGAATCCGCTCTACGAGCGCTTCGAGGAGATCTGCAAGATCTTCCAGAAGTATGACGTGACTTTTTCTTTAGGGGACGGCTTGCGACCCGGGTGCCTGGCTGACGCCAGCGACGAAGCACAGTTTGCCGAGCTGAGGACGCTGGGGGAACTGACCCGAAAAGCCTGGGAGTACGATGTGCAGGTCATGATCGAGGGTCCGGGTCACATACCCATGGATCAGATTCAGCTGCAGGTGGAAATGGAGCAGCGGCTTTGCCACGAGGCCCCCTTTTATACATTGGGGCCGTTGGTGACGGACATTGCGCCCGGCTACGATCACATCACCTCCGCGATCGGGGCGGCGATGATCGGCTGGTATGGCGCCTCGCTGCTGTGTTACGTAACGCCCAAGGAGCACCTGGGCCTGCCCAACCGGGAGGACGTCAAGCAAGGCATCATCGCCTACAAGATCGCGGCGCACGCCGCCGACGTCGCCCGCCGCCGGCCCGGCGCCCGCGACCGGGACGACGAACTCTCCCGCGCCCGCTACCGCTTCGATTGGAACCGCCAGTTCGAGTTGTCGCTGGACCCGGAGACGGCCCGGGCTATGCATGACGAGACGCTGGCGGAGGAAAGCTTCAAAGAGGCGCATTTTTGCTCGATGTGTGGCCCCAAGTTCTGTTCGATGAACTTGTCCTCGAGAGTGGAGGGCTTTACTCAGGCGCAGGCCGAAGCAATGCTGCGCGCCTCCCCCTTGTCTCCACTTCCCTCGCCGCATGATTGAGGGCTTCACGCTGCGTCCCGACGATCGGGTGCTGCTGTTGTCGATCCCCGAGCCTGCGGTGGTGGCGGAGATGGCCGCGCGCCTGACGGCCGGCATCCTGGTCGGGCTCGGCGGCGACGAAGAGGTGCGCGCGGCACGGCGCGCCGCGCGGGACCTCGAAAACGTCATGTTCGTACCGGCGCCCCTCGAAGAGATTCCCTGGCGCGACGGCTTCTTCACCAAGGTGATCGACTGGCGAGGGGCTTGGGCCAATCCCGAGCAGGTGGCGCGGGAAGTGGCGCGGGTGCTGGCTTCGGGAGGCGAGGTTTACCTCGCCGACCCCGCCTGCCGCGCCGTGTTCGAACGGATCAGGTAGACGGCGATCTCGGCCATGAGGTTCGGCAGCAGGCGGCCAGTGTGGCGCCCGGCCAGAAAGATGCGCCGCTCGATGGTCCAACCTTCCTGCCGGGCGAGATCCTCGAAGTCCAGCACCGTCAGGAAGTGGATGTTGGGTGAGTCGTACCATTCGTACGGGAAGAGCTTCGTCTTGGGTGCGCGGCCGGTGAACAGGTGCGCCAGACGCACCTTCCAGTGCCCGAAGTTCGGGAAGGCCACGATGGCGCGTTTTCCCACCCGCAGCATCTCGCGCAGCACCTTGAGCGGCCGGCGTGTTTCCTGCAAGGTTTGGCTCAAGATCACGTAGTCGAAGGCGTGGTCGGGGTAGTCGGCGAGGCCCTCGTCGATGTCGCCCTGGTACACCGAAACGCCCCGAGCGATGGCGCGCTGGACTTTGACGGAGTTGATCTCGATGCCGCGCGCCTCTACGCCCTTGTGTTCCACCAGCCATTCCAACAGCTCCCCGTCGCCGCAGCCCAGGTCCAGCACCTTGGTGCCGGGTTCCACCAGCTCGCTGATGATGGCGTAGTCGCTGCGGCCCAGAATCTCGCGCACGAACGGGCCGCGGCGCGTTTCCACCGCCGTGCTCATCGCAGCCTCTCGAAGGTGCGGGCCAGAAACCCCCGGACAATCTCGGTCTGCTCGCCGACTTCCACGAGGAAAGCGTCGTGGCCGTAGTTGGAGTTGAGCTCGCAATAGGCCACGTCTCGATTGCGGCTGCGCAAGGCGTTGACGATCTCCAAGGACTGATAGCTCGGATAGAGCCAATCGGAGGTGAAGCTGATCACCAGGAAGCGGGCTTGAGTCTTCTCCAGCACGGAGGCCAGGCTCGCCGAACCATTAGTGAGGTCGAAGTAGTCCATGGCCTTGGTGATGTAGAGGTAGGAGTTGGCGTCGAACCGGTCCACGAACTGAGCGCCGCGGTAATGGAGGTAGCTTTCCACCTCGAAGTCCACGGAGAAGTCGAAACCATAGCGGTCCTTGTCGCGGAGACGCCGGCCGAACTTCTCGCGCATGGACTCGTCGCTCATGTAAGTGATGTGACCGATCATGCGGGCGAGGGCCAGTCCGCGCGCCGGCGGCCGGCGGCCGTAGTAGTTGCCTCCGTTCCAATCTGGATCGGCCATGATGGCCTGGCGGCCCACTTCGTTGAAAGCGATCTGCTGGGGGCTGTGTCGCGCCGTGGTCGCGATGGGGATGGCGGCCGCCACTTTGTCCGGATAGGCCACCGTCCATTGCAGCGCCTGCATGCCGCCCATCGAGCCGCCGGCCACGGCGAGCAGCCGCTCGATGCCCAAATAGTCGATCAGCATGTTCTGGAGCCGCACCATGTCGCCGATGGTGATCACCGGAAACGACAGCGCGTAGGGGCAGCCAGTTGCCGGATTGATCGAAGACGGCCCGGTGGTGCCACGGCATCCTCCGAGAACATTCGAACAGATGACGAAATACTTGTCCGTGTCGAAGCCCTTGCCCGGGCCGATCATGTTGTCCCACCATCCGGGCTTGCCCGTCTCGTGGCTGATGCCGGCGGCGTGAGCGTCGCCCGAGAGGGCATGTAGGATCAGGATGGCGTTCGTGCGCTCCCGATTCAGCTCCCCGTAGGTCTCGTACGCCACGTCCACCGGGGAGAGCGTGGCGCCGCAGTCGAGGGAAAGCGAATCGAAACGAACGTACTGGGTCTGGACAATCATCCGAAGCCGGGGGAGACTCCTATGATATCAGCCGCGCTCCGAGACTTGCAGGAATTCTGCCGCCTCTGGCCCGGCACCGGGGGGCCGTATAATGAGAGCAATGTCTTCCACGGCTGCGACTCTGGCGCCGCCCGAAGTGTTGGCCCGTTACGAGGCCGTCATCGGACTGGAAGTCCACGTTCAGCTGGCGACGAGAACCAAGATCTTTTGCGGCTGTCCCACCAGTTTCGGGGCGCCGCCGAACACCAATGTGTGTCCGGTCTGTTTGGGACTTCCGGGAGCCCTGCCCGTGCTCAACCGCCGGGCCGTGGAGATGGCCGTGAAAGCCGCCCTGGCTCTGAACTGCACCGTGCGCCCGGTGTCGCGCCTGGCGCGAAAGAATTATTTCTATCCCGACCTGCCGAAAGGGTATCAGATCTCTCAGTACGACGAACCCTTGGCCGAAGGCGGCTGGGTGGAGATTTTCGTCAACGGCACCCGGAAGCGGATCGGCGTGACGCGCGTCCACATCGAAGACGACGCAGGCAAGAGCCTCCACGAGGGCTTCGAAGACTCCGACCGGTACACCTACGTCGATCTGAACCGCTGTGGGACGCCGTTGATCGAGATCGTCAGCGAGCCGGACCTCCGCAGCTCCGAGGAGGCCTATGCCTACTTGACGGAGCTGAAGCTGCTGATGCAGTACATCGAGGTGTCCACCTGCGACATGGAAAAAGGGCACCTACGGTGCGATGCGAACGTTTCCGTGCGGCCCCGCGGCGCGGAAACATTCGGCACCAAGACCGAGGTCAAGAACCTCAACTCGTTTCGCTTTCTCAAGGCGGCTCTGGACTATGAGATCGCCCGGCAAGTGGCCATTTTGGAAAACGGCGGCGCCATCGTGCAAGAGACGCGGCTGTACAACCCGGACACGGGGGAGACCATGGGCATGCGCACCAAAGAATACGCCCATGACTACCGCTATTTCCCGGAGCCGGACCTTCTGCCCCTTCGCATCAGCGAGGAATGGCGGGAACGCATCCGCGCCGAGATGCCGGAGCTGCCGTCGCAAAAACGGGCGCGGTTCGTGGAACAGTACGGCCTGCGGGAGTACGACGCACAGGTCCTCACGCTGAGTCGCGATTTGAGCGACTACTTCGAGCGCGCGGCGGCGGTTTCCGGGGATCCCCGCGGCACGGCCAACTGGGTCATGGGGGACCTGCTCGGCGCGCTGAAGGCAGAGGGCAAGGAGATTCCCGAGTCGCCCGTGAGCGCGGAACAGCTCGGGGAGCTGGTGGCGCTGATTTCCCGGGGCGAAATCTCCGGCAAGCTGGCCAAGGAGATTTTTGCCAAGATGTGGGCCACCGGCGACTCTGCGCGGACGATCATGGAACGGGAAGGGCTGCGGCAGATCAGCGACGCCGCCTTGATCGAAAAGATCATCGAAGAGGTCCTGGCGGCCAACCCCAAGCAAGTGGAATCCTACCGGTCTGGCAAGAGTGGGGTGCTCGGTTTTCTGGTCGGCCAGGTCATGAAGGCGACGCGCGGCCAAGCCAATCCCGCTTTGGTGAACGAGCTGCTGCGTAAGAAGCTCGGGTAAGCGCCGCGGACCGCACCAAGAGCGGCTGCGGCGGCTCCCCCGCAAAAGGCGGAGTCTGATGGCTGACCAAAAGCCAGGCACAACATCTGCCACCCCGTGACATGGCGTGGTTACCTTGCCGGAGATGCCCCGGGCGGCTCGGCCACACTGTGAACAGGGCAAGACAGCCAGCCGCGGAGGAATTGTGGATCGCTCCAGTCCCAGACCCGTTCCGGGCGGAGGTCCACGTCAACGGGGAACCGGTTCCACAAGTGCACGGCGGTGTGGAAGGCTCCACGGGCATGAATCACGACGGAGATAACCAGTAGCGCAGCGAACAGCACCTGGGACGCTCCCCACTTCCACCCTGTCTGACGCCACGCCGCAACCACGGGGATCAGCAGAAAGATCAACACCGGCGTCATGTCGCTAAGCAGCCGTGGCCCGTAGGAGTGGCCGCCCCACCAGTAGCCAGTGAATCGCGAGACGGTCAGCCAGTGGGCTAGAAACAAGATGATCAAGTAGCCGGGTAAGGGTTTGAGCCAGCTGGTTCTCAAGGCGCGAAAGGCGCCCATTACGCTGAACGCCGCGATCGGAACAAAGACCAGAAGGCCGCGCGACGGGCTGATGAGATTGCCGGCGAGCGCCTCCAGGAACTTGTATCCGGCTTCCCAAGAGTCCAAAGGGGGCGGACGGAGCTTGTAATAGGAGGGTAAGAGGGCTTTATAAGTCGCAAGGTTGAACGCAACAAACGCGAGAGCCACTGGGGAGGCCCAGGCCAAGCAAGCAATAAAGCGATCGCGGTGTTTGTGCAGGACATAGGCCAGTACCGTGACGGCCAGGAGGACGTTAGTTGGCCGGATCGCGCAGGCTATTGCCGCCGTCAGGCCGGCCAGAGACGCCTTGGCGGGCGATTTCCGCGCTGCCGCGAGCAGGTGCACGGTGAGGGCGATCATGAGCATCGACGGTGCATGCTGGTAGAGCGCCCGGCTGGCCGTGGACCAGGCAGGCGTTGCGTAAGCGAAAATCAGCGCCAGCGCCGCACTATGTCGCGATGGCAGGAAGAGATTCGCCGTTCGGTAGAGCACAAAGGTTGTCAGGGCGACGAAGACGGATGCGACCAGCATTTCCGCCAAAGCACGGCCGCCAACGAGGTCCCCTCTCAAGAATGCTCCGAGGATCGGGTGCCAATTTGCCATTGGCAGATCGCGGAGCCATGGAGAGGCCGCATGAGTCACCCACCGCAGCACGGCGACGAACGGAGCGGCCAGCACTGGCACCCCGATGGGATACCAATTGTAAATGTGACCGCCGCGGCAGTCCCCTATTTCCGGCCCCTGGAGGATACGGTCTTGCTGGACACACTCCACTCCGTAATATTGGTCCGCGCGAACCAGATCGCGGTACTCGTCCAGATCGGCGTCGTAACGGTCCAGGAGGCTCAGCGCCACCGGCACCGTCCAGCGGGAATCGCCCGAGGTGAGCCGGGGTGAGAGGCAGTGTCCGACGAAGGCCAGAAGCGCGACCAGCCAAGCCGTTCCCCGTCGAAACGTTACCTCCCACTGGGGCGTACCACCTGTCGTCCGAGCTGCCATGAATTGTCTTGGCCTCTAAGCCCGGTCAGCTTCCCGTTCCCGACCCGTCCTTCTCCCCCGGGCCCGCGAATCCGAAAGACTCGCATGGTACCATGAGGGTCGTATGGGGATTCCGAATGTGAAACGGTTCCGGCCTTACTGCCCGGAGTGCAAGGAAAATTTCACCGTCATGGCCGTGCTGCCTAAGGACGCGGATGTGGCTGCATATCTTGATGATGCGGTCAAGCGGCACGATCACAAAGCGTTCCAGGAGGCCAAGCAAGCCCGATACAAGGTCCGCGTCGGCCAGCAGAAGCAGAAGAAGCGCGGCTGACCGGGCTAGGACAGGCGTGCTCGCAGCGCCCGCAGCGCGCGCAAGGCTTCCTGAGCGACTTTGGGATCCGGATCGCGTGTCGCCCGCTCGAGCACCGAAATGCTCTCGTGGTCGCCGCTATGTGCCAGCACTTGAGCCAGGCCGATCCGTTCGTCGACCGTGCCGCTCAGCAGGGGCTCGTACAGCAAGCGGCGCACTTCCGGCTTGCGTGCTGCCTCGATCAATAGGGCGCGCGCCTCGCCCACGCGGGCGCTCGAGTTGAGCGTGTTGATCAAGTATCGCAGCGCCCCGAATTCCGACAGGTCAGCCTTTCCCAGCATCACGAGTCCGAAGGCCGCCGACAGGCGCGCTGAATTGTCCCGTTCTTCGGCAAACATCTTCTCGAGCACGGCCAGATCTTCGGGGTCCTGAATCCGGCCCAAACCCTCGGCTGCGGCCTCGCGCAGCTCTCCGTCGCGGTCGTTGAGGTATCGGCGGAGCAACTCCCGGCTCGCCCGGTCCGGCAGCATGGCGATGGAACGCAGCGCAGCGCGGCGGACGCGCTTTTTCCCTGTGCGGGCCAGAATCTCCCGGAGCTGCGGAAGCGCGTCCATATACCGCAACAATCCCATGGTCTCGATGGCCGCGGCCTGAACCCGCTCATCCAGATCGCGCAACAGAAAGGCGACTCGGGGCGCCGCCGCCGGATCCCCGATCTTCTGAAGCGCCACCAGGCACTCGTAGATGAGCTGACTGTCTTTGGCCTGAATCGCTTCGAGCAGATCCGGAACCGCGGCCCGACCCCGCAGGATTCCCACGGCCCGCGCCGCATTCGCTCGCGCCTCCATGCTGGCGCCGCCACGGGCCAGCCGGCCCAAGGCCTGAATCACATCCGGCCGGACTTCGATGAACGGGTCGATCACCTGTTCGTTGGTCTCGTCGGTGAATCGGCCTTTGATGCGCCCGCCCACCCGGCGCAGCGAGGCCGTGAAGCCGGTGCGCACATAACCGGGCAGATAGAAATTCACCAAGCCGTCCGTTGCGCGGATTTGCACCTCAGGGTCGGAATCCCGCGTCGCTTGGATCAGGGGGTCCAAGCTGTGCTGGGTGTCGATTTCGACGATCGCCTTGACCGCTTCGATGCGAACTTCGACGTCGGGATCCGAGAGCAGTTTCGTCAGCGACGGCAGGGCCGCTGTGCCCTGAGCCTTGAGCTCGCGCGCGGCTCGCTTCCGCTCGGCCGGGTTCGGACTAGCGATGTCCTGCGCCGCCAGCGCCAGCGCAGTCGATATCAGGCAAAGAATCGTATGCCGCACCATAATTTCAAGGTACCGCAGCGCGCCCGGCCGCCCGGCCAGCCGCGGTTCGACCGCAGACGGGCGTGTGCTACGATAAGGATTCCAGTAACTTAGGATGATTCGCCCGTATCGCGGCATCCAGCCGAGGGTCGCCGCATCAGCCTACGTGGATCCCAGCGCCGAACTGATCGGAGACGTGGAGATCGGGGAGCGCTCCAGCGTCTGGCCCCACGCGACGCTCCGGGGCGACGTCAACGCGATCCGGATCGGCGAAGAGAGCAATATCCAGGACAACTGTGTGCTCCACGGGGAGCTGGACCAGTACCCGGTGATCGTGGGCAATCGCGTCACGGTCGGACATTCGGTCGTTCTGCACGGCTGCGTCGTGGAAGACGACTGCGTCATCGGCATCGGGGCCATCGTCCTCAACGGCGCCCGCATTGGGCGGGGCTCGGTCGTCGCCGCCGGAGCGCTCGTGCCGGAGGGTATGAGCGTACCGCCGGGGAGCCTCGTGATGGGGGTTCCGGGCAAGGTGCGGCGCGAGTTGACCGAGGAAGAGCGCCAGCGGTTCCGCAACAACGCCGCCAACTACATCCGCTACCGCCAGCAGTACAAGGAAGCTGCGTCTTGATTCGGTCCGTCAAGGGTACCCGGGACATCCTGCCGCCGTCGAGCGCGATCTGGAACCATGTGGAAGAGCAGGCCCGCCGGGTCTTTCGCGCCTACAATTACCAAGAGATCCGCACGCCCATCTTCGAAGAAACCCTGGTGTTTGCGCGGGGCGTGGGCGAAGACACCGACATCGTCACCAAGGAGATGTACACCTTTCAGGACCGTGACGGGGCGTCGCTGACCCTGCGTCCCGAATGCACGGCTTCGGTGATCCGCGCCTACATCGAACACCGTCTGGATCAGCAGCCGGGACTGGTCAAGCTGTATTACATGGGCCCGATGTTCCGCCGCGAGCGCCCGCAAAAGGGTCGTTACCGGCAGTTTTATCAGATCGGGGCGGAGGCCATCGGTTCGGAGTCGCCGGCCGTCGACGCGGAAGTCATCGAACTCACGGCCGAAATCTTGTGCGCCGCCGGCCTGGCGAATTTCGAGCTGCTTCTGAACTCGGTGGGGTGCCCCGCCTGTCGCCCCCAGTTCACGTCGGCGCTCCGCGACGCCCTCCAGGACGTTTCCAAGCGCTTGTGCTCGGATTGCCGGCGCCGCGCGCAAACGAACCCGCTGCGCGTGCTCGATTGCAAAGTCGAAGCGGACCAACCCGTGATCGAAACCTTGCCCTCGATCCTCGACTACCTTTGCGAAGCGTGCCGGATCCATTTCCTCAAGGTGCAGGAGTATCTTCGCGACCGCGCGATTCCATTTCAGATCCGGCCGCGGCTGGTGCGGGGGCTCGACTATTACCGCCGCACGACCTTCGAGATCGTCCACGGAGCGCTCGGAGCGCAGAATGCGGTGGCGGGCGGTGGGCGCTACGACGGGCTGGCCGAAACGCTCGGCTCGAAAGTTCCGGCGCCGGGCATCGGCTTTTCCATCGGCGAGGACCGGCTCGTGCTGGCGCTGGAAGAGACCCAGTCCGGCGGGCACGCACCCGCGGTGGACTTGTTCATCGCGCCGTTAGGGGAAGCGGCGTTCCGTCAGGTGGCGCCTCTGGCGCGTACGTTGCGCCGCCGCGGCCTCGTGGTGGAGCTCGCGCCGGAAGCGCGCCTCAAGCGCGCACTCGAGCTGGCCCATAAGTTCGGGGCGCGCTACGCGCTCATTGTCGGCGACGAGGAGCTCGCCGCGGGACGCTACGCCCTGCGAGATATGGGCTCCGGCCAACAGCGCCCCGTGGCGCCGGAGGAGCTTTACGAAAGTGTGAAAGCCAACGTGCCGCATGCCTGAAACCGTTCCGCTGGATTTCCTCGGAGATTTACGCCGCACCCACACCTGTGGGGAGCTGCGGGCCTGCCACGCCGGTGCGCGCGCGCTGCTCATGGGATGGGTGCACCGCCGCCGCGATCTCGGCGGCGTCATCTTCATTCACTTGCGCGACCGCGACGGCGTCACCCAGGTGGTCTTTCACGCCGAAGCCGATCCGGAACTGCACCGCAAGGCGGAGCTGCTGCGGTCCGAATACGTGGTGGCGGTCGAGGGGCGCGTGGAACGGCGCGCGGCGGAGACCGTCAACCCCGCGATCGCCACTGGGGAGGTGGAGCTGGTCGCCGAACGGCTGTGGATCCTCAATGACGCCAAAACGCCGCCTTTCCCCATGGAAGACAACGTGGACGTCAGCGAGGAGGTGCGGCTCAAATACCGCTACGTGGATTTGCGGCGTCCGCGCATGCAGCGCAACATCATCCTGCGCTCAAAGATCTCCTTCGCGGTGCGGCAGCAACTGTACGCGATGGGTTTCCTGGAGATCGAGACGCCGTTCCTGACGCGCTCGACGCCGGAAGGAGCCCGCGACTATCTCGTGCCGAGCCGCCTCCAACCAGGTTGTTTTTACGCCTTACCCCAGTCTCCGCAGCTGTTCAAGCAGCTCCTGATGGTGGGCGGCTACGAGAAGTACTTTCAGATCGTGCGCTGCTTCCGGGACGAGGACCTGCGGGCGGACCGTCAGCCGGAGTTCACCCAGATTGACCTGGAGATGTCGTTTCCCCAGCCGGAACGGATTTTCGAGGTCGTGGAGCCGGTGGTGCAAGCGGCTTGCCGAGTGGCGGGCTTCGAGGTCGAGGCGCCCTTCCCGCGTCTGAGCTACGAGCAAGCCATGCGTTCTTACGGCAGCGACAAGCCGGATCTGCGGCTGCCTCCATTCCACACCGTCGAAGACCTTTTCGCCGAGACGGCGCTGGCCTCCGACGGACTACCGCTCGTGGCCATTCGCATCCCCGGCGCCGCCGGCGCCAGCCGCAAAGAGCGCGAGGAACTGAAGACCTATGGCGGCGAGCGCGGTCTCCGGGTGTACGACGATGTCAAGCGCCTGGAACGCGATTTCCCCGGCCCCGTGGCTGCGGTGCGGGAGCGCGCCGCCGCGACCCCGGACGACCTGCTGCTGCTTGCCGGTTGGAACGGGCCGCCTCGGGGGCACCGGCCCGCCGAGACCGTCTTGCAGGCGTGCGGTCAGTTGCGGCTCTTTGCCGGGCAAAAGTTCAACGACCGGCACAGGCTGCTCGATCCCCGCAAGCTGTGCTGGCTATGGGTGGTGGACTTCCCCATGTTCGAGTGGAACGACGAGGAGCAGCGCTGGGACGCCGCCCATCACCCATTCACCTCGGTGCACGAAGAGGACCTCGACAAGCTCCTCAGCGATCCGGCGGCATGCCGCGCCAAATCCTACGACCTGGTGCTGAACGGCGTCGAACTCGGCTCCGGGTCCATACGGATCCACCGGCGGGACGTCCAAGCCAAGGTCTTCCGCGCCCTCGGCTTCAGCGATGAGGAGGCCCGCCGGCGCTTCGGGTTTCTGCTGGACGCGCTGGAATACGGGGCGCCTCCCCACGGGGGAATCGCCCTGGGCTTGGATCGTTTGGTCATGATCCTGGCCGGGGAAAACACGATCCGCGACGTCATTCCGTTTCCGAAGACGGCGAGCGGAACCGACTTGATGTGCGACGCGCCCGCGCCGGTGCCGGAGCGACAGCTGAGAGAACTCGGGATCCAATTGCTCGAGCGCACTTGAGAGGCTCGGGCCGGAGTCTCGGTGGGCCGATGCGCATTCTGCTGACCGCGAACGCCTCCTACGTGCCTCCCCGCGGCGGCGCCACGCGCAGCAATCTGGCTTGGCTGGAAATGCTGTCCCGCCGGGGCCACGCTTGCCGCGTCGTGGCCGCCTCCTTGGTCCACGACCCCCAAGGCAAGCTCGAGCAGTTGCGCCAGGAGAGAATTCCCCTGGAGAGCCTGCGCGTGGAAGACGACATCGAGGTTGCCGAGTACCGCGGCGTTCGGATCTACGCCGCCGCGGATCCAGGGGGACGGCGCCGCCTGCTGCGCGAGCAAGTCCGGAGCTTTCAGCCGGACTGGGTGCTCGTCTCGTCGGAGGACTTGGGTCAAGTATTGCTTCGGGAAGCGTTCCGGGAAGCGCCGGGCCGGGTGGTTTACCTCGCCCACACGCCGCAACTGTTCCCTTTCGGGCCGGCCAGCTGGAACCCAGACCCTCAAAGCACGGAGCTCGTCCGCCACGCCGCAGCCATCATCGCCATTGGCGAACACATGGCGTCCTACATCGAGACCCACCTCGGACGACGGGCGACGGTGATCCATCCGCCGATTTACGGCGACGGACCTTTCGAGCGCTACGGCCGTTTCGACGACGGCTGGATCACTCTCATCAACCCGTGCGCCGTCAAGGGCATTGCGTTATTCCTCGAGCTGGCGCGCCGGTTTGCGGATTACCCCTTCGCTGCGCTGCCGGGCTGGGGCACCACGGCGGAGGACCGTCGGGCCCTGGAGGCGCTGCCCAACGTGACGTTACTGGCCAATGTGCGGGATATCCGAGAAATTCTCGCCCGCACCCGCGTGCTGTTGATGCCGTCGTTGTGGTACGAAGGCTTCGGCCTCAGCGTCATGGAGGCCATGCTCCACGGCATCCCCGTTCTGGCGAGCGACTCCGGTGGGTTGGTGGAAGCCAAGATGGGTACGCGCTTCGTGCTACCGGTGCGGCCTATCGAACGGTACGAAGCCGAGTTCGACGAACACGGCCTGCCCCGGGCCGTGATCCCGCCTCAGGATACGGAGCCATGGGCAGCGACGTTGCGCTCGCTGCTGGAGGATCGCGGCCTCTACGAAGACGTGGCGGCAGAATCCCACGCCAAGGCGGTGGAGTTCGTCGGCACGATCCGGCCGAACGCGTTGGAGGAGTTTCTCGCTGCGTTGCCGCCAAGTGTCAGGACTGCCCGGCCGCCATCGCTATCGCAAAAACTGGCGGAATTGTCTCCGGAGAAGCGGGCGCTGCTGCTGGCGCGCCTGCGCGGGCGAGAGTCGTCCTAGCTGCGAGTCCGGCCGATTTGCCCAGTGGAATGCACAGCTTGGCGGGCGACCGTTTCCGGGTGTGTGGTATAAGGCTACGGGAACGTTACCACAAGGCAGCGGAGGTCCATGCAGCAAACCATAGGCTTCATCGGCTTGGGCATCATGGGCAAGCCCATGGCCAAGAACCTTCTCAAAGCCGGCTACGCGCTGGTCGTCCACGACATCAATCCGGCGCCGGTCGAGGAGCTGTGCGCGCTGGGCGCTCAACGTGCCGCCTCATCTCGAGACGTCGCCTCCCGCGCGGAGATTGTCATCACTATGCTGCCGGACGGGCCGGACGTGGAGCAGGTGGTGCTGGGCCCGGAGGGCGTGCTGGAAGGCGCCCGGCCCGGGATGGTGCTCGTGGACATGAGTTCGATCAGCCCGCTCGTGTCTCAGAAAATCGGCGCCGAGTGCGAGCGGCGTGGAGTGGAGTTCCTCGACGCGCCGGTGAGCGGCGGCGAGCCGAAGGCCATCGAGGGCACGCTGGCCATCATGGTGGGGGGCAAACCGGAGAGTTTCGAGCGCGTGCGCCCGTTGCTTTCCGTTTTGGGCTCCAGCGTCACTCTTACTGGACCTGTAGGCGCCGGCAACTTCACCAAACTGGCCAACCAGATCATGGTGGCGTGTAACATCGCCGCCATGGGGGAGGCGTTGGTGCTTGCGGCAAAGGCCGGGCTCGATCCGGAAGTGGTGTTTCAGGCGGTTCGGAGCGGCCTAGCCGGCAGCGCCGTGCTGGAGGCCAAGGCGCCCATGGTGATCGCTCGCAACTTCCGGCCGGGCTTCCGGATCCGGTTGCATCAGAAAGATCTGCGCAATGCTTTGCTCGCTGCGGAGTCCCTCCAGGTTCCGTTGCCGTTGACGAGCCTGGTGCAACAGATGCTCGTCTCTCTGATCAACGACGGCAAGGGCGAGTTCGATCACGGCGGGATTGTGTTGTTTACGGAAAAGCTCGCTCGCGCCGAGATCCAGAGAGGCTGAACCGAGCGCCGGTCACACGAGCGCTGCCGGCTCACAGCGGCGGCGGCGAAGGCCGGGAAGCCGCGGGGAATCGTTCTAGAAAGCGCGCGAGTTCGTCTCGGTCGAAACGGGGCAGGGCACTCTCGCGGTCCCCGGTCACGAGGATGCGGCCGGCAACCGGCTCGACGGCGTCAGCGATGCGAGCCGCCCGAATGCCGGCCTCCCGCAGCCGGTCGAGCACGGAGGCTACATCCGCCGGATGGAGGGCGATGAGCAGTGCGCCGGAGGCCAGCAGGCCGAGAGGGTCCAACTGCAAGGCTTCGCAGATCCGGGAGCACTCCTCCAGCACAGGGATAGCGTCGCGGTAGACGCGCAATCCCACGCCGGCGGCGTCGGCCAACTCGTGGAGCGCCATCGCCAAGCCGCCTTCGGTGGGATCGTGCATCGCATGGATTCGGGCCGCGGAGCGCGCCGCTTGCGCTGCGGGCAGCACCGAGATGCCCGGGGCGTCCAGCAGACGAGCGGCGCGTTCGATCCACTCCTCTTTCAAACCCGCGGCACGCAAGCTGTGGCCGTGCTCCCGCGCCAGCAGGGCCGTACCCTCGACGGCGATGGCGCCGGCGAGCACGATGGCGTCGCCCGCACGCACGGCGGCGGTGTGTAGGAGAGCCTCCCTCGCCACCGTCCCGAGCAAACCGCCAACCAGAATGGGCCGGTCGAGCCCCACTGTGACCTCGGTGTGGCCGCCGATCAGCGCGACGCCAAAGGTCTCGCAAGCCTGCCGCAAGCGACGGAATAGCGCTTCCACGTCGCTTTCCGTGACGCCCTCCGGCAGCAGTGCGGTCACCAGAAGCCAGCGGGGTTTGGCCCCCACCGTGGCCAGGTCATTGCAGTTGACCGCCAGCAGGTAGTGCGGCGCATCTTCGCGTGCAAAGGTGATGGGGTCGGTCTTTACCGCCAGCAACTCGGGACCGCCCGTGTCGATGACGGCGGCGTCCTCTCCGACGGCGGGACCCAAGACGACGGAGGCATCGGGGCACGACACGGAGCGGAGCAAGCGCTCGAGCAGCGGGGACGGCAATTTCCCGGGGCGGAGAGCCACAGGCCTATTGTAGGCCGGGGCTGGCGGATTCCCGCCTTGCCGGATGAGGTGCGAAATCCATCGCGTTCGTGCTACCGTGAGAAGTCGACACGCATGCATATCCCCGACGGCTTTCTTACGGTGCCCGTGTGGGCGGGCTTGGCGGCAGTCAGTGTGCCGCTGGTCGGGGTGGCCGCCCGGCGCGCGCAAGGCGAAGCGGAAGAGAACCGAATCCCACTGCTCGGCGTCATGGGTGCCTTCGTGTTCGGCGCACAGATGGTGAACTTCCCCTTGGCGCCGGGCACTTCCGGCCACTTGTTCGGCGGAGCCTTGCTCGCTTGTACGCTGGGACCGGCCTCCGCCGTGGTGGTCATGACCGCGGTGCTGGCCATCCAGGCGCTGGTCTTTCAAGATGGGGGCGTGCTGGCTCTGGGCGCTAATGTCTTCAACATGGCCCTCGTCGGCGTGGTGGCCGGCTACCTGCCGTATTGGCTTTGGGGTCAGGGCGCAGGGCGGGATCTCGCGGTGGCGACGGGCGGTTTCCTGTCGGTGATGGCGAGCGCGACTTTGGCTCTCACCGAACTGCGATTGTCGGGCGTGGTCATTCCCCCTGCGGCGCTCTGGCTCGCTCTCGGCGTGTTCGCGCTCAACGCCGTCGCCGAGGGGCTCATTACGCTGTTGGTGGTCCGGTCGCTGGACCGGTTGCATCCGGGATGGATTCGCCGGGCGGACGCGCCGCGGTCGGCTGCAGTGAAAACCGTTCTCGGAGCTTCCGTTGCCCTGGCCGTGATCGGCCTCGCCGTGGCCTCCGCTGCTCCGGATGGGCTGGACCGCCTCGCCGAGGAGCTCGGCATCAGCGATCGGAGTCGGATCCTCTGGGAGACTCCGCTGAGCGACTATCAGGCACGCTTCCTTCCCCCGGGCTGGTTGCAGCAGGCGGCGGCCGGCCTGGCAGGAATCAGCTTGGCGGGCGCGTGCGTCGCGGCGGTGGCGAAGCTGCTAAGCCGACGCAGGAGTGCCTAGGTGCGCCATCTCGTACTGGAGGATTGGAGCCGTAAGGAGAGTTGGCTGCATGCGCGGGATCCTCGCGCGAAGTTGATGGCCGCGGTGGCCCTCTTGCTGGCGATCGGAACGTCTCCCGCTGGGTCGCCCTCCCGCTTGGCCGGCTATGCGTTGTTGCTGCTGGCCGGGGTCATTATCGCCGACTTGCCCGTGCGGGGCGTGTGGCTCCGAGCCTGCGTGGTGTTGCCGTTTGCGGGGGTCTTCGGCGTTCTGGCCTGGCTGGCCGGCGAGCCGGGCCGAGCCGCCGCCGTGGGCGTCAAGAGCTATCTGTCTGCATGGACCTTGGTGCTTCTGGCAGCTACGACGCCCTTGCCGGCCCTGCTCCGAGGGCTGGCCTCGTTTGGCGTGCCCCGCTTTCTGTTGATCGTGATCCAGCTTCTCTACCGCTATCTTTTCGTCATCGCCGAACAGGCGCACCATATGCGCCTGGCGGCCGCATCACGCGGAGGAGGATTTCGGTTGCGAAGCCGACAAGGATGGCGCGCCGGGGCGGGCGCCGTGGCGACTCTCTTTGCGCGGTCCCACGCGCGAGCGGAGGCGATCCATCGGGCCATGCTCGCGCGGGGATACCGAGGCGAGTTCCCGCTTGCGTCTCCGCCGCGCTTCGGACTAGGGGACGCGCTTCTTTCGCTGTGGGCCAGCGCGGCGGCGGCAGCGCTTCGCCTGGCCTGAGCGAGCCAACCAGCCATGGAGCCGCTCATCGAGGTGCAGGGGCTGCATTTCCGGTACGACAGCGGCCCCGAAGTGCTCCGGGGCGTCAATTTCCGGCTGTTTCCGGGAGAGAGCGTGGCGTTGCTCGGGCCCAATGGCTCCGGCAAGACCACGTTCGTGCTGCATTTGAACGGGTTGCTGCGCGGCGAAGGCTTGGTGCGGGTCTGCGGCCTCCCGACCCGTCCGGAGCATTTGCCTTCGATCCGCCGCAAAGTGGGGATTCTATTTCAGGACCCCGACGAGCAACTGTTCATGCCCACGGTGCTGGAGGATGCCGCTTTCGGCCCGCTCAACTTGGGGCTCGATCCTCCGCGGGCGCTGCACGCCGCGCAAGAAGCGCTGGCGCTGACGGGAATGAGCGCCGCCTGGCACAAAGCACCCTACCACCTGAGTGCGGGAGAAAAACGGCGGGCGGCGCTGGCGGGCGTGCTCGCCATGCGCCCGGAGATCCTTGTGCTGGACGAGCCCACCACTTACCTGGATCCGCCGGGCCGGCGCGAGCTGGCCGACTTACTCCGCCGTCTGCCCCAAGCGAAGCTCGTCGTCACGCACGACGCCACCTTTGCTTGCGCGACGACCACCCGCGCCGTCTTCTTTCGCGAGGGCAGAATCGAGAGCGAGGGACCGACCGCCGAGCTGATTCGCCGGTTGGGTTGGGATGAGCGCCTGCCGCCTGCCGAGCCGGCGCCTTAGGCCTCTTTGGCCTTCGCCATGGCGGCCCGCTGTTTGCGGTATTCCGCCCAGCGACGCTTCTGAGCCAAAGCAATGCGCCGCCGCGCAGCCGCGCTGAGCTGTCGGCGTTTGACCGGCTTGCCGACCGCCGCGACAAAGGGCGCGGCCACACGGCCGCGACGCGCTCCGAGCAGGGCGCGTATCTGTCGGATCTGTTCTTCGATTCGGCTCCGCTGCAGCTCGAGTCCTTCCAAAGCCGCAGCCAGGAATGATCTATCTTGTAGTGTGTTGGCCACTCTGGGCATTTCGTCTCCCCAATAACATCATCCAACGCCGGACAAGTTTTGTCAAATTGTTTTTTCAGAATCCAGCAAAATAGTTACCGGACCGTCGTTGATCAGCCGCACGGACATGTGCGCCTGGAACACACCCGTGGCAACCGGAATGCCTCGCCGCCGCACGGCTTCCACAAAGTACTCATACAGTGCGCGGGCCGTCTCCGGCGAGGCTGCGCGATCGAAGCCGGGACGTCGACCTTTTCGTGCATCTGCGTAGAGGGTAAACTGAGAGACAATCAAAATACTCCCACCGGCTTCCCGCACATCCCGGTTCATCTTGCCATCCGGGTCCGCGAAAATTCGTAGACCCGTGATCTTGTCGGCAAGGTAGTCGGCATCCGTCCGCGTGTCCTCGCGGCTGATTCCCAGGAATACCAGAAGGCCCGGGCCAATGCCGCCAGTTAGCTCGCCGTCCACTTCCACGCTGGCTTCCGTGACGCGCTGCACAACCGCACGCATGCTGTCCTAAGTATGGCAACAACGGGGAAGGCGCCGCCACCTCGCCCGCATGTTCCGCTGCTTGCACCTGCCGGCTCGGCCCGCAGATGTCAGTACTCGAAGCGGTCCCGGTACTACATCAAGTTAGTTTAGGGGCGGTTGCGGTACTTTTCGTAGAGCGTGGTGTGCTTGTTATTGAGGTCCACTTCCTTGCCGCGAACGAAGACGTGCTTGATTTGCGTGCGCACTTCCAGCAGATCCCCGTCAGCGAGGATGAGATTGGCCAGTTTGCCGGGTTCCACTGAGCCCAGTTCGTTCAAGCCCCAAATTTCTGCCGGGTACAATGTGAGCCCTCGCAAAGCTTCTTGATACGGCAGGCCGAAGGCCACTGCGGTTGCGGCCTGATACGGAAGGTTCCGCGAGAAACTGCTCGAGTAGGTCGCGAAGGCAAAACGGACTCCCGCTTTGTGCAACGCCGCAGGCAGCGTGAACGGCCGGTCGTAGGGATCGTCCTCGTTGAGCGGCAGCTCCAGGACTCTCGGGAGAATGACCGGCACGTCCTTGGCCTTCAGTTCGGCCGCCAGCTTATCGGCATCGCGCGCGCCCGCCAAGATGATGCGAATTTTCTGCCGCTCGGCGAAAGCCAGAGCTTCGCGAATCGCCTTCTCGCGTACCGCGTGGATCACGACCGGCAGCTTCCTCTCCAGCACCGGGAGCATCGCTTCCAACTGGAGATCCGGCCGGAGGCCGGACGCGGGCGCCTGTCGGGCGCGCTGATAGCGGCGCGCACGCTCGAACCAGTCGTCGAGTTCCCGGAGCCGCGCCTCGTACCGTTTTTTCGCCTCGGCGTAGGGAATCCGGCGTTCGGAAGGTCCGGTCCGCTCGGCCGGGGTTTGTTGAATCACGGGGAACTGGAGCACCATGGCGACGCTGGGGCGCGCGGCCATCTCCTCCCAGGTCCAGCCGTCGAGGTGAATCACTGCTGCCTGCCCGGAGATGATGCCTCCCTCCGGAAGCACTACCGCCGAGGTAATGCCGTTGGCTCGGGTGACGGGGATGTGCTCGCTTGCGGAGTTGACGGCGATAATCGTCCGTAATTGTGGCTTGAAGTCGCCGATCTCGCGTATGTCCACGGTCTCGCGGACCGAAGTAATCTCGGCAAGGCCCAGGTCGGTCGCCGAATCAATCATGCCCGGGTACAGATGCAATCCCTTGGCCTCCAGGACCCGGGCTTGCTTGGGCGCCTTGACGACCACACCGACCTCAGCGATCTTGCCGTCGCGGATCAACACGCTCCCGCTTGCGATGTCCGGCCCGGAGACGGTATGGACGGTGGCGCCGCGGATCAAGACGGTCTGAGGCAGCGCCGCCGCGGCGAGGGCGAGCCAAGCCGACAGGCACGTGGTTGCTGACTTCACTGCGGCCTTTCCGTGTCGCGGTCCCTCGTCCGCGAAGGTTGTTTCTTTTCGGCTTCGCGTTCCCTTTCAACCAGCGCTTTGCGACGCTGTTCCCGCTCGGGACGCGCGCTCAGATCCCGATCCCGATCGAAATACAGTTCCCCGTCAATAAATACTTTTTGCACCTTGGCGTAGCTGGAGAGCGGGTGCTTGTCGAACAGCACCAGGTCGGCATCCTTGCCGGGCTCGATGGAGCCGACGCGGTCGTCAATTTCGAGCTGCCGCGCCGGGTTGATCGTGATCAGGCTGAGGGCCTCCTCCTCGGTCAACCCTCCGTACTTGAGGGTCTTGGCCGCCTCGGTGTTCAGGCGGCGCATCAACTCTGCCGAATCGGAATTCAGGGACACCAAGACGCCCTTCCGCAACATCAAGGCAGCGTTGTAGGGGATGGCGTCATAGGCCTCCACCTTGTACGCCCACCAATCGCTGAAGGTGGAAGCGCCGGCGCCGTGCGCAGCGATTTCTTTGGCGACTTTGTAGCCTTCGAGGACATGTTGTAGCGTCTTCACGCGAAACCCGATCTCCTCAGCGAGCCGCAGCAGCATCAGGATCTCGTCGGCGCGGTAGCAATGGGCGTGCACCAGACGCTTGCCCTCCAGAACCTCGACCAGCGGCTCGAGCCGGAGGTCGCGGCGCGGCGGGATCGCGTTCTCACCCCGTGCGACTTTGTCCTGGTATTCCCGCCAGGCTTGCCGGTATGCCTTGGCTTCCGCAAAGGCCTGCCGGATCACGTCTTCGACCCCCATGCGCGTGGCTGGGTAGCGCGGGCTCCGGCCTTGCGCCGGCGCGTAGCCCTGCCGCTTGGGATTCTCGCCGAGAGCCAACTTGAGGCCGGGCTTGGCGCCCGCAAACAGCAGGCCGCGAGCATCCTTGCCCCAGCGCAGCTTGATGACCACGCACTGTCCGCCGATGGCGTTCGCGCTCCCGTGCAGGATGTTTGCCGTCGTCACCCCGCCCGCCAAAGCCCGGTAAATGGCGATATCTTCCGGATCGAGGACGTCCTCGATGGAGACCATGGAAGACACCGAGACGCTGCCTTCGTTGATGCTGTCGGCGGCGATATGCGAATGACAGTCCACGATGCCCGGCATCAGATATTGCCCGCCGGCGTCAATAACATGCGCGCCCAAAGGCACGAGGGTCTTTTCGCCGGCTTCCGCGATCTTGCCGTTACGGATCACCACGGAGCCGCGGAAGGAACCTTTGGTGACCGTGAGCACCTGGGCATTTTGAATGACCAGAGGCGGCTCCGCAGCCAGCGCGCTACACACCGCCGCCGCGATCTGGAAAACTCGCCTCATGGCCGGCCCTCCTCTCGAGATATTGCTATCGGCTGGTACTTTCGGCCGTCCACGAAGACATGCTTGATTTCCGTCTGTTCCTGGAACAGGTCGCCGCTGGTCACAACGAGATTGGCGATCTTGCCTGGTTCGACCGTGCCCAGCCGGTCCGACAACCCATAGATCTCCGCGGGGTGAAGGGTCAGAGCGCGCAGCGCGTCTGCTTCGGACAGTCCGGCATTGAGCGCCCGCCGCACCGCCCGAACGAAATCCCGGCGGTCGGTCAGTCCGGCGCTCGAAAACGCGAACCGCACGCCGGCCTTCGCCAAGGTCGCGGGCGTCGCAGGGGCTTTCTCACGCATCTCGAGGACCCGCAAGCTTTCTTCGACGTCCGGGTCCGCGTCCCGATCCCGCTCGGGCCATTTCAAGCTCACGATCACCGAGACGCCGGACTCGCGCAGAAGTTCAGCGGAGCGCCAGGCCTCGTGCCCGCCGTAGAGCACGGGTGTCCGTCTGATCTCCGCCGCCAGACGCAGCATGCGCGCGATCTCCACCGCGGTCGAGGCGGGCAGCAGCACCCTGGGCGAAGCCAGCAGCGCCTCCAGAGCGCGGTCGTATTCGGGGCGTTTGAGTCCGGCTGGGTTCCTGTTGTAAATCGTCCGAGCCTGCTCGTAATGATCCGCGTCGAGGAAGACTTGGCGAAGATACGCGATGGCACCCATTAGCGAGGCTGGGAACCCGCCGCCGCGGCGCGTCGTCAGGGTCACGTAGAGTCCGGCCGACGGATGGATCACCATCTCCCCCGGTCTGTCCCCCGCGAGAGCGATCACGGCGCCCTGACCGCACAAGATGCCGCGCATCGGGAAGGTGGCCGCGGCTGTGAAGCCGATATTGCGCGCTGCTTCGATCCTTCGCTCGGCGGGGTTCAGCAGATCGGCGGCGCGCACCCACGCGGAATTCACGGGAACATCTTCCGTGCGTTCCGCCTCGGCGGAGCTCGGAGGCTCTGGCCGCCGCTGGGTGGCAGGAGAACCTTCCGGCAAGCCTAGCGAGCTCAAGGCATCCATCAAGCCGGGATACACGCTCAACCCCTCAGCTTCGATGACCCAGGCGTCAGCTGGGATCGCGGCTTGGGCGCCGACGTCGGCGATGAGACCGTCGCGAACAATCACCGTGGCGCGTTCGAGTATTGGCCCTTTTCCCGTGACCACTCGGGCGCCGCGAATGGCATAGACGGCGGGCGCCTCCGCACCGAGCGGCACGCTCCAGAGCACCCCCGCTAGGACTTTGACCGTGACATGCTTGGCAACCCGGTATACTGGGAATTCCTTGCGCCGCATGGCGGCTCGAAAACAAGCAATTCTATACGAAGATGCCGGTGTCAGCATCCGGGAAGCAGACCGAGCGGTAGCGCGAATTCGCGTCCTCGCGCGCAAGACCTTTACCCCTGCCGTGCTGACCGATATCGGCGCCTTCGGCGCGGGTTACCATTTGACCAAGTGGAAGGATCCGGTTCTAGTAAGTTCCGCCGATGGTGTGGGCACCAAGCTCAAAGTCGCTTTTCTGACGGGACGTCACGACACCGTGGGAGAAGATTTGGTGAACCACTGCGTCAACGACATCGCGGTGCAAGGGGCGGAGCCGCTGTTTTTTCTGGACTACTTCGCCACGGGCAAGCTCGATGCAGCGGTGGCGGCGCAAGTGATCTCCGGTGTGGCGCGAGCCTGCCGGCGCAACGGTTGCGCGCTCATCGGTGGGGAGACGGCGGAGATGCCCGGGTTTTACGGCGAAGGCGAGTACGACCTAGCGGGATTCATCGTGGGGGTGGTAGAGCGTTCCGAGCTGTTGACGGGACACGACCTCCGCCCGGGCGACTCGCTGATCGCCCTGCCTTCCACCGGCCTGCATACCAACGGCTATTCGCTGGCGCGGAAGCTCCTGTTCGAAATCGCCGGCTACAGCCCCCGGAGCTTCGTTCCCGAACTTGGCTGTACCGTGGCCCAAGAACTGCTCAAGGTGCATCGCAGCTATCTGATCCCCATTCGCTCGCTGGCCGCCAACCGGTTGCTGAAAGCCGCGGCGCATATCACCGGCGGAGGCATCACGGACAACACGCCGCGCATGCTCCCGTCGGGCCTGGCGGCGGAGATTGACACCTCGTCTTGGAAGGTGCCGGCCATTTTCAATTTGCTGCGCCGGTTGGGGAATATTCCGGACGAGGATTGGCGCCGGACCTTCAATCTGGGCGTGGGCCTGATCATGGCGGTCGGGGCTGAGGCGGTGGCGCCGGCCCGGCGGCTGCTCGACCGGCTCGGCGAGGAGCATTGGCAGATCGGCCGAGTCGTCCGCCGCCCGCGCCGCGTCCGCGCGCGCGTGATTTACGTATGAAGCGTCTGGGGATTTTGCTCTCCGGCCGGGGCTCGAATTTCGAAGCGATCGCCGACAACGTCGCCGCGGGCAAGCTCGACGCCGAAATCGCTGTCGTCATCTCGAACCGTCCGGAGGCCCGCGGCCTCGAAGTCGCCCGGATGCGAGGCTTGCCTGCGGTCTGCATCCCCTCCAAGGGGATGGAACGAGAAGCCTATGACCGGCTCGTGGTGGCCGAGCTGAAGAGGCGTCAAGTGGATCTGGTGTGCCTGGCCGGTTTCCTGCGGATCCTCAGTGCATACTTCATCCGCGAGTTTCCCTATCGGATCCTGAATATCCACCCGGCCCTCCTGCCCTCGTTTCCGGGACTCGAGGCGCAGCGCCAAGCTCTGGAGCACGGCGTCAAGATCACCGGGTGCACCGTTCACTTCGTGGACGAGCATCTGGACGCCGGCCCCATCATCTTGCAAGCCGCCGTCCCCGTTTTGGACGACGATACCGTCGAAACGCTTTCGGCGCGAATTCTCAAAGAGGAGCACCGCATCTACAGCGAGGCGATTCGGATCGTGTTGTCCGGCAACTTCCGCATCGAGGGCCGCCGGGTGCTGTTGACGGGACCGTAGTCTGCCGCTTGCGTGCGGGCAAAGTCCCGCACGCCCTCGCCGGGCATATAATCTCGCTTATGAATCGCCGTACCTTCTTGGGGGCTGCGGCGGCGGCCCAAGTGCTGGGCGCCAACGAACGAATTCGCGTTGGACTGATCGGCGCCGGCGGGCGGGGCCGTCTGCTGGCGGGAGAGTTCAAGGAGATCGGCGCCGAGGTCACCGCGGTTTGCGATGTGTACCAGCCGAATCTCGAAGCGGGACTCAAGGTGGCCTCGAGCGGCGCCAGGAGCTACTGGGATTATCGCCGTCTGTTGGAAGACAAGTCCCTCGATGCTGTGATCGTCGCCACGCCGGACCATTGGCACGCGCAGATGGTGATCGACGCCGTCGAGGCGGGCAAGGACGTCTATGTGGAAAAACCCCTCGCCCACACGATTGAGGAGGGCTTTCGCATCGTCGAGGCCACGCGCCGGACGCGCCGTGTGGTGCAAGTCGGCACCCAGCGCCGAAGTTTCGACCTCTTTTACGACGCCAAAGGCGTGATGGACTCCGGGGCGCTCGGGCCGGTGCGATTGGTCAACTCCTGGTGGCTGAACCGGACGGTCTCTTTGAGAACCCCCGAACTGGCGGGCGAACTCGACTGGGCCCAGTGGCTGGGCCCCGCTCCCAAACGACCGCTGGATCCGGTGCGCTTCTTCAACTGGTACTGGTTCTGGGATTATTCCGGCGGCATGCTCGTCGGGCAGGCGGCACACGTGGTGGACGTCATCCAGTGGTTCATGCGTTCGTCGGATCCGGTGGCGGTGACCTGTGCGGCCGCGCCCTCCGGGATTCCGGGTGCGGAGGTCCCGGAGACGTGCTCGATGGCGGTGGAGTTCCCGCAAAACTACCTGGCGGTGTTCACGCTGGGCTACCAGGCGATGCGCTACCACCCCTTCCATGACCAGTTGGTGCAATTCCACGGCACCAAGGCCCGCCTCGATGTCGGGCGCGAATCGTACGCTGTGTATCCGGAAAGCCAGGCGGTCGAGTTGAGACCCTCCCTCGAGGTGCGGAAGCCGGGCACTTTCGCCGCCGCTACGCGCTCTCACGTCCGCAACTTTCTCGAATGTATCCGGTCGCGGAAGGATCCGAACGCCACCGTAGAGATGGGTCAAGCCACCAACATCGTCTTGTGCATGGCGATGGAAGCCCTGCGCACCGGCAAACGAGTGCGCTGGGACCCGGCGGCTCGCCGCATGGCGACGTGAGCTTCTGGCTGCGTCGGGGCGCGCCGGATCAGGTGGCCACCGGCTGCGGGGCCTCGGCGCGCGCCGGCTGCGGGCCGCCCACGTACTCCTGGGCGTCCACCACTGCGATGGCGGTCATGTTGACGATGTCGCTGACTTCGCAACCGCGCTGGAGCACGTGCACCGGCCGCGACAGGCCCATGAGGATGGGGCCGATGGCTTCCGCGCCGCCGATCCGCATCAACAGCTTGTAGGCGATGTTGCCCGCTTCCAGGTCCGGGAAGATCAGGACGTTGGCGCCGCCGCGCAGCACGCTGAACGGGTACGTCTGCTCGATAATCTCCGGCACGACCGCCGTGTCGGCCTGCATTTCGCCGTCCACCATCAACTCCGGCATGCGCTCGTGGAGCAGTTCCACGGCGCGCCGCACCTTCTCGGCGAGCGGGTGCCGCGTGCTGCCGAAGTTGGAGAAAGAAAGCATCGCCACGCGCGGCTCGACGTCGAAGCGTCTGGCGGTCTCGGCGGTCAGCATGGCGATCTCCGCCAGATCCTCCGCCGTCGGCTCGATGTTGACGGTGGTGTCGGCCAGGAAGTAGAGGTCGCCTTTGGGCGTGATCAGGACATACAGCCCGGCGACGCGCCGCAGGCCCGGCCGTACCGCCAGCACTTGCAGCGCGGGACGGATCGTGTCCGGGTAGTGCTGCGTCAGACCGCCGATGAGCGCGTCGGCGTCGCCCATGCGCACCATCAAGGATCCGAAGACGTTCTTGTTCAGCACGAGCTCCTCCGCCTCGCTGCGGGTCACCCCTTTTCGGTGCCGGAGGCGGTAGAGCTCCTCGACGTACTCTCGCAGCCGTGCAAAGCGTGGCGGGTCTACGATCACGGCTCCGTTCAGGTGCAGACGCAGTGCTTCCGCCGTGGCCCGGATGCGCGCCTCGTCGCCCAGCAAAATCGGACGGGCGATTTTTTCATCCAGAATGATTTGACAGGCGCGGAGGATCTTGCTCTCCTCGCCTTCGGGAAACACCACCCGTTTGGGATCGCGCTGCGCTTTGTGGACCATCACGCGCACCACTTCGTGCGCCTTGCCCAGCCGGCGCTGAAGGGCTTCCTTGTATTCCTCGATATCGACGGATTGTTGGGCGACGCCGCTTTCCATGGCCGCCCGGGCCACGGCCGAGGCCACCCAGATCAGCACCCGGGTATCGAACGGCTTGGGGATGATGTAGTCTCGCCCGAACTCCAGTTTCTCGACCCCGTAAGCCCGGCGCACCGAGTCCGGCACGTCCTGCTTGGCGAGGGCCGCCAGGGCGTAGGTGGCCGCCAGCTTCATCGCGTCGTTGATCGCCGTGGCCCGGACGTCGAGGGCGCCGCGGAAAATGAACGGAAATCCCAAGACGTTGTTGACTTGGTTGGGATAGTCCGACCGGCCCGTGGCCATGATCACGTCGGGGCGAGTCGCTACGGCGACCTCATAGGGAATCTCCGGGTCGGGGTTGGCCATGGCGAACACGATCGGATTCGGCGCCATGGAAAGGAGCATCTCCGGTGTGACGCAGTTGCCCACCGACAGGCCGCAGAATACGTCGGCCCCTCGCAGGGCATCGGCTAAGGTCCTTGCGTCGGTCTCCCGGGCAAAACGCTCCTTGTAACGGTTCATCCCTTCCTTGCGGCCCCGGTAGATAACACCCTTGGTATCGCACATGAGAATGTTTTCGGGCCGGACACCTAGCTTGAGGTAGTGCTCGGCGCAGGCGATGCCGCTGGCTCCGGCGCCGTTGAAGACGATCTTGACCTGGTCAATGCGCTTGCCCGCCAGCTCCAACGCATTCAGCAGAGCGGCGCCCGAAATAATCGCCGTGCCGTGCTGGTCGTCGTGGAACACCGGGATGCGCAGGGTGCGTTTCAGCTCTTCTTCGATCTCGAAGCACTCGGGGGCTTTGATGTCTTCCAAATTGATGCCGCCCACGGAAGGCTCGAGCAACTGGCAGGCGCGAATCACCTCCTTGGGGTCTTCGGTGGCCAGCTCGATGTCAAACACGTCGATGTCGGCAAAGCGTTTAAACAACACGCCTTTGCCCTCCATGACGGGCTTAGCGGCGGCCGGACCGATGTTCCCCAAGCCGAGAACCGCCGTGCCGTTGGTGACCACGGCCACGAGGTTACCTTTGGAGGTGTACTTGTAAGCCAAACTTGAGTCCCGGTAAATCTCCATACAAGGGGCGGCGACGCCCGGGGTGTAGGCCAGACTGAGGTCCCGCTGGGTGCGGCAGGGTTTGGTAGCGATGATGCCAAGCTTGCCGGGGGGCGGCGAAGCGTGGTATTCAAGGGCGTCCTCTTTGCGCACGGTCATGGCAGCAGTCCTTTCCACTTCCCGTTGTACTCCTTTTGTGCGCCGCCGGCACGTCCGTTCCGCGTCAACAAGGTTGTAGGTTAAGATGAGGACAGGCTATGGCCGTTCCGCCCCTGTTGGAGCCTCTGAGCCGGAGGCCTTTTTCCTTTTACCCTCCGATTCTGAACATTGACCACAACGAGTGGCTTTTGCGGCGCGAAACGTGGTCCGAAATCCTCGTGGTGAATTCTAAGACCGGGCAAGAGGTGTGGGTGCCACGGCGGTACCTGGGGGAAATCTCGAGCGTGGACGAACCTGTGATGATTGTGGGACTGACGAAAGAGCTGGAGTACAAAGCCGGTTCGGTCTGGCCCCATGAGCGCCGGGTCATCGAGATGCCTCGGGCAGTTCAGGAAAGCCGCCGAGCTGCACCGGAGGCGGCCCCGGTCGTGGGTATGCGGCGGGAAGAAGGGCCGGAACGGCGGGTCAGCCGGCTGATCGGGGGCGTCTTGTTGCTTGTGCTGGTGTGTTGTGTGCTGCTCGTGGTGGCCACGCGCCGTCCGGTCAGTTACCGCACCATCGAGCAGTTCACGTTGGGACTCACGTCCCAGGACGACTACTACTCCATCGTGCGGAAGTTAGGCCCTCCGGCCGAGGACCGCTGGAGAGAGGGTACGGGAGAACTGCAATATCGGTTGCTTTACTACCCGCGGCAAGCGGTGTTCTTGATCTTGATGGGCACGGACCGGGACAATGCACATTACATCGGCGCGATGGACCGGAACTGGAGAGTGGTGCACGCGGTCGAGCTGCCGAATGGGGCCAACAGCCGCGCCGTTTTAAGGAGCTTGCGCCGATTCTGAACGCGGCCGGGACCGCATCGCACGGCGGGACCGCGAAGGAGAGTCGTGAGGATGCTACAATAACCCGTCGTTGAAGTCCCGCAGGGAGGGAACGAACTGTGGCGGAATCAGAGCTCGGTCAGCCCGCACCGGGGCGACTTAAGATTGCGTTGGCTGTTTTGGGTGGGGCCATCGCGGCGCTTGCGGTCTTCACATTTATGTTGTTCCGGCAAGTGGATCAAACTCGGCAGGAGCTGGCCGATGTGCGTCAGGCCCTACTCGGGGAGATCGGCAAGCTGCGCGACGCTTCGTCCGCCGCGACGCAGGCTCACCAGGAACGCTTGAATAGCCTCCGGCGGGAGCTAGAGGCCGCACGACGCAGCGCCGCCGCGGCGGTCGGGCAAGCCAAGATGGACGCACTGCGACGTGCCGAGGAGTTGGCGAAGAAATTGGAAGAGGAGCAAACGCGGCAGCAGCAGGCTGTAGCGAGCGAACTCAGCCAGGTGAGGCAGGCCACCTCTGAGGTGAGCAGCAAGATCGCTGATGTCCGAACGGACGTGGGCAACGTGCGTTCGGAAATCGCCGCGACCCGGGCCGAGCTGGAGAAAACGATTGCCGAGCTCAAGAGTGTCCGCGGGGACTTGGGCGTGCAGAGCGGTTTGATCGCTACCAACGCCAAGGAGCTGGCGGCGTTGAAAGCGTTGGGCGAGCGCAACTACTACGAGTTCACCCTCCCCAAGCGCCGCGACTATCAGAAGGTTGGGGACGTGGCCCTCAAGCTCAATAAGACCGATCCGAAACGCCACAAGTTCTCCCTCGAGCTGATCGCCGACGACAAGCGTATCGAAAAAAAGGATCGCTACATCAATGAACCCCTGCAGTTCTATGTGACCGGCTCGGCCCTGCCCTACGAGATTGTGGTCAACGAAGTCCGCAAGGACCAGATCGTCGGTTACCTGGCTACTCCAAAAGTGCGTGTGGAGCGCAGGTTGGGCGGCGGAGAGCGCCCGTAGATTCTGCACAGTCCTGGTAAGATTTTCCGGCCGGTCCTGGACAAAGACGGGAAAATCCTGTTGAACCCGCGCATTTTCAATAGGCTAGCGAGTGGTCAACAACGTGCTGCATCTCCGGGCGAGGTGACGATTTCCCAATGAGTACTCAAGGAGCCATCGGGCTCAGCCCCAGAAATCAAGGCAGGGTCGCGATCCCGCTTTTGTTTGGTTTGGTCATCGCCTTGGCCGTGGCCAATGTCCTATTGTTCCGCCAAGTCAGCGGTCTGAAGGCCGAGCTGTTGGGCACCAGGGACGCAATTTTGGCGGAGCTGGCCAAGGTCAAGGAAGTCTCCAGTGTAACGACGGCCGCCAGCCGGCAGCGCATCGAAGATCTGCGTGCCGAACTGGAAGCCGCACGGCGGCAAGCGGCCTTGGCGGCCGGGCGGGCCAAGCAAGAGGCCTTGCAGCACGCCGAGCAGATCGCCCGGCGTCTCGAAGAGGAGCAGACCCGACAGCAGCAACAGATCGCCGGCGAGCTCAGCCAGGTGAAGGAAGTCGCCGCCACGGCACACACCAAGCTCGCCGATGTGTCGAGCGAGGTCGGAACCGTGAAGACGGAGGTCGCCTCCACCCGGTCGGAATTGGAAAAGACGATCGCCGAACTCAAGAGTGTGCGCGGCGACTTGGGCGTCCAAAGCGGCCTGATCGCCACCAACGCCAAGGAACTGGCCGCCCTCAAAGCTTTGGGCGAGCGCAACTACTTCGAGTTCAATCTCACCAAGAGCAAGACGCCGCAGCGCGTCGGAGATGTGGCCATCCAACTCAAGAAAGCCGATCCCAAACGCAACCGCTATACCATCGAGGTGATTGCGGACGACAAACGTGTGGAGAAGAAGGACAAGACAGCGAACGAGCCGGTGCAGTTCTATGTTTCCGGCGGGGCCATACCTTACGAGATCGTCGTCAACGAAGTGCGAAAGGATCGCATCGTAGGCTACCTGGCCACGCCCAAGGTGAGTCCGGCCCGCAGAAGCTAGCAGTTTGACGAGCCCCGCACAGGCCCCCTCAGCCTGTGTTCCTCCCGCGAGCGCGACCGGAGGAGCTACGGAGGAGAATCTGGCGCTCGCTACTCAGTCGAGGGGAAGGCCGGAAACGAGCAATCGTTCCGGCCTTTTTATTTGTATGCGCACCCTCTCTCCTAGTGCGAGGTTTCCTTCGAGGGTCAACGTGTAGTGAGAGCGGAGCACCTCGAAGATACGCGGCCCCGGGGGGTCCTTGGAGGCTCGCTGCATGTCCCGCAGGTTGAACGGCGCGCCGCCCGTGTGTTGAGCCAGCCGCTCGAACAGTCCCCGTTCCTGCCCCAACACATAAACCGGATAGATCGAGACCCCGTTGCGGCGCGCCAGGTCCAAAACCTGGCGCTCGGTGACGCGGCTGTCGCCCTCCACGCCCGTGGTGAGCAAGATAATGACGCGTCGAAAGCTGCTGTGCCGGAAGCCGCCGTCAATGCTTGCGTACAGCGCGTCCAGTAACCGCGGCGGGTTGCCGTATTTGACGGCCCCTAAGGCCCGGCGCAGCAGGTCTTGGCTCGAGGTGAAATCCTGCACCAGATCCGCCGCGGAATGGAAAGCCACAATCGCCATCTGCTCCTTGGGTTGCAGCTGGGCGATCAAGTTGTCCGCTACCGGCTGCACCATCTCACCGAGCAGGCTGGTGTCGAGCAACAGCATCACATCGATCAGGCTCGAAGAAAACTCCACGGTTTCTACCCGCCGCGGCTTGCCGTCGTCGAACACGGCGAACTCCTCCCGCTTCAGATCCTTGACCGGGAGGCCGGACTTCTTTTCGATGACGGTGACCAGGAGCCGCGTGGTGCCCGCAGACGGCTCCAGCAGCAAAGCCGCAAGCAGGAACGCGCGGAACATGGCTTTGTCCCCTGCGAGCCAGTATATTCTCCGGCCTCCCGGGTATGCACCCAGCCCCTTAGGTTTCGGTCTTTTCGACCAGCTTGTCCACCGGCACGCAGTATATGGCCGGTTTGCCGTCCTTGTCGCTCTGGAAGAAAACGTGCTGGCTGTCCGGGGCAAAAATCGGGCAGGTGCGCGACGGATCCGAGGCCCGATGTTCGCACAAGGTGAGTTCCCGGCGCGCTACGCGAAGCAGCAGCAGGATGTGGGGCGCGGCCGGATTGCGGCTAGCCCCCACGAAGACCGATGCATCCGCATTGCGGCCGAAGTGGACAAATTGGCTCGTCGGGGAGACCAGTTGATCCGCGTGGGTGTCCGGGGTGTGCTCGCGAATGGCGTGGAGCGCCCGTCGCTCTTCGGGAAAGTGCAAGTAGAGCACCGAGCGCCCGTCGGCGGCCCAGAGGGCCGGCCCGATACCGCCCGGCGGCAGCTTGAGGCGGCGGTTGTCCTGGCCGTCGTAGTGGACCAGCCACAGCTCCCTTTCGCCTCTCCGGTACAAGATGCCGTCGCGTTTCGGCCGGGGTTGAGGTTCGCTCAGCGCGACGTCGGACTCGGTCACAGTTGCCTGCTCGTTGCGCATCAGACCGATGAGGCGTAGCCTCCACCGCTTACCGTCCGTCTCCGTCACGGCGGCGTACCTTCCGTCTCCGGCCACGGATTGCGCGGTCGGCCTCCAGCCCGCAGGACACCGATACACTTGTCGATCGCGCAGGGTGGAAAGGCTAACTTCATGGAGCGAATCGCCGTCGAGGTAGCAGAAGCTTCGGTCATCTGGCAGCAGGCACAACGAATCCGGAATCAGCCCGGCTGACGCCGTCAGCAAGCGCATGGCGCCGGACTTCAGATCCATCCGAAATGCCTGCATGGAACCCGTGCGGTCGCTCGCAAAGACGAGAAAATGGCCGCGACGCGACACACAACGGTTGTAGTGAGCGGTTAAGACATTCGTGTAGGCCGGCGCGGTGAGGCGGAAGACCTCGAATTCGGTGGCTCGATCCAGAAACGGGACCTTTTCGGAGGCGTAAACCCGGCCTTTCTCGTCGGCCGCCGGTAGCCCGAAAACGGCCAAACTGGACAGAAGGGCACGGCGCGTCCACACGCGGCCGTTTCCGTCGCCCTTCATACCGGCATCCTAACATGGGTGCTCGAGCCGGCTGCCTTAGGGAAGGGCCTGCGCGCGCATACGGGCGTTTCGGACCGCAACCGCGCCCACAGCTCCGGCTGCACCCAAGTTAATGACGGAAAACGGCTTGTAGAGGTTGCGATCCCGCTCGCGCCGGGCCAGGATCGCTTCCAACGTCAACAAGCCTGCCGAAGCCCCGAGCTTGATCCACATCGCACGGCCGACGTGGAATTGCCCGCTTCCGTCCCGAAGTAAAGGATTGGCTTCCGGCATCCCGCGGGACGAGGCGACGTCGGCAACCTGAACGGCGCCGAGTACACCGGCCGTCACGGCCCAGATTTTTTTCCACTTGTGGGCGCTTTCGGCCCACGATGGCCAGGCGGCAAGCACGGCGCTCGCTATGACCAGACGGAAGTGACTCACGCACCTTCCATCGGCTTGGACTCTTGGCAGCTTCAGCCCAGCACGACAAGGTGAGACTACAATAAGGTGGGACTACAATACGGGTAGCGGGGCCCGGGCCCGCTCAGAAGGAGCTCCGATGCCTCGGCAAGCCCACATCTCACCGTACTCCGGATCTTGGTACCCCGGCGATGCGGTCCACCTGCGCGAACTGCTGTCGGAACTGTGGCGGAATTCCGAGCAACGCACCAGCCCCGGGCTGGAGCCGCGGGCGGTTGCCTTTGTCGTTCCCCATGCCGGTCTGATTTACTCGGGCGCGGTGGCAGCCTCTGTGTACCGGCGTCTGGAGGCGTGGCAACCGCGGCGCGTGCTTCTGCTCGGTTTCTCCCACCGCGGCGGCCCGTCCGGCGTGGTCCTCCCGGACACGGAGGCGTATCGCACGCCGCTCGGCGAGCTCGAAGTGGACCGGGAAGCGGTAGCGGATCTCGCCTCCTCGCAGCCGTTTCATCGCGTGAGCGAGCGGATCGTGTGTGACCACTCGGTAGAGATTCAATTGCCGCTGCTCCAACGAGCGGCGCCGGAAGCCAAGCTCGTCCCGCTCTACGTCGGGGACTTGGACGCGGAAGCCCGACAGAATGCGGCGGAGCGCCTGGCGCAGTGGATCGGCCCGGACACGATTGCACTGGCCAGTTCCGACTTCACGCACTTCGGCGCCGCCTTTTCCTTCCAGCCGTTTCCCGTGGACCAAGACGTAGCCGACCGGCTCCGGGAGCTGGATTACAAGGTCGTGGATGCCGCGAGCAGTCTGCGCGAATCGTTCTTCTTCGGCGTGCTGCGGGAAACGCGGGCTACCGTCTGCGGTTACGCGCCCATCGGACTGCTGCTCGCGACGCTCCGGCAGTTCGATGACCGTGATGAAATCTTCCAGGACCTGCTCGATTATCAGACCTCGGGCGAAATTACCGGCGATTTTCACCACTCGGTGAGCTATGCCGCGCTGGCCTATTATCGCTGGAGCGACTTGCAGCTCGACGCGGAGGAGCAGGCGGCGGCGCTCCAGCTGGCCCGCGGCGCTTTGCGGCATTACCAGGAAACCGGGTCGCGGCGAGCCCCGGCGGTTCCCAAGCCGCCTCTGGCCGGCCTGGAGCAGTGCCGGGCCGCTTTCGTCACCTTGCGCAAGAACGGGGAGCTGCGAGGCTGTCTGGGTCGCAGCGTGGCGGATCGGCCCCTGTGGGAGATCCTTCCCGAACTGGCCCTCGCCTCCGCGCTCGAAGACCGCCGATTTCCCCCGGTGCAACCGGACGAGAGCGGCATCGAGGTCGAGATTTCGGTCCTGTCCCCCCTGAAGCGGATTCCCGATCGGAGCGCTTTCCGCATCCATCAGCACGGCGCCTTGCTGAGCGCGCAAGGCCATCAGGGGCTTCTGTTGCCTCAGGTGGCCACCGAACGCGGCTGGGATGCTGACCGTTTCTTCCGGGCCCTGGCGGTGAAAGCAGGGGTGAGTCCCGACGTCTACTCGGATCCTTCCACACGCCTGCACGTCTTCCGCGCGCAGGTCATTCACTGAGAAGCCGACGCGATTGGGCGCCTTCCCTATACTGAGCAAGAGATGCGCCTGCTGACGGGGCCTCCGGGCTCGGGGAAGACGCGACGGGTCCTCGAGCGAGTGCGCTGCTATCTGGCGGAGCGCTGCTGGAAGTTCCGGCTCGTGGCGCCTACGGCCACCATGGCGGAGCATCTGCGCAACGAGCTGGCCCGGGAAGGTTACGTATTTCGCGCCGGCGTGGTGACGACGCTGTCCCAGCTGCTCGCACGGTGGGCGCCGGAATGGGCCGAACCGACGGAAGCGCGCCTGTTGCTCGCGGTGCGGCAAGCGCTCGAGATAACCTCGCCGCCTGCGTTCGAACGGGTCGCCGGATTCGCGGGTTTCCAGTCGGCTCTCGCGCGCTCGCTTTTGGAGCTCTCTTCAGCGGGCTGCCACGCCGCAGCGCTGGGCGCCGTCGTGCGGAACCGAGGCTTGCCCCCGCACCTCTCCGCGCTGGCTGGGGTGTATGCGGAAGCGGAAGCCCAGCTCGCCCGTGACGGATTCCTGTTACGCGGCGCCAGACTCCGACAAGCGGCGGAGCGACTGGGGGCAACGGGGCTGCCCGACGTCTCGGAAATCTTCTTTGACGGATTTTTTTCCTTCTCCGACCCCGAGCTCGATCTCATCGAGGCGCTCTCCCGCCATGCTTCGGTGACGGTGACTCTACCCGAGTGGCCCGGGTCGGCGCCGGCCCGGGATCGTTTGCTCCGCTGCGGGTTTCAAGAAGAAAGCCTCTGCCGCGTGCGGCCGCATCCGAAGGTGACGCTCGTAGCTGCCGCGGCACCTGATTACGAATGCAACGAAATCGCCCGTCGGATTCTCGCGGAGGCCGCTGCGGGGCGCCCTTTGCGCGAGATGGGAGTCATCGTGCGCTCGGCCGGTCCGTGGGCGGCCGCTGTGGAAAGCGCGCTCGTGCGATTCGGTATCCCTGTGCGCGCTTATTTCGGTCGAAGGCTCGCCGACGAAAGCGTCATTCGTTTCTTTGCCGCGGTCATCGAAGCGTTGTGCGCCGATTGGGCTCACGAGAAAGTGCTCGAGGCGCTCATACTGACGGCTTCAGGAGCCGGTCGGCAGGCTGGCGCCGATCGCTTCGAGTTCGACGTCCGCGCTCGGCTCCCGGCCAGAGGGCTCGACACGCTTCGGCAATTCGCGCGCACTCCCAGGGTGCGGGGTTTTCTCGACCGGCTCGAGACGCTAGAGACTTGGCGCCGCCAGCTCGCTCCGCCTTCCGAATGGCGGGCCCGGCTCTCCAGGCTCGCCGAATTTTTCTGGCCCGAGCGGCCCCAGGGCGAAGAACCTCACGATACGGCGTTGGTCTGGCGCCGTCAGGCTGCCACACTCGAGGCCTACCAGGCGGCCCTGGAGGAGGCCGCCTCCTCGATGCCGGAGGCTCGGCCCGTGACTCTGGAGGAGTTTTGGAACGCGGTCACGGCGGTGCTGGAAGCCACCGTGCTACGCGTGCGCGACGAGCGGCGCAACGTCGTGCACCTGCTCGACGCGTACGAAGCGCGGCAGTGGGAATTGCCGGTGGTGTTTGTCTGCGGACTGCTGGAGGGCGAGTTCCCGCTGCACCCTACGCCGGATCCGATGCTGGATGAACAAGCGCGCGCGGTCCTCAACCGAGCGGGTTATCGGGTCGGGACGGCGTCGGCCCGCGAGGACGAGGAGCGGCTGCTGTGGGATGTGGCGGTGTCGCGCGCCACCACGAAGCTCGTGCTGAGTTGGTCGCGGTTCAACGCCAAGGGCGAGGAGAACCTGCGCTCGTTTTTCTTGGACGAGTTCCTCTCCGCGAGGCCGGCCGACGAGGACGCCGAAGCAGTGGCCTTGCGTCCCCGCTCGCTCGTCTCCCCGCGAGCGCCGCGGACGGTGCGGGTGGCGGATCGTGCTTTGCAGACCGAGATCGCACAGCGGAACCGCACGCTCAAGCCCACCGGCATCGAGGACTTCTTGCAATGTCCCTTTCTGTTCTTCGCCCGGTACACGCTGGATCTCGAAGCGCCGCCCGAGGCGCCGGACGAGCGCGTGGATTTCGCCGGCCGCGGCGAGATGGCGCACAAGTTCCTGGAGCGATGGGCAACGCAAAAGGGTGATTTCGCAGCGCTCTTCGAGGAGTTGTTCGAGGCGTGGGCCGAGCGGCAGGCGATCCCGCCTGGCTACGCGCGAGAGGCAGCGCGGCTCGAGCTGGAGCAGAACTTGAAACGCTTCGTCCCACAATTTTCGCTCTCCGGGCTCGAGACCGTGGAGACAGAAAAGAAGTTCCGGCTCGAGCTCGGCGACGGGTTGTGGATCGAGGGCCGGATTGACCGCGTGGACCGCGATGCGAACGGTCGGGCGATCGTCATCGACTACAAGTACGTCAAGCCCTACCGGGTCAGCCAGCGCATCCGCGGCCACGAAGACGGGAAACTGGTCCAAGGCGGCTTGTATCTGCTCGGCGCTCGGCAGTGCCTGGGCTGTTCCGTGGCGGGCTTCCTGCTGGCAGGGGTGCGCGGCAAACCCAAATGGGACGGCTGGCATCTGGGGCTGCCGGGCCTCGAAAAGGCGGGAGTGACCTGCACGGAGGACGTGCTCGAGGAGCTGGCTGAAACAGCTCGCAACCGTGCTCTGGAGGCGTTCGCCAAGATCGGCGCGGGAATCGTGGCGCCGGACCCGGCAGCCCCGGAGCTTTGCGAGCATTGCACATTCCGTGACGTCTGCCGCATCGAGGTGGAGGCGCCGACGGTGGCGGCCGCCGCCGAGGACAGCGAATGAGCCTCTCCGCGGAGCAGAGCCAGGCCGCCCATCGCATGGGCCAGGACGTGTGCGTGTCGGCCGGCCCGGGCTCCGGCAAGACGCGCGTGCTGGTGGAGCGCTTCTGCTGGTTGGTCGAGCAAGGCGTTTCCCCGCTCCGAATCCTCGCCATCACCTTCACCGAAAAAGCCGCCGGCGAGATCAAGAACCGCCTTGTCGAGGCGTTCCGCGATCGTCCGGACACGCGCCGGCAGGTCGAGCGGGCCTGGGTTTCGACCATTCACAGCTTTTGCGCGCGTCTGCTGCGGGAGCACGCACTGGCAGCGGGCTTGGATCCTGAATTCGCCGTACTCGACGAGCCGGCTAGCGCCGAGATGCTGGCCGAATCGGTCCGTGAAACCTGGGATGCTTTGTGCGCGGGGGATCCCCACGGTTTGCGAGCTCTACTCGAATCCTTCGTCGAGCCCGACAATCTCGCTTTTCCCTTGGTTCAGGCCTACCAAGCGGCGCGCGCCCGCGGCGTCGACCTTCAGGCGCTGAGCCAAGTCGGGCTGACTGATCCCGAATCCGAGCGCGGCTCTCGGCGCCAGGAGGCAGTCCGGGTCAGCCAGCGGTACGAGGCCCAGCGCCGGCTCCTCGCGGACGCGTTGCAGCAGCTCGATCGACGCTATCGGGAACGCAAGCGCGCGGCCGCCGCGCTCGATTTCGCCGATCTGATCGAGCGGTCCCTCGCGCTGCTCGAGAACCACCCGAGCGTACTCACGGCCGTGCGAGGGAGCTTCGACCACATCCTCATGGACGAGATGCAGGACACCGACCCGCTGCAATGGAAGCTGATGGACCGGATCCGAACCCCCGGCCGCTTCTTCGCGGTCGGCGACATCAACCAGTCCATTTATGGATTCCGCTATGCCGAGCCGGAGGTATTCCGCCGGTATCGGGATCAGATCGCGGCCCAAGGAGGACAGATCGACGAGCTGCGCGAGAATTACCGCAGCCGAAGGGAAATCCTGCGCGCGGTGGAGCGCGTGTTCCGCAGCGTGGACGGTGTCGAGCCGCATGTTCTCAAGCCGTTGCGCTCCTTCTCGCCCAAAGACGAGCCCTCCGTGGAAGTCCTCATCGGGCATGGCAAGAACAGCGAGGCCGCGGCCCGGATCGAGGCGTTGTGGGTGGCGCGCCGCATCGTCGAGCTCGTCGGGTCGCTCTCGCTCGACTCCCGCGAGGGTCGCCGGCGGGCGGGGTTTCGCGATATCGCCGTGCTGGTGCGCAACATGAACGCCGCACCGCCGCTCGAGGAGGCCTTCCGGGAGTTCCGGATCCCGTATTTGGCGGGCGGAGGCAAAGCCTTCTTCGAAACCCGGCAGGCCCGGGATCTGCTCCATCTGCTGCGAGCGATTGCCAACACGTGCGACGAGGTGGCGCTGGCGGTCGTGCTCCGTTCGCCCCTGGTGGGCGTCAAAGACGAAACGCTCGTCCGTCTGAAAGGCATCGGCCCCCTCGGCGCGGCCCTCTGGAGGCTGCATCGTCACGACACTTCCGCCTTCGACGCCGAGGATCTCGCACGTCTGCGCTGGTTTTGCGACCGGCTGCGCGCCGCGCGCCGGATGCGCGATGATGTGCCTCCGGACCAACTCCTGGCCCGGTTTGTGGACGATTCCGGCTACGAGCAGGGCGCCGATGGCCGCGCCCGGGCCAACACGGCCAAGTTTCTGAGTTTGGTGCGGGACATTTGGCGCCGGCGGCCGCTGCCGCTTCGCCTTCTCGTGGACCATCTCGAGCTGCGCCGGCGAATGGAGCGGGAGCCGGAAGCCCCTCCGGACGACTCCTCCGACGTCGTGCGACTGATGACGGTGCACCAGGCCAAAGGGCTCGAATTCCCCATTGTCTTCGTGGCGGCCATGCACAAAGGACCCAACCGGCGGCAGCCCCCGCTCCTGCTTGGCCCCGGCGGACTCGGAGCGAAATGGAGGGATCCGGCGGATCCCGATAAGCCCGCGAAAGATCTGGCCTATTTGGAGGCTCTCGGCGACCTCGAAGCGAGGGAGCGCGGCGAAGAGCACCGGCTATTGTACGTCGCCATGACACGGGCGCAAGAGCACCTAGTCCTGTCGTTTGCGGCCACCCGGCGGTCGGGCTCCGATTGGCCGGAGATCGTCTCGGAAGCTCTCGGGGTCGAGCGAAATGCAGTGGATCGAGCGCCGGTTGTGCTCCCCCTGGCGGGCAAAGGTTTCAGCGTGCGCCTCTGGCGCACCGCGGCCGAGCCCGAGCGCGCCGTCGCCCCTGCGCCGATGAATACCCCGGGAGCCGAGGAGGTGGTGTTATGGGATCGGCTGAAGCCCTCCGGCCAGCACGACGCTTCCGTTTCGGTCACCTCGCTCCTTCTCTATCAGAACTGCCCGCGGCGCTACTATTTGGCGCGCTACTTGGGCTGGCAGCCTCCGCCATCCCGTCGTCGGTCTCACGACGAGCCGCCGAGCGCCGAGTCCGACGAACTGCTGCTGCCAGGCGCCATCGCCTTCGGTCAGCAAGTGCACGCGCTGTTGGCCGGCAAAGAGACGGATGCTTCTCCCGAAGCTCGCGCGCTCGCGGCTCGGTTTCACATGAGCGGACTCGGCCAACGCGTGGCGCGAGCGCAAGTCGTCGAGCGGGAGTTCGACTTCGTCATGGAAGTCGAAGGCCTGGTGGTGCGTGGCCAAATCGATTTGTGGTTCGAGGAGGCAGGACGAGTCGCCATCGTGGATTACAAGACCGACGACATCTCGAGGCCCGATGCTTCCGCTCACGCGGCCTCTTACGCGATCCAGCTGCGTCTCTATGCGCTCGCCCTCGAACGTTTGAACGGCAGCCGGCCCGACGAGGCTTGGGTCTATTTTCTCCGTCCCGACGCAGCCGTGCCCGTGTCGGTCGGTCCGCCAGAGGTCACCGAAGCGCTCCGTTTAGTTCACCGCTTCCGCGAAGCCCAAGAGACACTGAACTTCCCGCTTCAGCCCGGAGAACACTGTCAGCGCTGCCCGTTTTTCCGCGGCCTGTGCCCGGCCGAGGTGCCACGGATGGCGGCTCCTCAGCCGGTATAAACGCCGATCAGGATCACGCCGATCGGCAGGTCGCCGACTTTGGTGTAGAGCACCCAGTCCGATTCGCCTTCTTGCACCAGGCTCGGCGCGCGTCCGGAGTCGTCTTTCCAGAGGCTCAATATGGCCGGATGCCCACCTTTGGTCGTCTTCTTGCTCATAGCGACCACTTCCGCGTAGGAGGGCGTGGCGTTCGGGTCTTTGTCTTCTGCGGCTGGAATCAGTAACAGAAAATCCCGCTGAGGCGCTACGCCCTGATGGTTGCCGTCGGGCGGGAAAAAGCTGAGGCGCAGCGTGTAGACCCCAGGAAGGATAGGCTGGCCGCGGCGGTCTTGTCCGCGAACTAGGAAGCGGATGGCGCCGAGCAAGGCGCCGTGCGGCACCGTGGTCAGACTGACGTTCTGCTCGGAAGTCGGGGCGCCCGAGGGCGCCGAAGCGCGGAACCAGATCTCGCAATACACCGAGCCGTCGCCTCGGAGGATTCTGTGGCCGCTCGGGGCGAGGATCTGCCGAATGGCCGGGTCCAAATCCTCCGGAGGCGCGCCCGTTGCCTCCAGCTTGTATTGGGCGACCGCAGCAATACATGCAAGCAAAAAGACGCTCATCGCTCGCAGCATGAAACCGAACTCCTCCTTGTCATTATCGCGCTCTGGGGAACGGTCGCAGCGGTCCGGCTACCGTTGTGCGTCGCCGATTTGAACTAAGTTGCCTGCACGTGCCCTGGCTCGGGGCGGTTTCAGGAGCTTCGCCGGCAGGCGCGAAAAATAGGCCAACCGTTCCACCCAGGGGAGCAGACGGCGCACGGTCCGCCCGTGGAAGACCAGACTTCCGGCAACCAGCAGCGGGTGAGGAATGGTGGTGCAGCAACGCGAGCAGACGTCGATCTCTCCAGCGCGGCCGGCGACATGGAGACGGCGCATGCGTTGGAGCTCCGGCGAATTCCAAATCTCCGCCAGGGGCTGCTCCCCGATCCGCCCCACCGGTGTTCCTCCCAACATGTAGCTCTGGCAGCACGGGTACACATCGCCGTTGTGCTTGATGTACAGCGGCCCGCGCCAGAGGTAGTGACAGGGATGCTTCCAGTCGGAGGGGTCGTGCCCGGCCCCGGGCCGCAGCAGGTTCGTTTCGTCTTCTTTGACGCGGACTTGGTCCACGCCCGGCACGGCGCTCCAGAAGCGGATGAACTCTTCGACTTCGTGAGCGTTCCGTTCCATGCGCACCATCTGCACCACCACGTGGATGGGGGCGCGGCGCTCGTGTTTGAGGCGCGCGAAGCGGACGAAGTTGTCGCGGACCTTCTCGAAGCGGGCGCCTTTGCGATAGTACTCGAACGTCTCCTTGGTGGCGCCGTCGAAGCTCAGCGTGATGTGTTCCAAGGAGGATCGCAAAAGACGCTCCGCCGTGGCTTCGTCCAAGAAGGTGCCATTGGTCGACAACAGCGTGGAAATGTTGTGACGGGCGCAGTACTCGATGCGGTCGAAGATGCGCGGGTCCAGGAAGGGCTCGCCCAGGCCGATGAGCATCATATGTTCGGCGGCCGGCGCCGACTCCGCCACCAGGCGCTCGAAAATTTCCTGCGCCATGTCCTCTTTGGGCTGCGGGATCGTTTCCCGAGGGCACATCGGACAGTAGAGGTTGCACTTCGCCGTCGTTTCGACGATGTACTCGACCGGACGGCCGTGCAGCTGGGTGCGGCCTCGCAAGTACTCCCACAGCAGCGTGGCGCGGTTCCAGGCGCCCATGGAAACGTTTTTTCATTTTAGCTTTGGCCACTGTGTCGCTTGCGACGGAGGTACAATGGCGGGACGCTGTGAGGATCGTTATCACGGGCGGAACCGGTTTTGTGGGCCGGCGCCTCGTGCGGCGCCTGATTCGAGACGGGCATGTGCTGCACCTCCTGGTGCGGCCCGGGCGCACAGGTGTTGGGCCCTCGGTCGAGTGTTCCGTCTGGGACGTGCTGGCGGGAGAACCTCCGGGGGAGGCGCTCGCTCCAGCCGACGCGATCGTCCACTTGGCCGGTGAACCCGTGGCGCAGCGCTGGACTCCGGAAACCAAGCGCCGCATCCGCGACAGCCGCGTCGCGGCGACCCAGCGCCTGGTGGCGGCGCTGGCCCGGTTGCCCCAGCGACCGCGCGTGCTCGTCTGCGCCTCTGCCGTCGGCTACTACGGATCCCGCGGCGATGAGATCCTCACCGAGGATTCGAGCCCCGGCCGGGGGTTCCTTCCGGAGGTCTGCGTGGCTTGGGAGCGAGCGGCCGCCGAAGCCGAGGCGCTGGGCCTGAGGGTGGTGCGGTTGCGGATCGGGATCGTGCTGGGGCCGGAGGGCGGAGCCTTAGCCCGCATGCTGCCGCCATTTCGCCTGGGCGCCGGTGGGCGGCTCGGTCCTGGGTCGCAATGGATGTCGTGGATCCACGTGGAAGATCTGGTGGACTTGATCCGGTTTGCGCTCACCGCGGACGGTTTTCGCGGTGCGGTGAATGCCGTCGCCCCCAATCCGGTCCGGAATAGCGAATTCACGGAAACCTTGGCCACTGTTCTCCGGCGACCCGCGCTCGTTCCCACGCCGGCCCTGGCCCTGAGAGTGTTGTTCGGGGAGATGGCCGAGGCGGTGTTGCTCGCCAGCCAGCGCGTGTTTCCGCGGGCGGCGGAGGCGGCCGGCTTCTCGTTTCGATATCCGGGGCTCGCTTCGGCCTTACGAAATTTGCTCGCAGAGTAGAATTAGGGCATGACACGTCGAGCCCGGCTCGCCTTGCTGCTCGTCAGCGCCGCGTCAGCCTTCGCCGCGGACCCTCGCTGGCGCGAAATTTCCCTCGAGGAATTGCGCGACCGCATCGCCGGGGGCTGGGCCGGCCAGATGATCGGGGTCAGCTTCGGGGCTCCGACCGAATTCCGCTGGCTTGGGCAAATCATCCCCCGGGAGGCCCTGCCCGCCTGGACGCCGGACCGCGTGCGCAACGCCTTGACTCAGGATGACCTCTATGTGGACATGACCTTCGCCCAGGTGCTGGACCAGAAGGGCCTGGATGCCACCACCGAGGACTTTGCCGCGATGTTTCGCGAGGCACGCTACGCCCTCTGGCACGCCAATCTGGCGGCGCGGCGGGCGTTGAAGCGCGGTGTGCCCGCGCACCTGGCGGGAACGCCCCAATACAACGCGCACGCCAACGACATCGATTTCCAAATCGAAGCCGATTTTATTGGGCTGATGGCGCCCGGCCTGCCCCGTGCCTCCAATGACCTGTGCCTGCGCGCCGGGCGCGTGATGAACTGTGGCGACGGCGTCTATGGCGGCATGTTCGTTTCCGCCATGTACGCGGCCGCCTTCTTCGAGCGCGACCCGCGCAAAGTGGTGGAGGCGGGACTGGCCGTGCTGCCGCGCCAGAGCCCGTATGCGCAGCTCATTGCCGACGTGCTGGCCTGGTCGCGGCAATACCCGAAAGACTGGGAGAAAGTCTGGGAGCTGATCCAGCGAAAGTGGGACCGCCGGGACCCTTGTCCGGCGGGAGCACTCCGGCCGTTCAACATCGACGCCAAGTTGAACGGCGCCTATGTCGCGCTCGGCCTGCTCTACGGCGACGGCGACTTCGGTCAAACCCTGGAGGTGTCCACGCGCGCCGGGCAGGATTCCGACTGCAATCCCGCCAGCGCCGCGGGAGTGCTCGGCGTCATGCTCGGATACCGGCGCATCCCCGAGGAGTGGAAACGCGGGATCGAAGCGATCGCCGACGAGAAATTCCAGTTCACCGACTACACGTTCCGCTCGATTGTCACCAGCACGGAAACGCGGGCGATCGCTTTGGTCGAACGCGCAGGCGGGCGGCGGGAAGGAAACCGGCTCCTCGTGCGGGTCCAAGATCCGGAACCGGCCAGACTCGAGGTCTGGGACGATTACGGCTCGCCCGTCGAACGGATCAGCGTGACGGACCCGCGCTGGAGATGGACCGGGGCTTGGCAAATCTCGGAAGTCTCCCGGCGCGGGCAAACTGTGACTTCGAAAACCGCAGACGCAAAGGGGGCCGAGGCCACGGTCACGTTCGAGGGCACGGGGGCCATCCTCACCGGACCGTATTTGCCGGACGGGGGAAAAGCCGAGATCTATCTCGACGGCCGGCTCGACCGCGTGGTGGACGTTTATTCCGACGAGCAGGCCACCAAGAGCGGCGAAGCTGTCTGGCACTCGTTCGGCTTGAAGCCCGGACGGCACACGTTGCGGATCGTCGTTCTCGGGGAGCCGTATCCCGGCAGCGCAGGCGCGAAAATCACACTCGACGATCTGGTTGTTTTCCGCTGAGGCGCCTCCCCGGCTTGTCCGGCGCCGCCGAGAGATCCGCTATTTCGGCCGTTGCCGCGGCCGATACGGGAAGGTCTTCCAGTCTGCGGCGGCCAGGCCATTCAGGTCCCAAACGATGCTGCCGCCGCGGATCGTCAGCTCTGCCACGAGCCGGCGGTCACCGGGGTGGCGGGCGCCGGCCGCGTCGAGAAAACCGAAGCTTCCTCTCTCCAGCCGCAGCACGGCCACATCCGCTACAGCGCCGGGATCCAGGTGGCCGAGCTCGGGACGGCGGATCGCTTGCGCCGGGGCCCACGTCGACATCCGAATCACGTCCGCGAGAGGGATGCCGAGGGCCAGCATCTTCGACATCACGTTCAGCATATCCTTCATGCCCGCATTCATACTCCCGCCATGCAGGTCCGTCGAAATGACGTCGGGATAGAATCCTTGTTCTACGGCGGGCACCGCGATGTTCCAATAGAAGCTGGCCGCTCCGTGACCCACGTCGAACAGGATGCCGCGCTTGCGGCCCTCCCACATGGCCGGGTTCAATCTGTTGTCCGCCAGAAGCTCGGCCCGGTGGCCGGAGTAGCAGTGGGTGTAGATGTCGCCCGGCCGGAGCTTACCGGTCAGCAGCGTCTCCAGAGTGCGCTGCTGGCCCGTCCATCCGAAGTCCACCATGACAGGGAGACCGGTGGCGCGCCCGGCGGCCAGGGCGTTGTCCACGTCCGGCCACTCGTCTTTGTCGTAGTGGGCCACCTTGAAGCCGACGATGACGTCACGGTGGGCCCGCGCCGTTCGGGCGGCTTGCTCCGGATCCATGTCGCGCACGTCGTTTTCTCCCTCCGACGACATGCCGACGCCGCCGATGTTGAGAAAGGCGAGCACCCGGGTGCGGGCCCGGTCGATGATCCGCTGGCGGAAGTCGCCGAAGTTGCGCCAGCCCGCCGTGCCCGCATCCACCATGGTCGTCACGCCGCTGCGGAACGAAAAGGCGTCGGGCAGAACGCTGACTTCCCCCACCAAACCTTTCTGGCCCGTGATCAGGTAGACGTGGACGTGCATGTCGATCAGACCCGGGGTCACGTACAGGCCCTGGACGTTGATTCGCTGGCGAGCCTCGGAGGCGGGAATGCGTTCGGCAATGCGTGCGATTTTGCCCCCGGCAATCGCCACGTCCCGGACGCCGTCGATCTGGTTCTTCGGATCGATCACATGGCCGCCTTGGAGCACCAAATCATACGGCTGAGCGCCCAGCACGGCCACGGCCAGCAAACCCGCCAGCGTGGTCCGTCGGCTTTTCCTCGAAACTCCGTCCCTCGGATGGATGCCCATTGTGAACCTATTCCCACTCGATGGTAGCCGGGGGCTTGTGGGTGAGATCGTAGAAGATCGCGCACACCGGATCGAGCGCCAGCAGCTCGCGTGCGATCTCATCCAGCAGCTCTGTCGGCATATTCACCGACTGCGCCGTCATGCCGTCCACGCTGTGCACCGGACGGAGCACGACCGACTCGGGGCGCCCCGGCACGCCCACCGGGATCAAGATCACGGGGAACTGCCAGACCTGACGGTCGAAACCGCTGGCCGCCGTGAGCGCGCGCACGATGGCGTCCGCCCGCCGCAGGAGCTCCACACGCTCCTCTGACAGCGCGCTCGCGAACACTCGCATCGCCTCTAACGGGGCAGACTTTGCGGCCACGGCCACGATGCGATTCACTCCATGGAGGCGATTGATCAACTCCGTCGCCGCGGCTTGCAAATTCGCCTCCGGCGCCGGGTACTGGTCGAGCACGAGCACGCGAGCGTACGTCCGGGAATCCCCTTGCACCCCGACCGAGCGAAGCGGCAGCAGCCAGCCCTCGTCACACCGCTCCAGGGCGGCCTCGGATGCGGCGCACAGGCAGCGGATCGCCAGGCCCGGCCCCGGGAACGGGTGCCGTTCCACCAGCGCTTCTGGCAATCCCAATTCCCGGCCCAGCTGCCGCACCTCGTCCTTGTAGAAGGAAGCCAGTGGTTCCACCACCCGGCCCGCTTCGATGAGTCGCTGAATCCCCGGGACGCGGTTGTGGTGCGTCTTGATCACCGAGGCCTTCTCGGTGCCACCGGACTCGATCGTGTCCGGATAGATCGTGCCCTGTCCGAGGATCCATTCTTCGTCCAGAAATCCGTGCGACTCGATGATCTCTTGCTGGATCCGCACGAACTCCTCGCCGATGATCCGCCGCTTTTGTTCGGGATCCCGCACGCCCGCCAAGGCGGAGAGAAAGCGCTGCCGCGCATCGACAATTTCCAGCACCCCGGTTTGGAGCACCGGCCCGAGGGCGCGCACGAAATCCGTCTCTCCCTCGCGCATCAAGCCGGTGTCGACAAAAATCCCCCGCACCCGATCCGGCCCGAGGGTTTTCAGGCACAAAGCGAAAGCCACACTCGAATCCACGCCGCCGCTCGTGAAAAAGAACACGTTGCGCGCGCCCACCGTGCGGCGAATCGATTCCTCGAGGAACGGCAAGCGGCGTCTTGGGTCCCAGTCTCTATGGCAGCCGCAGACCTCCAAGACAAAATGCGAGAGAATCTCCCGGCCATAGATGGTGTGAGCCACCTCGGGATGAAACTGCACCCCGAACCACTTGCGTTCGGGAGCCGACATGGCCGCGACTTCGCAGGCCGGCGTGCTCGCCACCACGCGAAAGCCTGCGGGCGGCTTGGTGACCGTGTCGCGGTGACTCATCCAGATCTGCTGGCGAACCGGCAGGTCCCGGAACAGAGGATCGGTCGGATCCCGAAGCTCGAGAAACGCCAGCCCATACTCACCTTTCTGGCCGCGTTCCACTGTCCCGCCTAGCAGATGGGCCATCAGTTGCAAGCCGTAGCAAATCCCGAGAACGGGGACCGGCTCGGAAAACAGCGCCGGATCCACCGTGGGGCTTCCGGGCTCGTAGACGCTGCTGGGCCCGCCGGAAATGATCACGCCTTTTTTCCCTCGCAACCGCTCGGTGGGTGTCTCGCTGGGGAGGACTTCGGCGTATACGCCGAGCTCGCGTACCTTGCGGGCGATCAGGTGACAGTATTGGCCTCCCGCATCGAGGACGGCAATTTGAGGATCTGGAACGGAACGGGCCGCGACGGTGCCGGCGGCGTTACTTGGCCAGACGGCGGACAATGAGCTTTCGGCTGTTCTCGAGCAGCGCCCGCGCCTTGGGCATGGCGTCGATCGCCTTCGCCACCACCGGATCCGCTTCGATGGCCACGCGATTGGCCGCGTCCACGCTGACCGCAGTCGCGTACATCTCCCGTTTCAGCTCCGTCCGGATCCAGTCACGGTGTTGGGCAAACTCCGCCTCGGTAAAGGAGACGCCTTTCTCGATGAGGTGCTGGTGAAACTCCGCCAACAGCGTTTCGTCCGGCTCCCAACCCTCCGGGAGAGTTGCTTTATCGCGCCTGCCAAAGTATTTCGACGTAAAGTCGAAGAATGCGTACTTGCGTCGCAGCTCGATCTGAAACCGGGTCGGCTTGGGGGGTAGTACCTTCTCGTCCGGCGCGATCCCGCCTCCCCCGTAGACAGTCCGCCCGGAGTCCGTCATGCGCACGTCATTGGGGTTCTTCACGTCCGAGTTCTTGCGGTAGTAGTAGTCGAAGAACGACAAGCCCGTGTAATCGCGCTGGATCAGGCGGCCGCTGGGCGTGTAGTACTTGGCCGTGGTTAGAGCCAGTCCAGTGTTCTCCGACAGCGGGTAGACCGTCTGCACCAGCCCCTTGCCAAAGGTGTTGTCTCCCATGATCCACGCCCGGTCATGGTCTTGCAGCGCCCCGGCCACGATTTCCGCCGCGGAGGCCGACTGGTGATCCACCAGTACCACGATGGGATAACGATAGCCGCCGTTGCCCCGTTTGGCCACATAGGAGCGCTCGGCAGAAGCCCGCCCTTTGTGAAAAACAATCGTCTGGTTCTTCTGGAGGAACCGCTCCGCCACGGCCACCCCTTCGCTCAGCAGCCCCCCGGGGTTGCCTCGCAAATCGAGGATCAAGCCGCGGATGTTGTGCTCCCCCAGCCGGCGCAGATTCTCGTCCACTTCCCGGCTGGTGTTCTCGTTGAACTGGGAGATGTATAGATAGGCGATCCCGGGACGGATCCAGTAAGCATCCGGAACGCTTTTGCGCGAGATCTCATCCCGAATGATCTCGAATAGCAGCGGTAAGGGGTTGCCTTCCCGCATGATTTCCACCTTGACCAGCGTGCCTCGAGGACCCTTGAGGCGGTCCGCGACTTCCGGGGTGGTCAACCCTTCCGTCGATTTTCCGTCCACCGAGACGATGACGTCTCCGGGACGCAACCCGGCCCGGTAGGCCGGCGAACCCGTGAACACCTCCACGACCAGCGTCTTGTTGTTCCTCGGGCCCACTTTCATCCCTACCCCGAAGTAGTGCCCCCGCTGGTCTTCTTTGAGCAATTGATAATCCCTTGGGTCGAAGAAGCTCGAGTGCGGATCCAGGGTTCGGAGCATGCCCGGGATGGCGCCTTTATAAATGGCCCGCTCCGGGTCCAGCCGGTTGGCGAAATTCTGCTCTACCAAGTCATAGACGGTGGCAAATGTGCGCAAACTGGCGCGTAAGTCGTCTTCCCCGCTCGCTGCCGCGACGCCGCTTGCTGCCGGGCCCCAGATCCCGCCCAGAAACGCAAACAGCGTGACCAGAGATGCAATCATCCACCCCGGCGGTTTGGACCCTTTCATAATTCGCCCTGCGTCAATTATACCCTACACGCGCCGCCGGTCACCGCCCTCTTCAGCCCCAGCGGCTACACGGCCCGGGAACGCCGCAGCGACACCGGAGCGGACTCGCTCCGGACGCCCTTCTTGGGAGGAGGCGTCAGCCGCCGAACTTGGTCGGTCACGCAGACCAGGAACATCGGCTGCCGCGCGTTCTTGAGGATGTCAATCACGCGGTTTGCGGAATCTTCCAGATAGAGAGACTTGCCGTCGGTCAACAGGTGGACCTCCGAGTCTCCCCGCAGCAGGTCCGCCAGCCTCCGGCCCATGTCGCGTTGCAGGTACCGGATGACGCGCCGGAGTTTCTGAAGGGAAAACCCCTTCCGCCGGAGCTCCGCGATCAGGGCCACCTCCAAGACCTCCTCGGCGCGATACACGCGCCGGTGTCCCTGATGCCGCGGTGAGACCAGGTGCTGTTCGTCCCACCACTGCAACTGGCGGAGACTGACGCGCGCGATCTTGGAGACCTCGCGCGTCGAGTACGTGGTTTCGTCGGGTGGAATCGGGGGAGCAATGCGGGTTCGCTTTCGGTTGTTTTTCAGCATGCGTGAGAACTCTCTCCAGCCAGATGAACGACCCTACCGATTGTACCCAACTGGCGATTCCTGTCAACCACAAAATCTGCCCTCTGTTCTATGGATTGCCACGTCGGCGGAAGGGGACCCCTTGCCCGGGGGCGCGGCCGCCCAAATCACATGAAACGTGATGGATCGGCAATGTTTTCGAGCTTAGCCGCCTCCGACAAACTGCACGATCTCCAAACACGTGCCGTCTCGGAGCGGCGTCTCCGCCCATCGCTCTCGCCTGAGAATTTCCCGATCCATTTCGACGGCCACCCGCGCCGGATCCAGTTCCAACGAGCGGAGCAACTCGAGCACGGTCTGTCCCTCCGGCACGGAGCGCCGTTCCCCGTTTACGACAATCTCGATGTGTCCCGGCGGTGCAGCGTTCATGGCAATCAGCCGGTGATTTGACACCCCGTTTCGCCCCTCATTATAGTCGAAGTTTAGAGTCGCTTCCGGGTCAAAGAGGATGCCTACCTCCCAGACGGAACTCTATTTCCCGGTTCTGCTGCAAGCCTTCATCGCCATGGCGGTCGCCGGGGGCATGCTGGGAGCGTCCTACCTGCTGGGCAAGCGCGTCCGCAACCGCGTCAAGGACATGCCCTACGAATGCGGGATCCCCCCGGTGGGATCGGCCGGCGAGCGCTTCAGCGTGAAATTTTACTTGGTGGCCATGGTCTTCATCCTGTTCGACATCGAGGCCGTCTTTTTGTATCCGTGGGCCGTGGTCTACCGCGAGCTCGGGTTATTCGCCTTTTTGGAAATGGCGCTGTTTCTGGCGCTGATTCTGTGCGGCTATTTCTACATCTGGAAAAAAGGGGCCTTGGACTGGCCCGCGCACGAGGCTGGCGAGCGGGTGCGGCCCGAGCCCGCCCGACAAGATGCTGCCTGAAGCGCTCATCCACCATGAAACCGTCGCCGCCCTGGAGACCGCGCTGCCCGGTGCGGTCCTCCACGGCAAGGTGCACCGTGGCGAGGTCACCCTCGAAGTGGCCCCAGAGCGTATCGTCGCCGTGTGCCGGTTCCTGAAAGCCAATCGCCAGTTCGTGCGCCTGAGCGATGTCACCGCCGTGGACTGGTACCCCCAAGAGCCGCGCTTCGAAGTCGTCTACCACTTACATTCGCTCGAGCGCAACGAGCGGTTGCGGTTGAAGTGCCACCTCCCCGGCCGGGAACCTGAAATCGATTCGGTCACGGAGGTCTGGCGCTCGGCCAACTGGTATGAGCGAGAAGTGTACGATCTGTTCGGCATCCGGTTTCGCCATCACCCCGACCTGCGCCGGATCATGATGCCGGAGGATTGGGAAGGGCACCCGCTGCGGAAAGATTATCCGACTCACGGCTACAAGTACAGCTACGGGGAAGAGTAGAAGGAGTCCGCGTGAACGACCCAGAGCTTGCCGTCGACGCCGCCGCGGAAACCGTATCGGCTCCGCGGCGGATGGTCCTCAACATGGGACCGCAGCACCCGTCCACCCACGGCGTGCTCCGTTTGATCTTAGAACTAGACGGGGAGAACATCCAGAAGGCCGACTTGGACATCGGCTACCTTCATACGGGAATCGAGAAGCAGTGCGAGTCGCTGACCTACCAGCAAGCCGTCACCCTCACGGACCGGGTGGACTACTTGGCGAACCTCTCCAACAACCTTTGCTATTGCCTCGCTGTCGAAAAGCTTTTGGGACTGGAAGCCCCGCCTCTGGCCCAGTGGATGCGGGTCCTGCTCACCGAGCTGACGCGCATCAGCAGCCACTTGGTGTGGCTCGGAACTCACGCCATTGACATCGGGGCCATGAGCGTCTTCCTGTACTGTTTCCGGGAGCGGGAGGAGCTGCTGCGCATCTTCGAGATGTTCTCCGGCCAGCGCATGATGACCAGCTACTTCCGCATCGGTGGTCTCGCCCTGGAGCCGCCCCGGGGCTGGCACCGTCC